>CAZACZ010000217.1:0-1026 GCA_964483695.1 uncultured bacterium | reverse complement strand
GAAGGCATTGGATGCTGCGTTGTCGCAGATCGAGCGGCAGTTCGGTCGGGGTGCGGTGATGCGGTTGGGGGCGGAGCCGGTGGGGGTGTTGTCGGCGGGGGTGATCTCGACGGGGTCGTTGAGTGTGGATGTGGCGTTGGGGGTGGGGGGGGTGCCGCGGGGTCGGGTGGTGGAGGTGTACGGGCCGGAGTCGGGGGGGAAGACGACGTTGGCGTTGCATGTCGTGGCGGAGGCGCAGCGGGTGGGGGGCGTGGCGGCGTTCGTGGATGCGGAGCATGCGTTGGATCCGTCGTACGCGCGGGCGTTGGGGGTGGACGTGGACGAGTTGCTGGTGTCGCAGCCGGACACGGGGGAGCAGGCGTTGGAGATCGTGGAGTTGTTGGTGCGCTCGGGGGCGGTGGACGTGGTGGTGGTGGATAGTGTGGCGGCGTTGACGCCGCGGGCGGAGATCGAGGGGGAGATGGGGGATGCGCACGTGGGGTTGCAGGCGCGTCTGATGTCGCAGGCGTTGCGGAAGTTGACGGGGGCGTTGGCGAAGTCGCGGTGCACGGCGGTGTTCATCAACCAGGTGCGGGAGAAGATCGGGGTGTTGTACGGCAACCCGGAGGTGACGCCGGGGGGGCGGGCGTTGAAGTTCTATGCGAGTGTGCGCATGGAGGTGCGGCGCAAGGGGGACGTGAAGGTGGGTGGGGAGCGCGTCGGGTCGCGGGTGCGGGTGCGGGTGACGAAGAACAAGGTGGCGCCGCCGTTCCGGGAGGCGGAGGTGGACATCGTGTTCGGGCGGGGCATCGATCGCTTGGGGGACTTGGTGTCGATCGCGTCGGACTTGGGGGTGGTGGAGAAGTCGGGGTCGTGGTTCTCGTTCGAGCAGGTGCGCTTGGGGCAGGGGAAGGAGCGGGCGGTGGAGTTCTTGGGGGGGAACCCGGAGGTGGAGGGTCGGGTGCGGGCGCGGGTGATGGAGGCGTTGGCGCTCGGTGGCGCCCCGCACCGGCCCGCCGGCGACACCACCCCAGAGGACGGTGACGC
>CAZACZ010000216.1:0-1037 GCA_964483695.1 uncultured bacterium | reverse complement strand
GGCGTCGGCCGGCCGCGCCTGCGTGATGCGCACCCGTACCGCCGGGCGCGCGCCGTGCCTTGACGGTGCTCCGTCGCCCGGGGCCCGACCGCGCGCGCCGCCGTCGCCGGCAGGTTCCCCGCCGCTCATGCCGCCTTCCCTCCGACGACGAAACGCTGGTACGCACCCTCGCTCGGCAGGCCCTTGACGGCCCACAGCTCGCGGGTGGCGGGGCGCATGACCACGCCACCGCACGTCCCCACGAAACGCGGGGGCACGCCTCGGTGGCAGATGTGCGCGGTGTCGGCGGTGACCCGCTGCAGGTCCTCGATGGTGAGGTCGTCGCGAGCCAGCAGCCGCTCGGCGTCGGCCAGCCGCGCTTCGGAGTCGGCCTGCGACTCCGGATCGCGCGCGCGCTGCACCGCGATCGTCTCGGGGGCGACGCAGTGGTTGGTGTGGGCCACCGGCGCGGCGACGACCGGCGTCTCGTGCCGCCGGGTGGCCATCGCTTCGACGTTCACCCCGCGCCCGCTGGCGTCCATCACGATGTAGTTGTGCCCACCCGCCAGGCGCGCAGAGCGCAGCGCCTGCAGCGCGCCGTCCAGGTCGTCGGCTTGCAGCATCCTCCGGACCACGAACGGCCAGGTCACCCCGACGCGTCCGTCGGCGCCCATGAGGTTGTTGATCCCGACGCTGACGCCGGCTTCGTTCATGCCGATCATGCCGACCGCGCCGGCGGTGGTGTAGACCAGGAACGCGGGCCCCTCGGCGGGACGGCCCCGCAGCACGACCAGATGCTCGGTCGATCCTTCGTGCATGTCCCACGTCTGGCCCAGGGCGGCCGTCCCGTCCCCCATGCGGGAACCGGGCACCAGGAAGGCGGTGCAGTCGTCGGCGCCACTGGTCTCGAGCGCGCTGCCGGGTGCCGCCGCAGCGCGTCCGATGCCGCCGTTCGCGACCACGTCGATGAAGTCGGTGAACCCGCCCACCACCACCAGCTCGCCCAGGCTCAGGCGCGTAGCGGCGGCCATCCCCTCGAGCTCCTCGACGAGGTCGGG
>CAZACZ010000215.1:0-1037 GCA_964483695.1 uncultured bacterium | reverse complement strand
GGCGTCGGCCGGCCGCGCCTGCGTGATGCGCACCCGTACCGCCGGGCGCGCGCCGCTCGTTGCCGGTGCTCCGTCGCCGGGAGCCCGGGCGCGCGCGCCGCCGTCGCCGGCCGGTTCCTCGCCGCTCATGCCGCCTGCCCTGCGACGACGAAGCGCTGGTACGCGCCCTCGCTCGGCAGGCCCTTGACGGCCCACAGCTCGCGCGTGGCGGGACGCATGATCACGCCGCCGCACGTCCCCACGAAGCGTGGGGGCACGCCTCGGTGGCAGATGTGCGCGGTGTCGGCGGTGACCCGTTGCAGGTCGTCGATGGTGAGGCCGTCGCGAGCCAGCAGCCGCTCGGCGTCGGCCAGCCGCGCTTCGGAGTCGGCCTGCGACTCGGGATCGCGGGCGCGCTGCACCGCGATCGTCTCGGGGGCGAGGCAGTGGTTGGTGTGGGCGACCGGCGCGTCGACGACCGGCGTCTCGTGCCGCAGGGTGGCCATCGCTTCGACGTTCACCCCGCGTCCGCTGGCGTCCATCACGATGTAGTTGTGCCCACCCGCCAGGCGCGCCGCGCGGAGCGCACGCAGCGCGCCGTCCAGGTCCTCGGCTTGCAGCATCTTCCGGACCACGAACGGCCAGGTCACCCCGACGCGCCCGTCGGCGCCCATGAGGTTGTTGATCCCGACGCTGACGCCGGCTTCGTTCATGCCGATCATGCCGACCGCGCCGGCGGTGCTGTAGACCAGGAACGCGGGCCCCTCGGCGGGCCGGCCCCGCAGCACGACCAGGTGCTCGGTCGATCCTTCGTGCATGTCCCACGTCTGGCCCAGGGCGGCCGCTCCGTCCCCCATGCGGGAGCCGGGCACCAGGAAGGCGGTGCAGTCGTCGGCGCCGCTGGTCTCGAGCGCGCTGCCGGGCGCCGCCGCGGCGCGTCCGATGCCGCCGTTCGCGACCACGTCGATGAAGTCGGTGAACCCACCCACCACCACCAACTCGGCCAGGCTCAGGCGCGTAGCGGCGGCCATCCCCTCGAGCTCCTCGACGAGGTCGGG
>CAZACZ010000214.1:0-1039 GCA_964483695.1 uncultured bacterium | reverse complement strand
GTGCCGGCTGAATCGTACCCGACCGCCTTGGACAGCGCGACGGCCTGCTCGCCCATTGCCTTGCGGGTCTTCTCATCCAGCAGCGGCGAGGGAGCTTCTTCCAGAACCTTCTGGTTGCGGCGCTGAATGGAGCATTCGCGCTCCCCGAGGTAAACCACGTTGCCGTGCTTGTCGCCCAGCACCTGGATCTCGATATGCCGCGGGTTCTCGATGAACTTCTCGACGAAGCAGCGGTCGTCGCCGAATGACGACTTGGCTTCCGAGCGGGCGAGTTGGAAGCCCTCTTCGGCTTCCTTGGCGTTGTAGGCGATACGCATGCCCTTGCCGCCACCGCCCGCCGACGCCTTGATCATGACCGGATAGCCGATCTCGTCGGCGATCTTGACGGCGTGCTTGGCATCCGAGATTTCGCCCATGTAGCCGGGGACCGTGGATACTTTCGCAGCAGCCGCGGCCTTCTTGGATTCGATCTTGTCGCCCATCGCCGCGATGGCCTTGGCGTTGGGGCCGATGAACACGATGCCGTTCTTCTCCAGTTCAACGGGAAAGGCTTCGCGCTCCGACAGGAAGCCGTAACCGGGATGGACGGCCTGCGCCCCCGTCGCCTTGCAAGCGGCGATGATCTTGTCCATCAGCAAGTAGGATTGGGCCGCTGGCGGAGGTCCCAGATGGACGGCCTCGTCGGCCATCTCCACATGCAGCGCATCGCGGTCGGCGTCAGAATAAACCGCAACGGTCTTGATACCCATCTTGCGCGCAGTCTTGATGACGCGGCAGGCGATCTCACCGCGGTTAGCGATCAGGATTTTCTTGAACATCTTGCGCCCTTATCCCCGGCAGCGGACGTTGGTTAACGCCCGGGCAGCTTGTGTCGATCGGATTGTCCATCGGACCTTCTAGTCATTGGCGCGGCGCTCGTAAACCGCTCACAGCAGGCCATGGTGCCGTAGCGCCCGCGCTTCTGAGCCGCACTTTGAGAGGGATATCTCCGGCCAGCCAATGCCCACGCCTGCAGGCGTACCCGCAGGCGCCGTCACGC
>CAZACZ010000213.1:0-1042 GCA_964483695.1 uncultured bacterium | reverse complement strand
AGGAGACCCCATGCAGCACACCGTTCGCCGTGCCCTTGCCGTCACCCTCGTCGGCGTCACCCTCGTCGGCGTCGCCCTGTTCGGCGTCGCCCTTGCCCACCAGAGCATCGTCGTGGGCGACGCCTACCGCGTCACCGTCGGCTTCGTGACGAACCCTGCCTACGCCGGCCAACTCAACCGCCTCGACCTCATCGTCAGCACGACCGACGACCCGGCCGAGCCCGTCGAGGGGCTCGAGGCCAGCCTCGGCGCCGAGCTCATCGCTCCCGACGGGGTGAACCGGCTCCAGCTCGCCATCCGCGCCGTGCGCGGGCAACCCGGTCACTACACCGCCGACTTCATCCCCACCGCCGTCGGCGACTACGCCTTCCGCGTCTACGGCTTCGTCGGCGACGTCGAGTTCGACGAGCTGTTCGACCACTTCACCCACTACGAGCCCGGGGTGGCCGACCCCGCGACCATCTCCCTCCCGGCGGGAGGACGATGATCGCCGCCGCGGCGCGGCGCCGCGCGCGGTTCACGTCCGCCGCGGTGACGGTCGGCCTGCTGGCGCTCGCCGGCGCGAGCCTGGCCCACGCTGGCCTCGAGGCCGCGCTTCCGAGCGACTTCAGCACGGTAGCCGACGTCGTCGAGGTGGTCCTGACCTTCGACGCCGACGTCGAAGCGGCCTTCAGCCGCTTCTCGGTCGTGCGCCTCACGCTGCCGGACGACGCCTGGCCCGCGGACCCCGCCGCGCCCACCGACGTGGAGCGGATGCGGCTCCACGCCTTGGCGGCAGCTCAGGTCCACGATCCGGCTGCCGGCGCCGAGATGCCGCTCACCATCGAGCCGCTGCACCGCACGTCCGAGGTGCGCCTCGTCTTCGCGGCGCCGCTGGCCCCGGGGGCGTACGCGGTCGCGTACGACGTGCTCGCGGTCGACGGGCACTCGACCGGCGGACATGTCGTCTTCTTCGTCGGCAGCGACTGACGGAGATTGATCGTAGGCGGACGGGCCCCGCTCGTGGGGGCGCACCCAGGACTCCCAAGGTGCGCCCCCACGC
>CAZACZ010000212.1:0-1053 GCA_964483695.1 uncultured bacterium | reverse complement strand
CAACCGACGCCGTGGACATCCTCGGCCGCTTCGGCAGCTACCTGCTGATCCGCACCCCCGACGGTACCTCGGGGTGGGTGGGCTCCGAATAGCAGGGATTCCGCCGCTCCCTGCCGCCCCTTCGGGCCCGCCAGCTCAGCCCCCGAGCACCCAGAGGATCCCCCCCGCCAGGTGGTTCAGGAAGGTCGGCTCCCGGTAACTCTCCTCGGTGTGCCCCAGCGCCGTATACCAGCTGCGGCCGCCACCCCATAGCTGCGCCCAGGACATCGGGTGATCCGACCCCATCCCCCCACCCCGGTAAGAGCCTTCGTCGATGGTGAGCAGGATCCGGGCGGTCCCCGGTGGCGGCGCGCGGAAGTCGTACCATTCGTCGGTCCGTGACCAGGCGGGCGGCAGGCAGCGAGTGGAAGGATGGGTCGAATCCGTCACCGTGAGCGTGGCTGCCTGGATGGCCGGGTGGCGCTCGAACCAGGCGCCGACCAGGTTGCCATACCACGGCCACTCGTACTCGGTGTCGGCCGCGGCGTGGACGCCCACGAACCCGCCGCCCGCCTCCACGAACCGCTCGAAGGCCTGTTGCTGGGCGTCGTCGAGCACGTCGCCGGTGGTGCTGAGGAACACCACCGCCCGGAACCGGGTCAGGGTGGTATCGCTGAACCAGGTGGGATCCTCGGTGTGCTCCACGCCGAAACCGAGTTCCCGGCCCAGCGCCTCGATGGCGGCGATGCCGGAGGGAATCGAGGCGTGCCGGTAGCCGGCGGTGCGGGAGTAGACCAGGACCCCGGTGCCGGGCGGGATCGGGGCATGGCAGGTCGCGGTCACCATCGCCGGCGCCGCCTCGCTCCTGCCGCAGGAGAGGGCCAGGATACCGCCTGCCAGCAACCCCGCGACTCGGGCGACGGGGAGGATCATGGCGGGACGCGGCCTCCGATCCGGCTTGGGGTCAGCGCGGCAAGGGCGGCCCCGCCACATAGCTCTTGTTGACGATCTTCCAGGCCCCGTTGACCTTGGCCAGCGACATGTAGTCGATGAAATGCCGGGTCGGGTAGTCGA
>CAZACZ010000211.1:0-1095 GCA_964483695.1 uncultured bacterium | reverse complement strand
GCCGTGCACCACCCGCAGCGCACCCAGCAACCAGGTCCGCTGCTCGCCGTCCAGCTGCGGCAGGACGCGGGCGAAGTCGTCGTCGTCCTTCGGGCGCGGTACGGGGCGTTCGCGGCCCCCCTGGCTCGAGCGGCTCTTGAACAGCAGTACCGCCTCCGGAGCGAGGTACGGCACGCCGTCGGCTTCGCTTCGCAAGACGGCCCGCCCCAGCGGCAGCGTGACGCGATCGTCGCGGCGGTACACCCAGGCGCCGCCCGCGTGCGGGGCGAACAGCACGTCGAGGAACGCACCGTTCTTCCTGCCGTGCACCTGGTGCACCCCCGCTCGGACCGCATCGCCGTCCGGCCACGGCGCGTAGATGCCGCCTTCGACCACTTGATCGAGGCGCCAGCCGCCAGCCCGCAGCGCGCGCTGCAGCGCCGCCTGGTCGGCGAACGCCAGCTCGACGTCGAGGTCCTCGTGGTACCGGCTCGGCGCACCGAGGAACAGGTCGAGCGCCCAGCCGCTGGCGACGGCCCACGGCACGTCCGCCTCGGTCAGCGCCGCCAGCTCGCCGGCGGCGAACCGGACGGGGGCGAAGCCGGTGACGCGCAGGTGCCACGCCAGCGCTTCCCGGTCGAGCTGGGCGATGAGGTCGCTCTTGCCGTCCTGGTAGGCGTCGCGCCGGTCGGGGAAGGTTGCTGCCAGGCGCTCCTTCAGCGCTTGGTAGCGACGAAGCGCGTCGGGCTCGGCACGCAGGTAGTCGCGGAACAGCAGGTGGCGCTGCCAGTGCTCGGAGTCGAACCCCACCACGTGCAGGTGGACGTCGTGCGGCCCCTTGGTGAAGTAGGTGCGGCCCGGCAGGCCGTTCTCCCCGTGGTGCGCGAAGCCGGCGGCCTCGAGGGCCGCGACCTGCCGCGCCGTCGGCGGGTAGGGATGCACGCGCGCCAGGATGTCGATGCACGGTTTGGCGGAGAGCCCGGGCACCGCCGTGGAGCCGACGTGCTCGATGCCGTCCAGGGCGCCGCCGTCGACGAGGTGCCCCAGGGCGCCGACGATCGCCGCGCGTTCCCGTTCGTAGCGCGCCGGCCAGGTGGGGTCGTAGGGCCGCAGGTT
>CAZACZ010000210.1:0-1095 GCA_964483695.1 uncultured bacterium | reverse complement strand
GGCGCTGACCACCATATAATGTTGAAGGCCGATCACAGCTCCACCCCCTGCCCTGCGGGCTGATTGATATTGCGGACCGCATCCTGCGGACGGCGACGATTCTGCCTGGCGATGTTCTGGCCCTTCACCCCGCCGCGTGCCCGATGGGTCAGGACGATCGCACCGATCATCGCAACCAGCAGGACGATGCCTGCCGCTTCGAACAGGAAGATATAGCGGGTATAAAGCAGCGTACCGATCGCCTTGATGTTCGATACGTCCGGCGTGGCCGGCGCCGCGCGCTGCGCCAGTTCAATCGGACCGGCGCTCCACAGGCCAATGCCCAGCACGATTTCCGCCAGCAGCACCAGCGCGATCAGCAGGCCGAACGGCAGATAGCTCACGAAACCGGCCCGCAGTTCGGCAAAGTCGATGTCCAGCATCATGACGACGAACAGGAACAGGACCGCGACCGCGCCGACATAGACGATGACCAGCAGCATCGCTATGAATTCCGCGCCCAGCAGGATCATCAGACCCGCCGCGTTGAAGAAGGCCAGGATCAGCCACAGCACCGAATGGACCGGGTTACGCGACAATATGGTCAGCGCACCGCTGGACACCACCAGGATCGCGAACAGGTAAAAGGCTAAGACGTGGATCACAGGATGGCCCCCGGAAACCGTTCGGGCCGAGCGAAGTCGAAGCCTTCCACTGAACGAAGTGAATTGACTTCGCGGCGCTCAGTCGAGCCCTTCGACAAGCTCAGGGCGAACGGGTTTGAGTTAGACACGGCGCGCATTACCGATAAGGCGCATCGGCGGCAAGGTTCGCGGCGATCGCGCGTTCCCACTTGTCACCATTTTCAAGAAGCTTGGCCTTGTCGTAGATCAGCTCCTCGCGCGTTTCGGTCGCGAATTCGAAGTTCGGCCCTTCCACGACCGCATCCACCGGGCAGGCTTCCTGGCAGAAACCGCAATAGATGCATTTGGTCATGTCGATGTCGTAGCGCGTCGTGCGGCGGCTGCCATCCTCGCGCGGCTGCGCCTCAATGGTGATCGCCTGCGCCGGACACACCGCCTCGCACAGCTTGCACGCGATGCAGCGCTCTTCCCC
>CAZACZ010000209.1:0-1126 GCA_964483695.1 uncultured bacterium | reverse complement strand
CGGGAACCCTCACCCGACCAGCTTCAACCCAACGATGCACCCCACCAGCCCCAGAAGCAACGCCACCCGGACCCCCGACACCGGTTCGGTGCCGGTGAGCATGGCGAACGCGACGGTCAACGCCGCCCCGATACCGACCCACACCGCGTACGAGGTGCCTGTCGGGAGACTCCGCATCGCTATCGCCAGGCCCGCCATGCTGAGCGCCAACGCCACGACGAACACGACGCTTGGCCCGAGCCTCGTGAGGCCATCGGACTTCCCGAGGGCCGTGGCCCACACCGCTTCCATCACACCCGAGACCACCAACACGAACCACGCCACGCGCTTCACCTCCACGCGACGTCTTGTCGTGACCGGGTACGTCGCCCTCGTCCGAGATCCGCTGGGATCGAGAGCCGAGCGTACCGCGCGCGACGCGCGCCCGCCACGTCCCAGCAAACGGGAACCGCGGACGCGTGGACCCCCGGCGTCCGCGACCGCCCCGCCCCTGCTACAGTGATGGCGCGACCGATGATGGTAGCTAGGGTTCCGCCGCTTCGCGGGTCCGGTCCGAGCGCTACGTAACCCCGAACTGGGCAGCATCTGACAGGACAAAAGCCTCGAGGAGACAGGTCGGCACGCCGGAGAGGTGTGCCGCAACGATCCTGGAGGTGTCCGTGCAACCGACCCACGCGCGCGCCGTTCTTCAAGCCTTGTTCGTGACGTTCCTCTGGTCGACGTCCTGGGTCCTGATCAAGATCGGACTCGACGAGATCCCCGCGCTCACCTTCGCCGGGTTGCGCTACGCCCTCGCGTTCCTCTTGCTCGTGCCGGTGCTCACCCGGCCCGGGGTACGCCATGCGGTCGCGCGCCTTCCGCGACGAGACTGGGCGCTCCTCTTGGCGCTCGGCGTCGTGATGTACACCCTCACGCAGGGCGCGCAGTTCCTCGCGCTCGATCGCCTGCCCGCGCAGACGACCAGCCTGGTGCTCAGCTTCTCGCCGGTGGCGGTGGCATTGCTGGGCGCGGCGCTCCTAGGCGAGCGCCCCAAGCCCCTCCAAGGGATCGGCGTGCTGGTGTTCCTGGCCGGCGCCCTCACCTTCCTCTACCCCGTTGCCTTCCCCGCCGGTCAGGCGATCGGCCT
>CAZACZ010000208.1:0-1133 GCA_964483695.1 uncultured bacterium | reverse complement strand
ACCAGGCAATCGCGGCCCACCTTCCGGATGACCTGCACATCGAACGGAACCGGCAAGGCTTCCGGCAGCGGCTGCAGCACCTCGCGCTCCGCCAGCCAGGTGTCGTGAACGGTGTCGCCGGTGACCGGGTTGATGAGCTTCTTGGCGCGCGCGGCGATGCGATCGGCGGCCGCCTGGTTCAGATCCTCGAGATTCACGAAGCGCTCACCGCGCCGGATGATGCCGCCGATTACGTCCTGCACGCGGCGCTCGACCTTGCCCTTGGCCTGAGCGCTGCGCGGCCGGGTTGGGTCGATCAGGAAACCGAGCTGATCGGCGTACGCCAGGTAGGTGTCGTTCAACTCCGCCCACGCGCCGGCGCCCTTCTTCACGCCCACCTTCAGGTTGTCGATGCGCATGGTCAACGGCACGCCGCCCAGGAACTCCAGGCCGCGGTTATGCCCATCCAGCCACGAGAGCTGCGTCTCATCCAGGTAGAACCGCACCGGACTTAGGCGCGAGTGCGACAACGTCATCAGGAACGCGCTCAGCGGCGTGAGCCCGCCCAGTTCGTGCACGAAGATCTTGCGGGTACCCCAATCCACCTGCGCTTGCGTGCCAGGGCGCGTCTCGATACGCCTGACCGGCCTGACCTTCGGTGCCGGCGCGCGCTGACGCACGAACCGAACCACCGCCTTGTACGACCCGACGTAACCGTGCTCCGCCACCAGCGTCTCGTACAGACTCTGGATGCTCTCCGGCCGGCCCGACTCCCCATCCCAGTCCTGCCGCGCGATCCACGCTTGAATCACGTCCTCGAACGGAACGCACGCCTCCGGCTGCTGCGCCCGGCCATCCACCGCACCCTCAGCCCGGCGCTGCAGACGGTACCGCAGCGTGCTCTCGTCCACCCCGAGCTCCTTGGCGACACTGCGGACACTGTGGCCCCTACCCACGAGCACCTCCGCGCACACCAGCTCCCGCTCCGCCAGCTTCGACACGCTCGCCTCCCGAGTACGCGAAACGTACCCGAGAAGACCTCAGGACAATGCGGGAAAGTGGGTGTCCGCTAAGGACCAGGCTAAGGCGTCCTCTGACAACCGCTCGGCTTTGGCAAGCCTGATCGTCAGAACTACAAGTAGTGCGTGTGGAAA
>CAZACZ010000207.1:0-1148 GCA_964483695.1 uncultured bacterium | reverse complement strand
GGTCGCCGTGGCCGGTCCTGACGCATCGAACCTTGCAGGCCGGTCCTCGCAGGCCGTGGCCGCGGCGACTCGGAACGTGCACTCACCTTCCAATCCGAGCGCGAGGCGGAGGTAGAGACATGTGTCCCAGGCGCGCTGGGCTGGCCGAGACCTACGGTGGTGGAGAGCGTCGCTTCGCTTCCGGCGTCGTACCCGCGGCACCGGCGCGTCGGTTCCCGATCACGGGTCCCGGAACGGGGGCAAGGTGAACACGGTAGCGGCTTCAGGCAATCGGTCGTCACGCGCCATCGGTTCGAGGTGGGCGATCGTCGTGGCGATCTCGGTCGTAGCCATGGTGGTGCCGGCCCGGGCCCAGAGCACGGCCGAGGGCGGCGCGGCGCGCTCCGACGCGGTGATCGGCCGCAACCTCCCCCAGCCCGCCGAGTACGCCGACGTCAACGGCGTCAAGAAGGTCATCTTCACCATGGTCGATGCCGCCCGGATACCTGGCTTCCCGGTGCGTCAGCACCCGGTGAACGCCGGGTTGTTCGACTCCGGCTGCGCCCAGTGCCACCGCCTGGCGGGTCCGTTGCCGCCCGGCGCGGGCGCTCCGGAGGACGTGTTCGACCGGTTGCAGCCCGCGGCAGGAGTTGGCGCCGTGCCCGACGGGTTCGTGCGCCTCACCGCCGCGCCGGGTCGCGAGGAGTACCCGAGCTGGAGCCCGGACGGGACCACCATCCTCTACGAGGCGCGCGACGTCCGGGGGCGCTACAACCTGTGGGCCATGGACGCGGATGGCGCGAACCAGCGCCAGCTCACCGATCACGCCTCGGCCGGTTGGGCGACCTGGCACCCGGACGGGCGGCAGGTTGCCTACTGGGCGGCGGACGATGCCGGAGCAGGCAACCTGTGGCTGGTCGACGTCAACGGCGGTGCGCCGAGGCAGCTCACCCACCACACCATGATCGCTTGGCCGCAGTGGAGCCCGGACGGCGCGAGGATCGCCTACCAGGCGCGCGACGAAGGCGGCTGGTCCATCCGGCTGCTGGACGTGTCGAGCGGCGTCGAGCGCGAGCTGGCTCAGCCGCACGAGGTGCTGCCCAGCCGGCCGCTATGGTCCCCCGATGGTGGGGAGATCCTGTACCAGTCGTTGAACGGGGCCCGCTTCG
>CAZACZ010000206.1:0-1161 GCA_964483695.1 uncultured bacterium | reverse complement strand
CCCGCTTCGATGACCATGCGACCCACTACGAGGTGATCGACCGCCGGCAGCAGGGGTGACCGGATGATCGGGCAGCCATCCAGGGGCGGCCAGGTCGCCCCGCAACGGCTGGTGCCAGGCGGCATGCCGTGCCACCCGCCCCTGAACCAAGGCGTTGCACCGCACCGCGGCGCAGCCCTGACAACGTTGTGGCCCCGCGTTCGGGGGTGCTGGACGTCGCCAGGCCCCCGAAGCGGGCTCGAGGGCGCATGAAGCCCAGAGTGGACACCGATCGGCTGCTCCTGTCCTGCGGCGTGCTGGCCGCCTGCGGCTACGTGGCCACCGACCTGGTGGCCAGCCAGCTGTATCCGGGCTACAGCCTCCGGGACCAGGCCGTCAGTGAGCTCTTCGCGATCGGGGCCCCCACCACCCGGTGGGTCGCCCTGCTGCTGACACTGTGGAGCCTGCTGCTGGCCGGCTTCGCTGCCGGCGTCTGGCGCGCCGCCGGCCCACGACGGGTGGTCCGCGCCCTTGCGGTGGCATTCGCCGGCAGCGCGCTGGTCGGCCTGCTCCTCTGGAACGTCTTCCCGATGCACATGCGCGGGGCCGAGCGGACCCTGACCGACACGATGCACCTGGTCCTGGCCAGCAACCCGTTCGTGCTGCTGACCCTGCTCCTGGCTGTCGCCGCCTTCCGGGGACGATTCCGCGGCTATTCGCTGGTGACCGTGGCCATCATGCTGGTGCCCGCCGTGGCCGCCTTCTCCCAGGCCCGGGCCCTGGACAAGGGCCTGCCGACGCCCTGGCTGGGTGCCGCCGAGCGCCTGGCACAGTACGGCTACCAGGCGTGGCAGGTGGTGCTGGCGCTGAAGCTGTTGCGGATGCACAATGGAGGGGATCGTTCCCCGCCGTCCGCGGGGGCATGACCCGCGCCCCCCGGACGTGACCCGCAGCCGCCCGCCGAGCCGTCGGCCCGACGGCCACCCGCGCCCCGGCGCGGCCACTTCCAGTGGAGCCGTGACATGCCACTCACCCGACTGATGACCGTCGTCGTGCTCACCGCGGTGGCCCTGCCCCCGGCGGCCCCCGCGCAAGGCGTCCGCCCGATGGCGCAGGCGGAGTTCGATGCGCTGCTGGCCCGGGTCAACAATGCCGGCCGCTGGGGGGCCCAGGATGAGCGCG
>CAZACZ010000205.1:0-1180 GCA_964483695.1 uncultured bacterium | reverse complement strand
GTCGCGGCGGTTCGCGTTCCGGTTCACTCCTACAATGGTGGCACACCGCCCGTGGCGGTCCCGGCGGCAACGGTCGAACCGCTGATGGGGCCGCGCTCGGACCGGGGGGACGAGGAGGGGCGTATGACCGACCGCGCCGATGGCCGCACGCATCCAGGAGCCACGCACCGCGCCTGCACCCGGGTCGGCACCGGCGTTCCGGGACCACGACCGGCGATCCGGACGGTGCTCCGGCTGGCAGCGCTGCTGACGTTCGCCCTACCGGTAGGAACGCTGCCTTCCCACGCCCAGGCGCAGCTTCCGGAGAACGCGGCGCGCATCCACTACCAGCGCCCCGACGGCGCCTACGACGGCTGGGTGCTGCACGTCTGGGAGGACACCACCGAGGAGGTGACCTGGGCCCAAGGCCTGCCCGTCACCGGCCTCGACGACTACGGTGCCTACTGGGACGTCGGCCTGCAAGACGACGCCGCCCGGGTGGGGTTCATCGTGCACCGCGGCGACGAGAAGGACCCCGGACCCGACATGTTCCTGGTGCTCGCCCAACACGGCCGGGAGATCTGGCTGGTGTCCGGCTCGGACGAGATCCTGACCGCGCCGCCGCTTGCCCCGCCGGCCGAAGGCACGGCGCGCATCCATTACCTCCACCCCACCGGCGACTACGACGGCTGGGTGCTGCACGTCTGGGAGGACACCCTCGAGCAGGTGACGTGGCAGGATGGCCTGCCGCGAACCGGAACCACCCCGGACGGCATCTACTGGGACGTCCGCCTTACCGAGGGTGCCCAGCGTGTGGGGTTCATCGTGCACCGCGGCGACGAGAAGGACCCCGGACCCGACATGTTCCTGGTGCTCGGCGAGCAGGGCAACGAGGTCTGGGTGGTGTCCGGCTCCACCACGGTGCAGGGCGCCAAGCCGGACGTGGCCACCGTCGGCGGAGGTGACCTCGCCGCCCGCCGCGCGCACTGGGTGACGCGCGACCTGTTCGTGTGGGACACCGGCGTGCCGCTGGCGGGCGAGTCGTTCGCGCTCTACGCCGCCCCCGGCGATGACGACCTCGACACCTTGACGCTCGAAGGCGGCGCCGTCCTCGGCGGCGAGGCGTTCGACCTGACGCGGGACGATGCGGGCATCCCCGACGACGTGCTGGCCCGCTTCCCGCATCTCGCCGGGCGCACCG
>CAZACZ010000204.1:0-1192 GCA_964483695.1 uncultured bacterium | reverse complement strand
GCTACATCCCGGTGCCGTACGATTTCGACTGGTCGGGGCTGGTGAACGCGCCCTACGCCCGGCCCGACCCGAGCCTGGGACTCCGCAACGTGCGGGAGCGCCAGTACCGGGGGCCCTGCGCCGGGGCGGAGCTGTTCCGGACCGCGCTGGGAGAACTGCTGGGCCGGCGCGAGGCGATGCTGGGCCTGGTGGCCGGCCTGGAGGGGCTGACCGAGGACCGCCGGCAGGACCTGACCGGGTACCTGTCCGGCTTCTTCCGGGAGGTCACCGACTATGAGAGCCTCCGCCGGCGCTACCTGTCCCGCTGCGGTTCGTAGGCCAGGCCGGGCCAGGCCTGTCGAGGCGCCCCGCAACACCGCGGGGCGCCCGTGCGTAGGAGGGGTTCTGGCCCCGCGGTATCGTTCCCGCCGTCCTTCCCGGAGTCCTTGCATGGCGTGGTTGCAGCCCCGCGTCCTCGCGGCTGGTATCCTGTGCCTCCTTGCCGGTCCCACCGCCCTGGCGGCGCAGGGACTGGCCGTCGGCGTCCATGCCGGCCAGTTCGTGCCCAGCCAGGACCTCTACGACACGATCCGGGGCTCCGCCAACCAGACCGGTGACTACTGGCTGGGGTCGGGATCCCTGGTGGGCGGCGCGATCACCGGCTGGATCGGGCAGCGGTTCGGGCTGGTGGCCAGCGCCGGGCGCACCACCGCCGACCTGACCCACACCCGGTCGAGCGGCGAGGAGTTCGGCCTGGGCGAGGTGGAGTTGACCTACGGTGCCTTCCAGGCGACGGCGATCCTGGCCTCGCCCGAGGCCGTGCTGCAGCCGTACGTGAGCGCGGGGCTGGGCCTGGTCAAGCGGAAGGGTGATGCCTTCCCGGCCGGCCTCGACGGGACCCGGGTCGGGTTCGTGATCGGGACCGGACTCCGGGTCAAGGTGGTGGGCGTGGCGTTCTGGGGCGGCGCGGAGCTGATGGACTATTCCTCCGACTGGGCCCCGCCCAACGGGCTGCCCAAGCGGTCCTTCCTGCAGCGCGACTTCCAGCTCAAGGCCGGGGTGACGGTGCCGGTGCTCGGCCGGGCCTGAGGCGACGCCGGCTCAGCTGCCCGGCGAGGGGCGGGCCGGGGGAACCGGTCCGGTGCCCGCGGTGTCCGCCATCGGGGCCTGGCTCCAGTCGAGGTCGGGCCGGACTCCCGACCAGGCCGCCAGC
>CAZACZ010000203.1:0-1192 GCA_964483695.1 uncultured bacterium | reverse complement strand
CGAAGTCGCTGACCGCGCGCAGGCCGCGGATCACCACGTCGGCCTTCTGCTGGCGAACGAAGTTCACCAGCAGGCCCGAGAAGCCGACGATCTCGACGTTCGGGTAGTGGTTCAGCGTCTCGCGCGCGATCGCCAGGCGCTCGTCCGGGCTGAAGATCGGATTCTTGCCACGACTGTCGGCGACCGCCACGACCAGGGACTCGAACAGCTTGGCCGCGCGGCGAACGAGGTCTTCGTGCCCGCGGGTCAGCGGGTCGAAGGTGCCCGGATAGATCGCCCTGGTCATGGTTGCGTCTCCCCTGTGGTGACGTCCGGACGGCCGTCGTCGCGGACGATCAGATGATAGTGGACGTTGCCGGCGCGGTCGCGCCGCTCGAGGCGCCAGCCCGGCGGCGGCGCGAACGGCGCGCCGGCCTCCACGTAGACCCGCGCGCCGGGTGCCAGCAACGGCCCCACCAGCGGCAGCGCCTGCTCGAGCAGCCCTTGCCCGAACGGCGGGTCGAGGAATACGAGGTCGAAGCGCTCGCCGGCCCGCCCGAGCCGGCGCAGCGTCTCGAACGCGTCGCCGGCGACCAGCTCGACGACGTCGGCGTGCAGGCGCTCGATCGCTGCGCGGATCGCGGCGACTGCGGTCCGGTCACGCTCGACCATCACCACGCGTCGCGCGCCGCGCGAGGCTGCCTCGAGGCCGAGCACGCCCGAACCGGCGAACGGATCGAGGCAGGCGCGGCCCTCGAGCGACTGGCCGAGCCAGTTGAACAGCGTCTCGCGCACACGGTCGGGAGTCGGCCGCAAGCCGGGCACGTCCGGCACGGCGAGCGGCGTTCGCTTCCATTGGCCGCCGACGATGCGCACCCGGTGCGCGCCCTTGCCCGCTCCCCTGCCCACGGCCTTGCCCGAGCCAGGACGGCCGGCGCCGCTAGGCGCGGGCGGAGCCGCGCGCCTAGCGGGCGGCGCTGCCACCGGCCGCCGCGTCGCCGTTGCCGACCACCACCGTGACGAGCGCGTCGGCCCGCACGTGCCGCGCAAACGCCGCGCGGACCTCGTCGAGCGTGACCTGCTCGACCCGTGTGGTCCAGCGATCGAGGTAGTCGAGCGGCAGCCGGTAGAAGCCGATCACCGCGAGGTTGTCGAGGATCTTGCGGTTCGAGTCGATGCGCAGCGCGAAGCCGCCGACCAGGTTCGCCTTCGC
>CAZACZ010000202.1:0-1202 GCA_964483695.1 uncultured bacterium | reverse complement strand
TCAAGACTACATCTTGTCGCCGCGGACAACGGTAGTCGATGCGTGCCGTCTAACGACCAGCGCATGACCTGCCGAGCGCGCTAATGGCCTTGGCAGTGCCCGGACGTCCGATGCGCTCGGTCAAGGTCCATGCGCTTGTTAGCTGGCACCTGCTACCCCTCTTCATGGATCGCGGTGATCCACGTTTCCTCGGCGATCACCTTTATCGGAACACCGTCGCGCCGCAGCTCTACGGCACGCAGTATTTTGCGCCCATGAGTGGATTCGAGCCACGCCCGGCTTGCAATCGGGCCGATCACCAAGTAGTTCGTTTTCTTCGTTACAGAATCAGCGACACGTCCGCCTCTATCGAGAACATGCTGCTCACACTCCCGACGGCTTCCGTAAAGCATTGCCCCGGTAAAGACATATGTCTGGCCATCGAATAGGATGGTTGGCACAGGCTCGTCGATCGGTAGGCGAGTGGACAGGTTCAGCGGCTCCTCATGCCTTTCATCCTCTCCAACGAGATCTTGGAGGAGTGTGCTCAGGTCTGCCCGTTCCTCATCGTCGATGACGCCGTCGGCGAAGATGCGGACGAGACGCTCTGCCAGTACCTGTCCGGGGTACCCGATCTGGGCGTCCGGATTGCCTGCCAGCCAACGCCGCAGGGCCAATGCCTCTCCGTCACTGACCTCACCGTCACAGATCATGCCCTTGCAGAGTCCAAGCAACTCAGAGACTTGGCGCTCCGCCCGCCGGTCACGGAAGTAGAGGCTGGGCGGCTGCCCGTCCTCATCGAGTCCTTGTTTCATTGGGGATCGCCCCTCTAGCCAATATGGTTGCGACTCTCGCCAGCTAACGCCCTGCGCATGACCTGCCGAGCGCGCGACAGGATTCCTACGTTCCGCTACCGCTCGGCGCGCTCGGTCGGGTCCATGCGCATGTTATGCGGCTGAAAGCATACTCCAGCACATTACCGCAAGTAGGTTGCGCGCACTCTGCGTGAGCGGACCAAATACACGAACCACACAGTGCTCCAAAGGACAGCTCGGACGAGACCCTGAACGGCACCCTCGATGATCGCAGCATCTGCTGCGGGGGGCAACTGAGCGGCCATTGGTGCCATATTGCCAGCCAGGGTATAGACGGGGCTGAGAATGAAGAAGATCTTCGCGGCGCGGACGGCACCTGCTTGGCGTGCCCACAGTACGCCCCCAACT
>CAZACZ010000201.1:0-1238 GCA_964483695.1 uncultured bacterium | reverse complement strand
CTGACGTCGCGCGGCGCCGCGCCGGAAGGGAGACCGCCATGGTGGGGTTCGACACGGACTTCGGCGACAGGCGTTCGCTGGGCGGCGAGGAGGGCGGATCGGCCCTCGTGGCCGTGTTCGCCGACGTGCACGGCAACCTCCCCGCACTCGAGGCCGTCCTCGAGGACATCCGGCACCATCCCGTCACGAGCGTGGTCTGCCTGGGCGACGTCGCCAACATGGGGCCCGCACCGCGCGAGACCATCCGGCGCATCCGCGGCATCCCCCTGCCGACCCGGTTCGTGCTCGGCAACACCGACGCCTACTTGCTGCAACCGCGCACCCTGGACGACGTCGCCCGCCCCACCGCGGACACGCCGGCGTTCCTCGAGGTCGAAGCGTGGTGCGCCGAGCGCTTGAGCGACGACGACCGCGCGTTCCTCCAAGGGTTCGAGCCCAGCGTCCGGCTCCGCCCCGCGGGCCTGGAGGTGCTCGCGTACCACGGGTCCCCGCGCAGCTACGACGACCCGATCCGCGCCACGACGCCCGACGAGGAGCTGGAAGGGTACTTCGAAGGGGAACCCGCGGCGCTCTACGTTGGCGCGCACACGCACGAGCAGTTCGCCCGCAGGTACCGCGGCGCCATCGTCGCCAACCCCGGCAGCGTGGGCTTGCCGTTGGCCACGCGAGCGGACGGAGCGGTGACGCACCCGGCCGTCGCCGAGTACGCGCTGGTGGAGGTGCGCGACGGGCAGGCGAACCTGACCTTACGCCGCGTGCGGTACCGGCTGGGCACGCTGCTCGACCTGGTCGCGGCGAGCGGGATGCCGCGCGCGGCGTGGTGGACCGAGGGGTTCTTCGAGCCGGCGGGGTGACGCACGGGTGTACGAGTGGGTCGGCGGCGCGCCGGCTCGGTCAGGGACCCTGCCGTCCATCCCAGCCCCACCGCGGGATCCGAAGACCATCCGGCACGTCCTCCGCGCTCTCGTGGTAGGCCGCCATGGTCCTGGTCGTGGCCCAGGCGAAGTAGTCGTGGAGCACCCGCCGCAGGTGGTCGTCGCCGATGCCGGCGTCTTCCATGGCGCGGTCGAAGCAGAGAGTGGCGCGCCGGTCCATCTCCTCGTGCACGCCGTTGCCGCTGTGCATCCGAACCACGGAGGACTCGCTGCCGTAGCGCTCGCTGTAGGTGGGCGGACCGCCCCACGCCTCGGCCCAGTACGCCGCCAGGCGTTCGGTGTGCTGGGGGTGGTACCCGTGGC
>CAZACZ010000200.1:0-1245 GCA_964483695.1 uncultured bacterium | reverse complement strand
ATCTTCTCGGGCGCACCACAAGGAACCCGCTGCCAAGCGGGTTCCTCTCGTTTGCTTCCGTGCTCGACGCTGGTTGGCGCCTACCCGTGGTGGCTCGGTGTCGGGTTGGTCGAACCCTCCCCTTGGGACGGGCTCTCTCCGTGACCTCTCGACAGCGAGGGTTTGGCCGCGCTGGCCGGTGTCGCCGATGCCATCCGGCAGAAGCACGGTCCGAGCGGCTGAACCGCGTTCGTGACGTGCGAAGTCGTGCGCACTGGGCGATGCGCGCATCCGCTGGACGCGTTACCGGCATGATGACCCCATGGTGATCCTCGAGACCGAGCGCTTGACCTTGCGTCACCTCGAACCGGACGACCTCGTGCCGCTGTTCGCGCTCTACCGCGACCCGGAGATGCGCCGCTACTTCCCGGACGGCACTCGCACGCTCGAGGAGACGCGGGAGGAACTCGAGTGGTTCCTTCACGGCCATCCGCGCCGCCCGGAGCTAGGGCTGTGGGCCACCGTGGAACGCGCCACGGGCAGCTTCCTCGGGCGCTGCGGACTGCTGCCGTGGACCATCGACGGCGTGCCCGAGGTCGAGCTCGCGTACATGATCGACAAGGCCCGCTGGGGCGAGGGGTTCGCGACCGAGGCGGCCCATGCCATCGTGCGCTACGCCCACGCCACGTTGGGGTTGCGCCGCCTGGTCTGCCTGGTCATGCCGGGCAACGCGGCATCGGTGCGGGTCGCGACGAAGGTCGGCATGACCTTCGAGCGTGACTACGTCGACGAGTTCGGACCGTGCCAGATCTACGGCCGGTCGCTCGTCGCCGATGGCCCGCGCGAGCCATCCGACCCGGCCTGACGACCCCGCGCCCTCGAGTCAGCTGACGCGGGCTTCGTCGCGCTCCCACGGCCAGGGCCCCGGCGCCACGGCAAGCCCGACGGCCTTCGGACCGGTGTGGACGGCCAACGCGACACCGACGGGCGCAGCGGCGCTCCAAAGAACGGGGTGCCGCTCCTGCAGGCGCGCCAGCAGGTCGTCCGCGTCGCCTCGCTCCTCGCCGTAGACGAGCCCGACCCGAAGGGGTGTCCCGGCGCCGTAGCGCGTCGTGACGTGCTTCGCGAGCGCTTCGATCGCGCTCGACCACGTGCGTGCACGAGCGACGTTCGCGTAGGTTCCGACGGTCTTGTCGACGGTCACCACCGGTTTCAGGCGCAGTGCCGTGCCCAGCGTGGCCTGGACTCGCCCGATGCGACCGCCGC
>CAZACZ010000199.1:0-1245 GCA_964483695.1 uncultured bacterium | reverse complement strand
CCGCCAACCGCGAGGGCACGTTCGACATCTGGGTGGCGGACGTGGCGGTGGTGGCTCCGGAGGTGCTTGCGTTGGCGGCGGCGGACGGCGGGGTGCGGGCGGGGCCGTAAGGCCGACCTGCGAATGGCGGCGCGCGTGGTCCCGAGGGCTGCGTTGCGTAGCGGCCTGCGGGGGATGAGCCTTTGACCGAACACGACGAAGCGCCGGGGAGGTCGGTACCTCCCCGGCGCTTCTCGAGACCCCCTCGCCGAGGCCGCGCGAACGCTACATCATCGGCTCGATGGCCGCGTAGTCGTTCGGCTGCGCTTCGCCTTCGAACTTCTCGACCTGGACCAGGCCGGAGTGCGCGACGGGGCTCTGCGCCAGGCGCGACGAGCCGCCTTCGCGCGTGATGACGTTGGCGCAACCGCCGCGGTCGAGGCTGCCGACCACGCCCGGTTCGGCCGGACGGTACCAGGAGCCTTCCTGCAGGATGACCACGCTGGGGCGGATGGCGTCCGTGACGTGCGCGCCGCACAGGACCTGGCCGCGGTCGTTGAACACGCGCACCACGTCGCCGGTGACGATGCCGCGGGCGGCGGCGTCGACCGGGTTGATGATCACCGGCTCGAAGCCGTTGATCTTGGACAGCTCACGCAGCACGTCGACGTTGTCGTACGACGAGTGGCGGCGCCACAGCGGGTGCTTGGTGATGACGTGCAGCGGGTAGGTGGCGACTTCCGCGCTGCCGAGCCACTCGCGCGGTTCCATCCATTGCGGCGTCCCGGGGCAGTCGTCGTAGCCGAAGCCCTCGACCACGGCCGAGTGGATCTCGACCTTGCCGGAGGCGGTGCCGAGCGGGTTCAGCGCAGGGTCGGCGCGGAAGGCGTGGAACGGGCTGGCCGGGATCTCGGGGCTGTCCTTCGTCGGGAAGACGTGGTAGCCCGCGTCGCGGAACTCCTCGTACGACATGGGGATCTCGGAGGAGGAGTAGAGGTACCGCAGCCAGTCGTCTTCGGTCTCGCGGCCCTCGGTGTAGCCGTCCTTGAGGCCGAGGCGATCGGCGATGTCGCGGCAGATCTCGAAGTCGGAGCGGGCTTCGCCCAGCGGATCGATGATCTGGTGCTGGTACACCACGTACTCACCGGACATGTTGAGGTCGTTGCGCTCGAACAGCGTCGCCACGGGCAGCACGATGTCGGCTAGGCGCGCGCCGGCGGTCCACCAGGAGTCCTGCACGATGAACGTCTCGAACTTCTGGATCGC
>CAZACZ010000198.1:0-1245 GCA_964483695.1 uncultured bacterium | reverse complement strand
CAGGGCTGCCGCAGCTACGCATTTGTCGTTGACCACCTGAAAAACTCGTTCACGATCAGTCACTTGACATACCCCTGTTCACAGCCGGTGTTTTTGTGTAGCTTCCTGTCTTTTTGGGCGACCGATGGACATAGGGAAGCTGGCCGACATGGTGGAGGTTTTCGAGGGGCTCGAGGACTGGCGCAACGCGCAACAGACGCGGCACAGCTTGAGCGAGTTGCTCACCGTGGCGGTGTGCGCGGTGCTCAGCGGCGCCGACGACTTCGAGGAGATCTCGCAGTGGGGGCGCGCCAAAGTGCCGTGGCTGAGGGGCTTTCTGCGGCTCGACTACGGCGTGGCCTCGCCCGACACCTTCGAGCGCGTGTTCGCGCTGCTCGATCCGAAGCAGTTCGAACAGGCCTTTCGCACCTGGGTCGGCGGCATCATTCCGGCAGTGGGCAAAGACCAGGTCATCGCCATCGATGGCAAGTCGAGCCGACGCACCACGAGCAAGGCGGCGGCTGCGCCGCTGCATCTGGTCAGCGCGTTTGCGGCCAACGTGGGCGTGGTGCTGGGCCAGACGGCGACGGCGGAGAAGTCCAACGAGATCACGGCGATCCCCGAACTGCTCAAGGTGCTCGACATCGAGGGCTGCATCGTCACCATCGATGCGATGGGCACGCAGACCAAGATCGCACGCGCCATCCGTGAGCGAGGTGCCCACTACGTGCTGTGCGTGAAGGACAACCACCCGAAGCTGCTCGACTCGATCATCTTCGCCGACATCGATCCGCGCGGTCCGCTGACACCAAGTTCGACCCATGAAACCACGAGCACCGGCCATGGACGAATCGAGGTGCGACGCTGTACGGCCTTTGATGCGACCGATCGGCTCCACAAGGCCGAGGCCTGGAAGGACGTGGCCAGCTTTGCCGTCGTCGAGCGCGTGCGAACGGTGGGCGAGCGCACCAGCACCGAGCGCGTCTACTACATCAGCAGCCTGCCGGCCGACGCCGAGCGCATTGCGGTGGCGATCAGAAGTCATTGGGAAGTGGAGAATCGGCTGCACTGGTGTCTGGATGTTCAGTTCGGTGACGACTACGCACGCGGACGCATCGGTCACATTGCCCACAACCTGGCGCTGGTGCGCCACATGGCGCTCAATCTCATCCGGCTCGACAAGTCCATCAAGACGAGCATCAAGACCAAGCGGCTGCTGGCCGCGACGTCCGATGAGTTTCGGGCTGCGCTGCTGGGCTTCGCGGT
>CAZACZ010000197.1:0-1247 GCA_964483695.1 uncultured bacterium | reverse complement strand
GAGAAGGTCAAGCCGAAGGTCCGCACCATCATGAGCCTCCGCAACCTGGGCGGCGGGCTCCCCGATGGCGGGCTCTTTACCGCCACCCAGTTCAAGAGCCGAGGCGCCACCGAGCCGAAGGACCCGACTCGGCCCGACGTCGCCGCCATCGAGGTCAAGGGCACCTCCGAGGACATCAACACCACGATCGCCTCCGATCAGGTCAACAAGTACCTGGTCCGCTACGGGCAGGTGCTGGTGACCAACTACTTCCGCTTCGTGCTGATGGTGCAGGACCGCCACGGCGGCGCCAGGAAGGCCGATGAGTTCGACCTGGCCACAAACGAGGCCACCTTCTGGCGCGACATCGCCGCCCACCCCCGCAAGTATGCCCAGGAGCGCGGCGAGCGCTTCACCGAGTTCCTGACCCGGGTGCTCCGGAGCCGGGCCCGGCTGACTGAACCCGCCGACGTGGCGTGGATGCTCGCCTCCCACGCCCGCGACGCGATGGAGATCCTGGGCCACCGCGACCTCCCCAGCCTGGCCACCATCCGTACCAGCTTCGAGGAGGCACTCGGCATCGGCTTCGAGGGCGAGGAGGGAAACCACTTCTTCCGCTCCTCCCTGGTCCAGACCCTCTTCTACGGCATCTTCAGCGGCTGGGTGCTCTGGAGCCGCCAGCACGCCGAGCCCGATGCCGTCTTCGACTGGAAGGACGCCGGCTGGACCCTGCACGTCCCGATGATCAGCGCCCTCTTCGACCAGATCGCCACCCGCCGCGTGCTCGGCGACCTCCAACTGGTTCCGGTGCTGGAGCGCACCGGTGAGGTGCTCAACCGGGTGGACCGCGCCGCCTTCTTCCAGAAGTTCCAGGAGCAGGAGGCGGTGCAGTACTTCTACGAGCCGTTCCTGGAGGCCTTCGACCCTGACCTCCGCAAGCAGCTCGGCGTCTGGTACACCCCCCGCGAGGTGGTCCAGTACATGGTGGCCCGGGTGGACACCGTCCTCCGCGAGGAGCTGAACCTCCCGCTTGGGCTGGCCGATCCCAACGTGATGGTGCTCGACCCCTGCTGCGGCACCGGCGCGTATCTGGTGGAGGTGCTCAAGCGGATCGAGACCACCCTGCGCCAGGAGGGGGGCGACGCGCTGGTGGCCAGTGACCTGCGCAAGGCGGCGCAGGAGCGAATCTTCGGCTTCGAGATCCTTCCCGCTCCATTCGTAGTCGCCCACCTTCAGCTCGGCCTCC
Organism: uncultured bacterium; assembly: GCA_964483695.1. GTDB lineage: Bacteria > Deinococcota > Deinococci > Deinococcales > Trueperaceae > CAZACZ01. The sequence continues at coordinate 22 of CAZACZ010000197.1, read as the reverse complement.
TGCTCCGCCAGCTCGGCGCGCC
>CAZACZ010000196.1:0-1251 GCA_964483695.1 uncultured bacterium | reverse complement strand
GCCGGCCTCGCCAAGGCAGGCGTGACGCCCGGCCTGATCCGCATCACCACCGGACTGGAGCACGTCGATGACCTCATCGAGGACTTCACCCAAGCGCTGGACGCCGCCAGGGGGCAGGCCACCGCGGCCGCGGCCGACTGAGGCGCGTATGACGAAGGCGGCCGGCGCCGGCACCACCCCGCGCACCCTGGTCCACGAGACCTGGGGCGACCACGCTGCCCTCTTCGCCCGCACCACCGCGGGTTCGGGGGGCAGCGTGGGGCGGGTCGTGCCGCGCGTGATCGACGTCGCCACGCCCGCCAACCCCCTGCGCCTTCAGCGCGGCGGTGTGCTCGAGCGCGTTGCGGTGGCGTTCGAGACGTACGGGGAACTGAACGCCAAGGGCGACAACGCCGTGCTGGTGGCGCACGCCCTCACCGGTTCCGGCCACGCGGCCGGCTTCACCGAGCGCGAGGAGGTGCCGGGCTGGTGGGACCCGCTCATCGGGCCCGGCAAGGCGATCGACACCCGCCGCTACTTCGTCGTCAGCAGCAACGTGCTCGGCGGCTGCTACGGCACCACCGGCCCGACCAGCCTCGACCCGGCCACCGGCCGGCCGTATGGCGTGCGCTTCCCCCGCTACACCATCCGCGACATGGTGGAGGTGCAACGCCGCCTGATCGACGCCCTCGGCGTGCGCAGCCTGCGCGCGGTGGTGGGCGGCAGCATGGGCGGCATGCAGGTGCTCGAGTGGGCGGCCACCTTCCCCGAACGGGTGCGGGCCATCGCGCCCATCGCCATCGGCGCGCGCCACTCGGCGTGGGCCATCGGCCTGAACGAGGTGGCGCGCCGCGCCATCATGGCCGACCCGGCGTGGCAGGGGGGAAGCTACCCGCTCGAACGCCAACCCGAAGCCGGCTTGGGCCTGGCGCGCGCCATCGCCATGCTCAGCTACCGCAGCTTCGACTCGCTGGAGCAGAAGTTCGGGCGCGAGCGGGTGGCGGGCACGAGCAACGGCGGTGCCGGTGCCGCGCCGGAAGCCAACGGGACTTCGCCGACCAGCGACGCCGCCGACCTCGCCGCGCTCGACGCCAGCTTCGAGATCGCCTCGTACCTGGCGTACCAGGGGGTGAAGCTGGTGAAGCGCTTCGACGCCAACACCTACCTGCACCTCACCTGGGCGATGGACGACTACGACGTCGCCGAGGGCCGCGGCCGCGTACAGGACGTGCTGCGCCGCATGACCATGCCGGCGCTGGTGCTGGGCATCGA
>CAZACZ010000195.1:0-1266 GCA_964483695.1 uncultured bacterium | reverse complement strand
AGGACGCGCTCGGCTGCACCGTGAGCGGCACCATCTCCGGGCCGCTCGAAGCCGATGAGGACACCTACCTCGACTTCGACACGGCGACCTCGCCGATCCTGGTCGAGGCGTGGGGGAGCTCCAACACGCCGCCGATGGTCGCGTCCGTCAGCTGCCCAGACGGCAGTGCGTCGTCGCAGACCGTGACCACCAACAGCGTCATGCCCTACATCCCCGACGATATCGTCGAGACCGTCTCGAACGGCACCATCGACGGCACCTACGTCGTGACGAACGCCGATCGTCGTCAGACATGGACCTGGAACGTGGCCCGCGTGGAGTGACCCAGGCCCTCGGCGCGGAAGACGGCCGCGCCGACGCCCTCCGTCTCAGCCTGCCGTTCGGTCGCGGCGCCGCGCGAAGAACGACCTCAGCAGCCCGGCGCTCTCGCCGGCCAGCACGCCCCCGACCACCTCGGGGGCGCGCTTCCATCCCCCCGCGCGGAGGTCGACGACCGACCCGAGCGCTCCCTCGCGCAGGTTGTCCGCGCCGTACACCACGCGCGTGAGGTGCGTCTGGAGCACCGCGCCGAGGCACATCGGACACGGTTCTAAGGTAACGACCAGGGTGGCGTTCGCGAGCCGCCAGTCGCCCGTCCGCTCGGCCGCCTGGCGCAGCGCCAGCATCTCGGCATGCGCGGTCGGGTCGTGGCGCGCCTCGGTAAGGTTGTGAGCCTCGCCGACTATCTCCCCTCCCTGCACCACCACTGCGCCCACCGGCATCTCTCCCTGCTCGACGGCGCGCCGCGCCAACTCGAGAGCGCGCAGCATGAACGCACGCTCGACGTCCACCGGCGCGCTCGCCACACCGGCAGCCGCCGCCACACCGTCGATCCACACCACCTCGCTCCCGGACGCCAGCATGCGTAGACGGTCGCGCGCCTCGCGCGGCACCTTGCGATCGATGAGCAGGTCGGCCACCCGCTTGGTGCCGCCCGGTAGGTGGATCCGGTCGCCGGGCCGGCGGCGGCGGAGCACGAGGTCCGGGTAGCGCTCCAGCACCGCCGCCGCGACCCCGCCCGGGAGGTCCTGCGCGGTCGCGATCCGCCGCTCGTCGAACGGCGCAACGGGCGCGGCCGCGCCGCCCGCGAGGAGGTCGAGCCTGCCGTAGGCGACACGCGCCACCACGCCGTTGCCGACGTCGCGCCGCCACGGTTCGGCGCGCGAACCCGCGCGCGCCGCCCGCTGCACCACCTCGTCGACAGCCACGATGGCGGCCCGCGTCGGC
>CAZACZ010000194.1:0-1275 GCA_964483695.1 uncultured bacterium | reverse complement strand
ACTTCGACCCCGCCAACATGATCCTCTACGGCATGGGCGACCCGGTGCAGGCCCTGGAGCAGCTGGCACCCCAGGTCTTGCAGGTGCACCTCAAGGACGCCCTGCCGGCCGGGCGCGCCGGCCAGTGGGGGGTCGAGACCCCGGCGGGTGCGGGCGCAGTGGACTGGCCGAGCTTCTTCGGGGTCCTGGAGTCCCGGTTGCCGGGGATCCCCCTGATGATCGAGCGGGAATCGGGCGATGAGCGGGTCGAGGACATCCGCCGGGCCGCCGGCCTGGCGGCCCACCACCTGGGCGGCCTGCCGTGACCCTGGGCATCGGGATCATCGGATATGGCGTCATGGGGCGCACCCATGGCATCGCCTTCGGGTCGCTGCGGCGTGCCGGCCTGCCGGTCGAGGTGGTGGGGGTGTGCGCGGCGCGGCAAGGGTCGGCGCCCGCGGCGGTGGCGGCAGGGAACCTCGAGGCACTGCGGGCCGGGGAGGAGGGCGTGCGCACCCGGTTCCCGGGGCCCGAGGCGCTGCTGGCCGATGCCCGGGTCGGGGCGGTCGTCATCGCCACCTGGACCGAGAGCCACGTGCCGCTGGCGCTCGCCGCACTGGCCGCCGGCAAGCATGTCCTGGTGGAGAAGCCGGTGGCGCTGGCTGCCGGCGAGGTGGAGCGGCTGGCGGCGGCGGTGCCGGCAGGGCGGGTCTGCATGCCGGCCTTCTGCATGCGGTTCTGGCCGGGGTGGCCGTGGCTCAGGGACCGGATCCGGGACGGCACCCATGGCGCGCTCCGCAGCCTGCACCTCAGCCGGGTCGGCGAGCCGCCGGGGTGGGCGCGGGAGTTCTACCGGGACCCGGCGCGCTCGGGGGGCGCCCTGTTCGACCTTCACGTCCACGACGCCGACTTCGTGCGATGGTGCCTGGGCGACCCGGCCTCGGTGCGGAGTGCGGGGACACGGTCGCACCTCACGACCATATATGGATATCCGGGCGGGCCGGATCAGGTGGTGGCGGAGGGGGGCCACATTCCGGTGGACGGGTTCGGGTTCCGGATGCGCTACCGGGCGGTCTTCGAGGATGCGGTGGCCGAATTTGCGCATGACGGGGAACCGCCGCTGCGGCTTACCCGGGGGGGACGGGCCGAGCCGGTCGAGCTGCCGGCGGGCACCGCCTACGAGCACCAGGCGCGGCATTTCGTGGAGCAGTGTCTTGGTACGGCCACGGAGCCGTTGCGGGCGACGCTGGCGGACGCGGTGGCGGTGACGCGGGTGCTGGAGGAGGAGGCGCGGCA
>CAZACZ010000193.1:0-1308 GCA_964483695.1 uncultured bacterium | reverse complement strand
CTTGTGGTGGAGCCGAGGGGATTCGAACCCCTGACCTTCTGAATGCCATTCAGACGCGCTCCCAACTGCGCCACGGCCCCACGAAGAAGGTCGGCAAGGCGGCGCTGCCCACGAGGGCCCGGTCCGCCAAGCAACGGTAAGTCTACCGGGGAGGTTGGGGGGTGTCAAGGAACGCGCGATCGCGAGGGCGACGCGCCGAACGCCGCATCGCGAGCCTGCTCCCCCTACGGCCTCACCCGACCTCCACCCCGGTCTCGCTCGTGTCGTACGGCCCGAAGGCGCTCAACTCCGTCCGGAACCGGCCGCTCGTCAGCGCCTCCACCATCGCCTGCACGTCGCTGCGCTCCGCGCTGTCCGCGGGGAGGTAGAGGTCGCAGTGCTGCGCGTCCACCGGCACGAAGTCGAGGCCGGCGGCGTAGGCGGCCAACGAGATGCCGATGCCCACGTCCGCCACCCCGAGCTTCACCGCGTCCGCCACCTCGGCGTGTCCAGCGAACGGCTGTTCGATGCGCCGGACGCGCTCCTCGGGCACGCCGGCTCGCGCCAACAACTCGCGTAGCAACCGGTGGGCGCCGGCACCGGGTTCGCGGTCGGCCACCGCCACGTCGGCGCGCGCGAGGTCGTCGGCCGAGAGGATGCCCTTCGGGTTCCCCGCCGCCACCACCCAGCCGATCTCCCACGACGCCAACCGGAAGCGCAGCACGGGGAACGGGAAGTACGGCTCCTCCGCGCCTGGCGCGCGGTGGATGGCCGCGGCGTGCACTTGCCACCGCGCAAGTTCGTCCGCAGCGCGGCCGTTGCCGGCGTGCCACCAGTACGCGTCGAGTCCGGCGTGGCTACGTGACGTGTGCTCGGCTAGGAGTCCGAGGGCGGGGTCGCACCCTGCCAGGAACAGCCCGGATCCTCCCGCGCCGAGTCGCGCCACTTCCACCTGCGCGCCTTCGCGCCGCGCTTGGATCACGCCGTGCGCCGCCTGCGTCAGCCAGTAGCGTCCTTGCATCCCCGCTAGCGAGCGCGCCACGGTGCGGCCGCGGATCTCGCCCAGGACCACGCGGGTGGCGTCCGGCGCCGGCTCGTCGCCTTCCGCCAGCTCGGCGGAGGTGACCTGCCCCTCGAGGTCGAACAGGTCTTCGACCCTGCACCCCAGCACCCGCGCGAGGCGCAACGCCAGGTCGACGCTGCAGCCTGCCGTGCCGCTCTCCAGCGCTCCGATGGTCTGGCGCGTCACCGCCACGCGCTCGGCCAGCTCCTGCTGGGTGAGGCCGGCGGCGGTGCGCCACCTGCGGACCTGGTTCGCGATCGTGCTCA
>CAZACZ010000192.1:0-1328 GCA_964483695.1 uncultured bacterium | reverse complement strand
GGCTACGCTCGTCTTCGCGATGATGCAGTCGCTCGACGGCTACGTGGATCACCTGGAGATGCCCGCACCGGAAGAAGCGCTGTTCCAGCACTGGGTCGACCACACGCGCTCGCTCTCGGGAAGCCTCTACGGCCGACGCATCTACGAGCTGATGCGCTACTGGGAAGAGGACCAACCCGAGTGGAGCGCCGCCGAGCACGCGTTCGCGGCGGCGTGGCGGGCGCATCCGAAGTGGGTCGCGTCGCGCACCCTGTCGTCGGTCGGTCCGAACGCCAGCCTCGTCACCGAGGACCTCGGAACGTTCGCACGGCGGTTGAAGGCCGACGTCGAAGGAGAGATCGCCGTCGCCGGCCCCACCATCGCCGGCGCCCTCACGGACCTCGGGTTGATCGACGAGTACCGCCTGTACTTCCGACCGTTCGTGCTGGGCGACGGCAAGCCGTACTTCGCCACGGCCCGGCCCCCGCTGCGCCTCGTGGCCAGCGACCGCGTCGGCGAGGACGCGGTGCGCTTGACGTGCGTGCCCATGGACACTGCATTGCTTAGCTAGGCGGCGCTGCGCGAGCTCCCGAGCGGTCGAACGCCGTCAGTTCCGACCGCGGGAGCGCAGCACCATCGCAGCCGCCGCGTCCGAGATGCCGACGGCGAGCAGCGCGATGCCGATCACCTTCTCCCCTGACGCAGCGAGGACGACTCCCGCGATCCCGAGGAGGCCAGCGGACACCAGCAGGAACGGTACGAGGCGGCTCATGGCGCGACGCTAGCACGCCGGGTCGAGCGGGCTACGCGAAGACGTCAGCGCCTAGGCGTCCCGGTCCCCGGCCGTGTCGCTCGCCGGGATTCCGCCCCCATCAGCGGCACCGTTGCGAACGGCGGACGTACATCACAGGCTCCGTTGAGGTCCGGCCCGCTCGAGGTGCGGGCCGAGCCCGCCGGACATCGAGGTGGTAGCGTCTTCCTGAAGTTCACTCCCGGACGGACGGCAGCGCACCCCAGTGCGCATAGTCGGCGCTGCTTCAACGCCCCGGGAAGTGTCGTCCGGAAGGGGCATCATGCGACTTCTTCTGACGTCTGCCGGCGTCAAGAACCCGAGCATCCACGATGCGCTGGTGGAGCTGCTGGGCAAACCGATCGCCGAGGCCAACGCCCTTTGCATCCCGACCGCGGGGTACGGGCATCCCATGGGCACTCCGGCCGGGGCGTACCGCTTCATCACCGGGCAGTCCTCCACGCCCATGTGCGAGCTAGGGTGGAAGTCGGTGGGGGTCCTCGAGCTCACCGCGCTGCCCACCATCGGGGAGGAGCGTTGGGTGCCCTGGGTGCGAGAG
>CAZACZ010000191.1:0-1340 GCA_964483695.1 uncultured bacterium | reverse complement strand
CGCCCGGTTGCCAGTCGACGCGCACCATCGGGTAGAGGATGCGGTCGGGCGCGTACACGCGGTGGTGCCAGTTGAGCGCCATCGGCGCGGCTTCCATCTTCGGCGCATCGAGGCTCTCGACCCGCAGGATCATGCCGTTCTTGACGGTGACCTTCAACATCCCCTCGTTGTCGGCGCTGGTGAGCACTTGCTCGGTGCCGTAGGCGGGGAGCATCTCGTTGATGGCGCTGGCGTTCCCGACGAGCGTGACGGCGCCGGCCACGCCCATGCCCTTGAGCACGGTGCGGCGTGCGACGGGCCGGTCGAGCCAGCCCCGGTTGGTGGGATTCCTCATACGTTTCTCCTTCGAGTCCACGGCGGCGCCGTGGGGGCAGCGAGTTCGTGACGCGAAACGGAAGGCGCCCTCCTTTCGTCCGTCTGCGGGCCGCGCCGCCAATGAGAAAGGAGCCGCCCACGGGTGCAGGCAGCTCCTTTGCGATGCGGCAGGTCGTCCGGTTGCCCGGGTGGCCCTGGAGGGGCGGGTCGCCCCTCGGCCGCGCCGACCGCCCCAACTCGGGGCGCTCCGCGCGACTCGGAACCGTGCCTCCACGCTCGGACTAGGGCGGGAACGGCGCCAGAGACAACTGTCCCAGGCGCGGGGGACGGGGTGGGCGTAGCGTGAAGGAAGCGGTTCGCCCGTGGGTGGAACGGAGCGTGGGTCGGATGAGCCGGATCCCCGGAAGTTGGCAACCTCGCGATGTCCGAGTCGCGGCGTCACGTGGGGCATGGGTCCTCGTCTTGGTGTTGGCGGCGTTCGCGTTGGCACCACTGGTCGTCCTGGCGCAGTCGGGCGATGCGTCGGACGCAGGCGAGGCCGCGGGGACACTGTCCCAGCGCGCCCAGCTCGTCATCGGCGCGAACGTGGTGCAGAAGCAGGAGTACATCCGCAAGATCGGCAGCGACCCGCTCATCCTCACGTTGAACGATGCGGCGCGGATCCCCGGGTACCCCGTTCGTCAGCACCCCGTGAACGTGGGGGCGTTCGCGAGCGGCTGTGCGCAGTGCCACCGCCTGGCGGGCCCGTTGCCGCCCGACAACGACGCGCCCCCCGACGTCTTCGACCAACTGCCCAGCGAGGCCGTCACGGCGCCCGCGCCTACCGGGTTCACCCGCTTGACGACCGGCGCGGCGCGGGAGGAGTACCCCTCCTGGCGACCGGACGGCAGCGGCATCCTCTACGAGGTGGCGGACGCCGAGGGACGCTACAACCTCTGGTTCGTCGGTGCCGACGGCGGCGGCGCGCGGCAACTCACCGACCACGCCGCGGCCGGCTGGGCGTCGTGGAGCCCGGACGGCGCGCG
>CAZACZ010000190.1:0-1350 GCA_964483695.1 uncultured bacterium | reverse complement strand
TGGTGCGCCCTGCGGTCGTCGATGGCCGGCGGCCTCGAAGCGCGAGGGTGCGGGGAGTGCTCTCGACGCCCGGCCATGCGTACCCGCGAAGATCGAGCCACGGTGGACCGGGACGTTTGTCCCGATGATATATCGGAAGCGGCGCCCGGATGCGTCCTGCGAACGCACTTCCCCGGGAGACGGGTCGGGGGGGCGCGCCGACCAGGTGCCCGCCCCGCGGCACGTACACTTCGGTCAGCGCAGTTCCGAAGCCGCGTCCGAGCCTCGCTGCCGTGCCGGCGCTAGCCCACCCCCGCGTCCTTGGGAGGCCCCCATGCGTTTCCTACGCGTCCTGCTCGTCATCGCCCTGCTCCTCGCCGCCGCCTACGCGGTCCTTGCGCTGCTGGCGCGTCCGCGGCCGGCGCACGTCTACAGCCAGCGGTTGCCGCAGGGAACGCTGGTCCTGGCGCATCAGGGCGGCGACGGCCTGTGGCCGAGCAACACGCTGACGTCGTTCCAGGGCGCGGCTGCGCTGGGTGCCGACGTGCTCGAGCTCGACGTGCACCTGACCGCCGACGGTCACTTCGTGGTCCTCCACGACGACACCCTCGATCGCACCACCGACGGCACCGGGCCGGTGGCGGAGCGCAGCCTGTCCGAGTTGCAGGCGCTCGACGCCGGCTACGACTGGGTCCCGGCCGAACCTGCCGGCGCCACCGCGGTGGAGCCGCCGTACCGCGGGCGCGGCATCACCCTCTCGACGCTCGCCGAGGTGCTTACGGCGTTCCCGTCGTACGCGGTCAACGTCGAGATCAAGCAGGACGACGTGGAGGTCGCGCGGGCGTTGTGCACCGAGCTGCGGGACCAGGCCGCTACCGAGCGGGTGATGGTGGGCTCGTTCCACGCGGACGCGCTGCGTGCGTTCCGCGCCGCCTGCCCGGAGGTCGCGACGTCGGCGTCGCCGCGCGAGGTGCTCACCTTCTTCCTGCTGGCACGGGCGAGGCTCCAGGCCGTCACCTCGCCGCCGTTCGAGGCGCTGCAAGTGCCCACCGAGCAGTCGGGGCTGACGGTCGTGACGCCGCACTTCGTGAAGGCAGCGCACGACCGCGGGGTGCAGGTGCACGTCTGGACCATCGACGACGTCCCGACGATGGAGCGCTTGGTGGCGATGGGGGTGGACGGGATCATCACCGACCGCCCCGACCGTGCGCTGCGCGTGCTGGGTCGTGAGGTCGACCCTGCGATGGTGCCCGCCTTCGTGGCGCCGTGAGGGGCGTGCGGCGGGTCAGGTGGCCGGCTCCACCGCCTGCGCCCGCCGCTCGAGCCCGCGACGGTAGAGGTTGATGCTCAAGACCACCATCATGGTCAGCA
>CAZACZ010000189.1:0-1352 GCA_964483695.1 uncultured bacterium | reverse complement strand
TCGAGCCTGGCGCCGCAGCGGGTCGTCGGAGCGCCGGGAAGCCGGCGTGCGTTGGTGCTCTCGCCCTTCGCCTTCGACTTCGACGGTTGGGACTCCGGCGCGCAGGCAGCCGCCGTGCTGGCCGCGACGCCCGGGTACGAGGGCCGCGTGACCTACCGCGAGACCACCGACCCCGACGATCCCGGCGTCACCGTCGACGATCTCCTCGACCTAGAGGCGTACGACGTGGTGTACCTCAGCACCCACGGTGGCCGCCTGTGCCTCGACAAGAAGACGTCCTCCGCGCTGGCCGCCAGCGGTGTCGGTGGTGCCGGCGACGACTGCCGCGCCGACTTCCTGATCCAGCGCTTCGCCGGCACGGCAGCGGACCTCAAGGCGCTCGACCAACCCGGCATCGTCCTGTACCAAGGCTCGAAGCACCGCTCGATCGCCGTCACCGGCGACTTCTTCCGCGCCGTCTACCCCGACGGCCTGCCCAACACGCTCTTCGTGCTCGTCTCGTGCAGCACGTACTCGCCCGAGTTCGTCGGGCCGATCGCCGGCGACGAGGGCATCTTCGTCAGTTGGGACCTCGGAGTCCGGGCGGACATGGCGCTCGCCTCCCTGAAGCTCCTGCAGGTGCTCTCCGTCACCGGATGGACCGTGTCGGACGCCATGGACAGCCTCGGGGACGCCGTCGTCTCCGAAGAGACCGGGGCCGTGATGCGCAGCAGCGGCCGGCGCGCCGGCGGCGACCTCCGCATCCGCGACGTGATCCGCGTCGAGGACGGCTTCACGGGAGACGACCTGGCGACCGCGGTGGAGATCGAGGTGGCGGGCGCCCCCGACGACGGCGAGCCCGACAGCATCCTGCTCGACATCACCGTCGACGGCGTCACCGAGGCCACCGCGAGCGGCTTCACGCTCCACGTCACCATCAACGATCGGCCGTACACCAGCACCAGCCTGACGGCAGTCGGTGAAGCCGTCGGCGATCACGCATGGCACGTCCCCGCCGAGATCGACTTGGGCTTCGACGCGATGGAAGGCGAGGAGCTCCGCATCGAAGCGTGGGTCGAGCTGCCGGAGGGCGGCACCAGCCGCGTCGAAGGCGCGCCGGCCGTGGCCGGCTCGCCGACCGAACTCGGGAGCACCTGGCAGGGCCAGGTCACCTACACCAGCGAGCGACTGGCGGGCGACTGGACCATGAGCATCGTCGCCGACGCGACCTTCGAGCGCGAACCGGGCACCCTCCCGACCGACCGGTACCAGACCTTCGCGCTCACCGGCGGCTCGTACGTCGTCACCCTGCAAGGCGAGGACGCGCTCGGCTGCACCGTGAGCGGCACCATCTCCGGGCCGCTCGAAGCCGA
>CAZACZ010000188.1:0-1362 GCA_964483695.1 uncultured bacterium | reverse complement strand
TTGTCGAGAAGGGCGGCGGTGTGGCCGCTGCCGAGGGCGATCGCGGTGATGGCGATGGTCTGACCCCCGCGTCCTGGTCCACGTAGAGTGAGGGTGATCCGGAGAGGGACACCCATGAAGAAGGCGAGACGTAGCCCGGAGCAGATCATCGAGATCCTCAGGCAGATCGAGGCGGGCAAGGCGGCCGGTAAGCCGGTGGCGCAGCTCTGCAAGGAGGCGGGCGTCGGCGAGTGGACGTATTACCGCTGGCGCAAGCAGTACCAGGGGATGAGCAAACCCGACGCGAAGCGCCTTAAGGAGCTGGAGCGCGAGAACGCGCGCCTCAAGAAGCTCTTGGCGGAGAAGGAGCTGGATAACAGCATCCTGAAGGAGGCGCTGGAGGGAAACTACTGAGCCCGCGACGTAAGCGGGCGGCAGTGAAGCACGTGATGGAGAAGCTTTGAGGTCAGCGAGCGGCGCGCCTGTAAGGTGCTGGGTCAGCCGCGCTCGAGCCAGCGTTACGAGGCGCTCCGGCCGGCTCTGGACGTGGACTTGGTTAAGCGCCTGCACGAGCTGTCGGCTGAGAATCCGCGTTTCGGGTACCGGCGCATCACGGCCTTGCTTAAGCGGGAGGGGTGGCGCGTGAACCGTAAGCGCGTGCAGCGCCTGTGGCGCGAGGAGGGCCTACGGGTGCCGCAACGGGTTATCAAGCGCCGGCGGTTGGGTGAGGCGGAGAACGGCTGCCAAAGGCGCGTGGCTACGGCCGCGCACGAGGTGTGGGCGCTGGATTTCGTGATGGACGCCACCGCTGACGGCAGGCGCCTGAAGATCCTGACCGTGATCGACGAGGCGAGCCGGTACGCCCTGTCGGTCAACGTGACCCGCAGCCTCACGGCGCAGGGCGTGATGCGGGAGCTGGAGCGCCTCATGACCATCCACGGGCCGCCTCAGTTCATCCGTAGCGATAACGGCCCGGAGTTCATCGCTGACGCCGCCCGGAGCTTCCTGGCGGCCAGTGGAGTGCAGACCTTGTTCATCGAGCCGGGCTCGCCGTGGCAGAACGGCTTCAACGAGAGCTTCAACGCTCGCCTGCGAGACGAGCTCTTGAACCTTGAGCTCTTCGCGACCCTGCACGAAGCGGAAGTCCTGATCGAGAACTGGAGGAAGTACTACAACCACGAACGGCCGCACGGCGCGCTGGGGTACGGCACCCCAGCCGAAGCGCTGGAAGCCCTGACTGATAGAGTCAAGACAGGAGCCCCTCACCAGTAGTGGACCAGTCAAAGGGGTCCGGTCAGCGAAGCCCGTGGGCGGGAAATTGGGGACGCGTGTCGGCGTGCGTCGGACGGTGGTGGTGCCGTCGCCGAGCTGGCCAGCGAAGTT
>CAZACZ010000187.1:0-1388 GCA_964483695.1 uncultured bacterium | reverse complement strand
TGCAGCACTTGGGCGTCCTCACCGAAGCTGGCATCGTCCTGGTCGAGCGCCGCGGCCGGCAGCGCTTCAATCACGTCAACGCGGCAGCGCTGCGCACGTTCTACGAACGGTGGGTCGGCCGCTACGCGGACGCGGCCGCGACCGAGATGACCGCGCTACGGCGGCATCTGGAGGAGGGGAACATGGCGAACGAGTCGGTCAGGATCCTGCGGATCGAGAACGAGATGCGCTTCGCGGCGCCACCGGAGCGGGTGTTCGCGGCGCTCACCGAGCCCGAGCAGGTCCTGAAGTGGTTCCCCTACACCTACGGCGAGGCGCGAACGAAGCGCCTGGTGCTCGAGCCGCGCGTCGGCGGCGCGCAGTACGAGGACTGGGGCGACGGACGCGGGCACTACTACGGCCAGGTCACCGAGTGGGATCCGCCGCGCCGCTACGCGGTGCGCTCGCGGCTGCACGCCGGCACGGTCATGGACACCCTCGCGACCATCGAGGCGGACGGCGCCGGGTCGGTGCTGCGGTCGTCGCGCGTGATCGTCGGGCCGATCGACGACGAGCAGGAGAAGGGCATCCGGTTCCACGGGGACCTCGCCCGCTTCGAGGACGCCATCCGCAAGGTGGTGGAGGGAGCGCAACCATGACCGACAAGAAGAGCAGTCCCGCGAAGACCGGCATCGACAAGGCCAGCCAGTACGTGAAGACGGCCACGGCGAACATCGAGGCGCAGACCGGCATGTCGGTCGAGCAGATCTTCGCCATGATGGACGGCTGGGGCGCGCTGAAGCACGGCCAGATGGTGTCGCGCCTCAAGGAAGAGCTCGGCCTCGGCCACGGGCACGCCAGCATGCTGGTGCACGACTTCCGGGAGCGCACCGAGGCCGCGTCCGGCACCGCCGCCGCGGCCGCGAATCCTCTCGACGACATCTACGCCGGCAAGAAGGCCGACCTGCGTCCGCTGCACGAGGCGGTCCTGGCGCGGGTGCAGGACTTCGGCGAACTCGAGGTGTCGCCGAAGAAGGCGTACGTGAGCCTGCGGCGCGCCAAGCAGTTCGCCACCGTGGGCCCGGGCTCGCGTGGTCGCCTGGAGGTGGGAATCAACCACCGCGGCGCGCCGGGCACCGATCGCCTGGAGGTGCTGCCGGCGGGGCAGATGTGCACGCATCGGGTGTACCTGGCGTCGGTGGACGAGGTGGACGAGGAGTTCGTGGGGTACGTGCGGGCGGCATACGAGGCGGCGGGGTGAGGTGGCCGCGTCGGAACTCCCGAACGCGACGAACCGTTGCTATCATCGTGTGATAGCAGGCTTCGCCGGCCGAGCGCGGGTCTGTCGCGGGACGGAGTCGATCGATGTCGAACCTGATGACCTATAAGGGATACAACGCGGCCGTCGA
>CAZACZ010000186.1:0-1389 GCA_964483695.1 uncultured bacterium | reverse complement strand
TTGGCGGACGGCCGGTAGCTGCGCCGGACCTGCGCCAGGGCCACGACGATCGCGCGGCGTTCGCGAGCGAAGTGAGCGAGCTCGGCCACTTGCTCGGCCAGGGCGGGCTGGTCGCGTCGCTGGTCGAGGAGTTGCAGGTAGTCGATCACCACCAGCGTGTGGGCCGGCGCGCCCGCGATCCGCGCGACGATGTGTGCGGCGCAGACGTCGTCGGAGTCGTCCACCAGGAGGCGGCCCAGGAGACGATCCTGGTGCCGGCCGACGTCCTTGCCGATGGCTTCGAAGCAGCGGTGCACCTGCGCCACGGTGAACGCCAGCGTGAAGAACGCCGCGTGCCGGCCGCGCGCCAGCGCCTCCGTCGCGAGGCCGGCCGCGAACAGCGTCTTGCCCTGGTTCGGCCGAGCGCCGACGAGGACCAGGTCGCCGGGGTGGAGGCGGTCGTAGAACGTCGCGGCGGCGTCCGCGGCGGCGTCGAGCGAGGAGACGCTCTCCCCTGCCGCAAGGCCCGGCGCTGCCTCATCCTCCGCCGCACCTCCAGCCGCCCGACGCGTGGGCACGTCGCGCCCCGAGGCCGCCCGCGCCGCCAGATGACTCCACGCGCGGAAACCTTCCCGCTGCGCGATGCGGTCCAGCGCCACGTGCAGGCGCACATCTTCGCGCCGCGCCAGCGCCTTCGCTTGCCGCTTCAGGACGTAGATGGGTGCCGAGCGTTCCATGCCGACCTCCGACGAGGGATCGTCTTCGCGGCCCCTCCTTGCGCGATCGACCCGATCGAAGGCACGGTGGTCGAGCAAGCCCCGCACGACACGTGCTTCCCCGATGGAGGGTGGGCGGCACGGGCGCGGTGCCGTGGGGGCATCATGCCACGGGGTGGCCTTCGCAGCGTCATGTTCGCCGTCGAGAGCGTCGACGACACCCTCGTACGCCTACGTGCCATCGGCGCCGAACGCATCGGCGAAGTGGCCCAGTACGAGGACACGTACCGACTCTGCTACGTACGAGGTCCCGCAGGCATCATCGTCGCGCTGGCCGAGGAGCTCTTCTGACGCTGCAGGTAGTGCTCGAGCGCATCCACGACCACTCGGGTGATGCTGGTACCTTCGCGGTCGGCACGCATCGCGATCGCGCGATGCAGTTCGGAGTTCATCCGCACCAGGACACGACCGGAGAACGCCTTCTCCGGCTCGTGCCCGAGTTCCGCGCACCACGCCAGGTAGTCATCGACGGCTTCGTGGAACGCGGCCTCCAGTTCGTGGAACGACCTACCTTGGAAGTGCAGGACGTCCCGCAGGCCGGAGACACGACCGTTGAACGCGCCAACCTCGGCGTCGAGCTCGACGGCCGCGTTGTATCCCTTATAGGTCATCAGGTTCGACATCGATCGACTCC
>CAZACZ010000185.1:0-1392 GCA_964483695.1 uncultured bacterium | reverse complement strand
GTACCCGGCTTGTCGATCTTGAGGTCGTTGAATGTGGCGACCCCATTCACGGCCGCGCGTGAGAGAGTACCGGCCAGCGTTGCGCCAGTGGGGTTCGAGGCGAACGTAAGCGTGACAGTGTTCGTTGCGGTGGTAACCGTCGCCCCGGCGGCCGTCTGGACGGCGACCTGGACCGCGGGGGAGAGGTTTGAGTTGACCGTGCCGTTGGGGGGGGAGGTGGTGAAATTGAGTTTGGCTGCCGGCAGTTCAACAATGTTGAAGTCGCGGGTACTCTGGCCATTAGTTACACGGCGACCACCATTGGCAAACAGCACAAATCTCCCGGCGGGAAGCGGTGTGCTCCACGCTGGGAGTACGAGGGTCCCGTCCGGATCGGTTGATCCAAGCGCACTCACGACCTCCTGACCGGCTGGACCAAACAGTGCCAAGTCAAGCGTGGCACTCTGAGCAGGCCTGCCTGCGCGATCCAGTACTTGTACGCCGAAAGAACCGAAGGGTGATTTGGGGTAGATTGGTGAAGGGAGTGTCTCGGGGATCCACCTGAAGGAAGTGGCACAGCGGTTGTCAAGCCACACTCGCCGGCCATAGGCGTATTGAACGAGATCAAGATCTCTGCACGACAAACCTAGAAAGGCAGATCCTGCCCATGCCATGACGTCCCAATCCACCCCGCAGTGAGTGGCAGTCGGCGTGCCATCTTTGTGACAGTCATCGGCATAGTAGTGGTCGAGTCCTGCTGCATGACCAAGTTCATGGAGCACGGTACTTTCGATGTTATAGCCACTTGAAACGCCGGTCGACCAGTCGTGATCATCTCTCAGGGTGATAGCTCGCAGAGTACTTGCGCATGAGCCGATCAAGGGACACGTGTACCGGGTAACCGCACGGGCACCCTCGGGTACGGGCCCGAAGCCAATCACCACGTGAGGGTTAATGGGGCTTCGCACAAATGAAATGCCGTAGGTGTTCGCACCCAGCACCGCGCCCCACTGGCGTTCGACCGCTCGCTCTGTCGCCGCAATCACATCTACCGCGGGGGGCAAGGACGCCAAGCTTGGCACCTCAACCCAATACCGCACCGTTGTGTTGGCTGGAAACACGTTGCGATCAACAACATACTCCTTGGCACCGAACAGACTAAACGACTCCCCATCCGTGGTCCGCCCCGCACCAACCGCAACGTTGCCGGGACCAGCGCTTGGACGAATGAACCCAACAAGGGTGCGCGTCACGGTATCATGCATGACCTCCACTCGACTCCCCGTGAGTGTCGCTCGGTCAAACTCCAGAAGCTGCAGCCCACCGAGGGGTCCGACGGCCTCCGGGATCTTGAGACGCAATTGAAACTCTCCAGATTGCACCGCTGACCCCACTTCGACTCTTACCAGTGGT
>CAZACZ010000184.1:0-1428 GCA_964483695.1 uncultured bacterium | reverse complement strand
ACCAGGACGCTCATGCCGCCGCCGGTCCGAAGGTCCGGCTCCGCCACGAGTGCAGCACCACCGTCACCGAACTCAGCGGCATCAGGATCGCGGCGACCAGCGGGTCCAGGAGCCCCGCCATCGCCAGGGCGGTGCCCACCAGGTTGTAGCCCAGCGCAAAGGCGATGTTGCGGCGCACCACCCGCAGGGTGCGGGTGGATCCCGCCACCAGCGCCGCCAGCGGCTCGAGCCCCGGGCGCGCCAGGAAGACGTCCGCCACCGCCAGGCACGCCTCGGCGCCGCCCTTCACTCCGATTCCCACCCGGGACCGCGCCATCGCCGCGGCATCGTTCACCCCGTCGCCCACCATCACCGTGCGGCCGTCATCAGCCCGCTCCACCACCGCCAGCTTCTCCTCCGGCGTGGCGCCGCCGCGCACCTCGTCCGCGCCGAAGCCGAGCGCCGTCCCCACCGACGCCACCACCTCCGGCGCATCTCCTGAGAGCAGCCGGAGCCGCCACCCGCGACTCCGCAGCCGGTCGAGCACCGCCCGGGCCTCGCGCCGGATCGGATCTCCGAACCCCGCCACGCCGGCCAACTGGCCGTCCACCGCCACCAGCACCGGTGAGAGTGCCGGGTCGGGCGGCGCGGGCGGCTCGTGCGGTCCGCCCGCCAGCCGGGACCGCACGAAGGCAGGACTTCCCACCGCGACTCGCCGTCCCCCCACCCGTCCCTCGATCCCGCCCCCGATGGTGTGGCGCACGTCGCTGGCGGAGGGCACCGCGAGGCCCGGCCACGCCGCCCGGAAGCCGGCGGCCACCGGGTGGGTGGCGTCTTGTTCCAGTGCCAGCACCAGGGGGCGCACTTCGTCCGGGCCCTCCCAGCGCACCAGGGTGGTGGCCCCCTCCGTGACCGTGCCGGTCTTGTCGAGGTAGATGGTCCCTCCGCCGCGGCCCAGCAGCTCGAGCGCTTCGCCCCCCTTGACCAGGATCCCCGCCTTGGCGGCCCGCCCGATCGCCACCGAGACCGCCAGCGGCGTGGCCAGCGCCAGTGCGCACGGACAGGTCACCACCAGCAGCGCGATGGCGTGGTCGATCGCCGCCGCGGGATCCACCCGCCACCAGAGCGCCACGGTCAGTGTCGCGAGCGCCAGCACGACAGCGACGAACCACCCCGCCATCCGGTTGGCCATAGCCACGACCGGCGCCCGCCGGGTGGCGGCGCCTTCCACATCCCGGAGGATGCGGCCCAGCCGGCTCGTCTCGCCGGTCTCCTCGACCCTGACCCGGAGCGGCCCGGCCAGGTTGACCGTGCCGGCCCAGGCCCGGTCCCCGGCGGCCAGGACCACCGGGCGGGATTCGCCGGAGAGCAGCGCCGAGTTGACCTCCGACCGGCCCTCGACCACCACCCCATCGGCGGCGATCGTCTCGCCGGGCCGGACCGCCAGGA
>CAZACZ010000183.1:0-1450 GCA_964483695.1 uncultured bacterium | reverse complement strand
ACGCCAGTTCGATCACGCGATGCGCGCGCTCGAGTACCGACAACGGCACCCGCGTCGCCTCGCGCGTGGCGTCGGCGACGGCGAGGTCGCGCGCCTGGCGCTGCTCGGCGGTCCCTTTCGGCAGGGCGAAGGCCGCCATCACCCGGTCGAACGCGGCGGTGTCCTGGTCGACGGCGTCCAGCAACGCGTCCTTCAGCTCCTGCGCCTCCTCGGCGATGGCCAGGACCCGCTCTTGCACGCTGTCGTACCCCTTCTTGTCGACGGTGAGGTTGGCCACCATCGCCACCAACGCGGCGGCCTGCGCGGCACCCAGTGCGGCCACCGAGCCGCCGCCGGGGGCGGGCGAGTCGGTGGAGAGCTCGTCGGCGAACTGCCGCTGGGTCATCGACACGAGCGGTCCGTCCACCAGGCCGGCCCGGTACTCGAGCACCCGCTCGGCGGGGTCGAACGGGCCGAGCTCGCGCAGGCCGAGGCTCTGCACCGCGGTCTCGACGAGCATGCGCCGCGGGACGCCGGCGGACTGCCCCGCCTGCTTCAGGTAGTGCCTCCCGGCGGCCAGCAGGTCGCCCTCGGGGATCAAGCCCACCAGTTCGCTTCCGGTCACGCGCACGCCGTGGTCCCGCGCGCTGGCGCGGCACGCTTCGAACGCCTCGTGCGGCTTCGTGACCGCGGTGTCGACCAGGTTGATCGACACCTGCGCGCGGTCGTACTCCGGCAGGACCCAACCGACGGCTTTGCAAGCCTCAAGTCGGTACGGGCCCGGCACCAGGACGGTCTTGCCAGCTTCGTCCTTCACGATCTTGCCCGCTTCGTCGCGTTCGGCGCGGCCCGCCTCGCGGATGTCCAGCGCGATCTGGCTGGCGATCTTCTTCTGGCGCGTGTTGAGGTTGACGTTGTACGCCACCAGGAACCCGCGCGCGCCGACGGTGATGGCGCCGGAGCGCGCGGTGCGGTCGTTCCACTCGTTCGGTCCGAAGTCGGGCCGCCACGCGTTCGTGCCGAGCTTCTGGGCCAGTGCCTCGTACTCGCCCTGGCGCACGGCGGCGAGGTTCCTGCGGTCGTCGCGGGTGGCGGCAGCTTCGTAGAGGTAGACGGGGAAGCCGAGTTCCTCCCCGATGCGCCGGCCGACGCTGCGGGCTAACGCCACGCAGTCGTCCATGCTCACGCCGCGCACCGGCACGAACGGCACCACGTCGGTGCTGCCGTGGCGCGGGTGGGCGCCGCGGTGGCGGCGCATGTCGATGAGCTCGCCCGCGCGCTTCACCACCCGGAAGGCGGCCTCGGCCACGCTGCTTGGCGGGCCGATGAAGGTGATCACCGTGCGGTTCGTGTCGGCGCCTGGAGCGACGTCCAACAGGCGGACGCCGTCCACCTCCTCGATCACCGACGTGACCGCGTCGATGACGCCGCGGTCACGTCCTTCGCTGATGTTCGGTACGCACTCGACGAG
>CAZACZ010000182.1:0-1489 GCA_964483695.1 uncultured bacterium | reverse complement strand
GAGATCCCCAACTCGTCGCGAGCATGCGCCCCGAGCGCATCCTTCGCCATCAGCTGATCGGCCACCTGGTGCGCGAGTTCGGGCGTGACGCCGCGGTCGATATAGATTTTCGCAAGTTCCTCGCGCTCGAACTCGGGCTGGGTGGCGAGCTCGGCCTGCTCGCGGGCAAGGTCGGCCTGCTCGGTGTCGGATTGCGAACTGACCGAGACATATTCACCCGCCGCCATCGACATGGCGCCCGCCACGAGCCCTGCGACGCCCGCCACCAGCACCTCGGATGTCCCGGCCGAGGCCGCAGCCACGCCGACGATCAGGCTTGCAGTCGAAACGATGCCGTCGTTGGCGCCAAGAACGGCGGCACGCAGCCAACCGATGCGCGAGACCAGATGAGATTCGGGATGTGAATGGAGGCGCGACATGTCAGCTCCCGCGAACGGTTTATTTCGGTTTACGCTCACTGGCTGCGCTTTGACAGCGGAAGCAGGAGAAATGGAAACGGGAAGGCAGTCGAATTATCCCGCTCTGAGGGTAATATAACGAGCTTCGCAGGTTCAGCTTCTCTGAGCAGAAGATCGCTTTGGCAGATCTTCGCCCTTCAAACGCGTTCCTTATCCGGCGCCCTGAGACGCCCGTGCAGCGGGATCAACCCGCCGATGGTCAGAACCGCAAAAGCGGCACCCGCGAGAAAGGTCCACTGGGCCCCGAACGCATCCCATAGAACCCCGGCGATGACGCTCGCCGCCATGAGTGCGCCGCCGGTGATAAGGTTGAACATGCCAAAGGCCGTGCCCCGCAATTCGGGTGGCGCGCTGTCGGCGACCAGCGTGGCAAGGATGCCTTGCGTGAACCCCATGTGCAGCCCCCAGCCGGTTCCTCCCACGCGCAGGCGCGTGGTTCCCTCCCAAATTCACGCCCTCCACCCGGTTGTCACGGCCCCGCCAGGCCGCAGGACGGGCTTTGCCCTTACCTGCTCTGCCCTTCGGAATGCATGGGCATTCCAAAGATCAGAATAGGAAGGCCCGCCCATTGGCGGAAAGGGGAAGAGACCCGGCCCGCGTCACTCGAAGGAGGGTCACAAATGACCGCAGAGAAGTTTGACGTTTATTCCCATGTCACCAATCAGATCATCGCGCAGATCGAGGCGGGAGCGCCGCCCTGGCGCAAGCCGTGGACCGGCAGCGGGGCATCGGTCAGCTTGCCGGAACGGTTCAACGGCGAAACCTACCGGGGGATCAATATCCTGATGCTTTGGGCGGCCGCGATGTCGAAGGGCTACAACTCAGCCCGCTGGATGACGTTCAATCAGGCCAAGGAGCTTGGGCAAGCTCATCCGAGCAATTCCTACCAGCAACAGGCCGAACAAAACTTCGAGCACGAAGCCGTCGTTGAAAGATGATGCTAAGCGGCCTCCATCCTTCACCTTCACGGCTATGCCTGGTACGATGTAGCAGCAGCCGATTACCAGCCACTGCTACATATCAGCTGCGTT
>CAZACZ010000181.1:0-1493 GCA_964483695.1 uncultured bacterium | reverse complement strand
GTCGCCGACGCGATGCCGCCCTTGGGCGAGTCCGCGGTCACCGTGAACGGGCCACTGCCGCGCACCACCCAGCGGACCGTCACCGATCCCTGGCCGGGGATGTTGGCCACCCGGATCCGGGCCGGGTCGACCCGCTGCTCGGTGGCCACCTGGGGCTGCCCGCCGCCTCCGAAGCCGCCTCCGCCGCCCCCCCCGAACCCGCCCCCGCCACTGGCCACGGTGAACCCCGCGACCACCTCGCCTCCCTGCAGCGAGATCAGGTTGGGCCGGCTGATCCGGTTCTCGACGTCCTGCTGGGTGTGGGTGGGTGCCAGCTTGGGATTGCCGATGATGGCCGTGACCTCGCTCAGCCCCCCACCCAGGCTCCGGACGGCGATCGAGTCCACCTGCACCAGCGGCATCTGCCCCGCCTGGTAGAGGGTGAACGCCATGTTGCGGTGGTTCTCGCCCGGGAGCAGGAACCCGGGCACGGCGCGGCCGTACTGCTTCTTCATGCCGCCCACTTCCACCTCCCCGAACTGGGGATGCTGGACCCGGGTCCAGGGCACGAAGGCCTCGCCAAAGAGCACCAGGCGGTCGAACTCGTACTCCAGCTGGTCGTACCGGTTCTGGTTGCCGGGCTCGGGCTGCCGCTCGAAGTACTTGAACGGGGTCCACAGCTCGTTGCTGAAGGTGAGGATGCCCCGGGCCCCGTAGAACCAGTCCAGCTCACCGCCCCAGACGGTGTAGAGGTCCCGCCAGACGACCATGTAGCGATAGCCCGGGAGGATCCGCTCGCCGATCCGGCCGATGGCATCGAACACCTGGACGTCCTGGGGCCGGTACTCGTCCTGCTGCATCCCGGGGCCGCGCAGCAGCATCCCGCCCGAGTTGTGGTAGCTCTGCGCCCCGGCAATGTTGGGCCGGCCCAGCACGAAGCGGATTACCGCCTGAGTCTCGGCCAGCGAGGTCGGGTAGCGATCGGCGCCGCCCTGGACATAGTTCGGCATCCACCGCCAGGGCCAGTTGCGGTTGGGATCGTAGCTGCCGGCCACGCCGTCCTCATTAACCCGCCCGTCGCCGTCATTGTCGAAGCCCTCCTGGCCGAGCAGTTCCCACTCGCCCGGCTGGCCCGGCAGGGCCGGGATCATCAGGCGGGGATCCTCCGGCGAGGTCACGAAGCGCCCCAGCGGGCTGCGTCTCCGCATCATGGTCACGTGGCCGTCGCCGTTCAGGTCATCGAAGCTGTCCTCGTCCACCTGGCCGTCGCCGTCGTTGTCGCGCGGGGCCATGCCGGACCGCGGGGTGTTGGCATTGTTGGGCCGCTTGAGGAAGTCCTCGCGGGCGTCGGGGTTGATGGTCGGGACGATGTAGAAGGTCCGCTGCGCCAGCAGGGTGTCGATCCACGGCACCTGGCCGGCCATCTCGCAGAGGTACCACGCGGTGTACAGGGCCGTCTCGGCGCCCTGGATCTCGTTGGAGTGGATGTTGCCGTCGATGTACATCGCCGGCTT
>CAZACZ010000180.1:0-1516 GCA_964483695.1 uncultured bacterium | reverse complement strand
CCACCTCCGAGGTGAGCCCAGATGGCCAAACCAGCTTCCACCCACTTCTTGAACCGACCGATCGGTCGCCGCACCGTGCTGAAAGGCATGGGCGTGGCCGGCGCGGTGTCGCTCGTCGGCACGGCGAGCGCAATCAACGAGATCCTGCCCGCCTACGGTAGCGAGCAAGTGCTGACTACCGCCGACCGCGAAGGCATGATCGAGGTCACCGTCAAGAACGGCATGATCATCCGCGTCGACAGCCTCGACGCCCCCACCATGGAAGCCTCGCCGGTGGCGCTGAACTGGCACCGGCGCGTCTACGCCCCCGACCGCATCCTCTACCCGATGGTCCGCGCCGACTGGGCACCCGGCGGCGGCGGCGACCGCACCACCCGCGGCCAACCCAACTACCGCCGCGTGAGCTGGGACGAAGCGCTCGACCTGGTGGCCGGCGAACTCCAGCGCGTCAAGGACACCTACGGGAACGAAGCGTTCTACAACACCGGCACCTGGGCCACCGCCGGCAGCTTCCACTCGAAGGACGCCCACGTCCAGAAGCTGCTCAACCTGCTGGGCGGCTACAGCACCCGCCTGGGCAACAAGAGCTACGCCGCCTGGCAGTGGGGCGCCCCGCACTTCATCGGCATGGGCTTCCCGAACCACTCCATGCAGGACATCCTGGACAACGGCAAGCTGGTCGTGTTCTGGGGTACCGACCCGGTCAACACCACCCGCACCGCCGACGGCAACGGCACGCAGGCGAAGTGGATCCGCGCCCTCAAGCGCCGCGGCGTCAAGATCATCGTCATCGACCCGCTGTTCACCGAGACGGCCGAGCTGGCCGACCAATGGCTCGCCCCACGCCCCGGCTCCGACGGCGCCATCATGGCCGCCGTCGCCCACGTGATGATCACCCAAGACCTCTACGCCAAGGACTTCATCGACAAGTACACCGTCGGCTTCGAACCGTTCCGGCAGTACGTCCTCGGCGAGACCGACGGCCAACCCAAGACCCCCGAATGGGCCGCCGGCATCAGCGAGATCCCAGCGGAGACCATCCGGGCGCTGGCGATGGAGTTCGCCACCACCAAGGGCACCATGCTCGCCCCCGGCTTCGGCCTGCAACGCGCCGACTTCGGCGAGCAGGTCGGCGTCATGCTGCCCGTGGCGTTGGCCGCCCTCAAGGGCGAGCTCGGCACCAACGGCGGCGGCCTCGCCGTATACGTCTACGGCAGCCACGGCCGGCCCTCGGCGGTCGGCAAGGGCCCGGGCCGCTTCAGCGGTGGCCGCAACCCGGTCACGCAGCTCATCCTCGAGCAGGGCTTCTCGCATCAGATGCTGAACGCCCCCATCACGTTCGAGCACAACGGCAAGACCTACCGCTACCCGGAAGAGGGCAAGTCCGAGATCAAGTTGGCGTACATCGCGGCCGGTTCGCGCCTGGTGAACCAGCACGACAACGTCAACCTGCAGCTGCAGGCGATCCAGAAGTTCGAGACGTTCATCGTGCAGGACTCCTGGTGGACCGCCGGCG
>CAZACZ010000179.1:0-1516 GCA_964483695.1 uncultured bacterium | reverse complement strand
TTCGTCAAAGGCACCGCCCTGGGCGTCACCGGCCTCGGGCTCGCCCCGGCCCTCGCCCAGCGCTTCCCCGACTGGCAAGACGCCAGCAACTCGCGCTCGCGCCAGGTGATCGTCAGCACGGCCTTCAGCCCGGTCGTGGCGACCGTCGAGTACGGCCGCGTGACCAACGTGTCGCCCCTGCCGCAGCTGTTCGGCTACGTGTCGAACATCGAGGGCATGCCCGACCGCACCTACAACAAGGCCCGCATCCGCTACCCCATGGTGCGCCGCGACTTCCTCGCCAAACGCGAGAACAGCGACCGCACCGACCGCGGCAGCGGCGACTTCGTTCGCGTGTCGTGGGACGAGGCGCTGTCGCTGGTCGCTTCCGAGCTCGAGCGCGTCAAGGGCACCTTCGGCAACGAGGCGCTCTACACCGCCAAGAGCTCGTGGGGAACGAACCACGCCATGCTGCACCGCAACGAGGCGATGCTGCACAAGTTCTTCAACGTCTACGGCGGCTCGACGCGCTTCGTCGGCAACTACAGCAACTGGGCGCTCTCGGTCATCCTGCCGCGCGTCGGCTGGTCGAGCACCTCGGCCACCAACGACTGGCCGGTCCTGCGCCAGAACGCCAAGCGCATCGTGCTGTGGAGCGTCGACCCGATGACCACCGGGCGCGTGCGCACCGCCGGCTACAACGCCAGCCAGTGGCGTGACCTCCAGGGCAGCGGCATCGACGTCATCTGCATCGACCCGGTGCGCAACACCACCGCCCGGCACTTGGGCGCCGAATGGATCGGCGTCCGCCCCGGCACCGACGTCGCCTTGGCGCTCGGCATGATGCACACCCTGCTCGACGAGAACCTCCACGACCAGGCGTTCCTCGACAAGTACACCGTCGGCTGGCCGCAGTTCCGCGACTACCTGCTGGGCACCAACGACGGGCAAGCCAAGACCGCGGCCTGGGCCGCCGGCATCAGCGGCATCGCCGAAGCCAAGATCAAGGACCTGGCGCGGCGTATGGCCGCCGACCGCACCTTCATCGTGTGCGGGTGGGGCACCCAGCGGCAGCACCACGGCGAGCACGCCATCTGGTCGCTCGTGGCCCTGGCGTCGATGCTCGGCCAGATCGGCCTGCCGGGCGGCGGCGTGACGTTCGGCCACCACGCCTCCGGCGACGGCGGCTTCCCGGGCGCCAAGATGCCGCAGGTGGGTGGCATCACCGCCGGTCAGAACCCGATCAAGACCTACTTCCCGATCGCCCGCTTCGTCGACGCCTTCCTGAACCCCGGCAAGACCATCGACTACAACGGCGTCACCCTCACCTACCCCGAGGTCAAGCTGTCCTACGGCCTGGGCGGCAACTACTTCACCCAGCACCAGGACACCAACCGCCTCATCCAGGGCTACCAGAAGATCGAGACCATCATCCAGCAAGAGCCGTGGTGGACGCCGTCGGCGCGCTTCGCCGACATCGTGCTGCCGGCCGTCAGCGACTTCGAACGCAACGACATCGGCCAGGTGGGGAACATCA
>CAZACZ010000178.1:0-1542 GCA_964483695.1 uncultured bacterium | reverse complement strand
TCTACGCCGAGGTGCGGGACCTGCCGCTGGTGTGCCCGCACGGTCACGTGCCGCCCAGCCTGCTGGCCGACGAAGACGCCAGGTTCGGCTCCCCTGCCGAGCTGTTCGTGGTGCCCGACCACTACGTGTTCCGCATGCTGCACAGCCACGGCGTGGCGCTCGAGGACGTGGGCGTGGTGCCGCTGGACGGCGGACCGTACGAACGCGACCCGCGCGTCATCTGGCAGCGCTTCGCCGAGCACTTCCATCTGTTCCGCGGAACGCCCACGGGCCTGTGGATCCGCGACGAGTTGGACAGCGTGTTCGGGGTGCAGGAGAAGCTGACGGCCGAGAGCGCCCAGCGGGTCTACGACCAGGTGGAGGTCAAGTTGGCCACGCCGGAGTTCCGCCCGAGGGCGCTGTTCGAACGCTTCGGCATCGAGGTGCTGGCCACGACCGACGCCGCCACCGACACGCTCGAGCATCACCGGAAGCTGCGCGACGTGGGCTGGCGCCAGGTGCTGCCGACCTTCCGGCCGGACGCCGTGGCGGAGATCGGCGACGCCGCGTGGCGCGCGAACGTGAGCCTGCTGTCGGAGCGCGCCGGGGTGGACGTGGTGGACGTCCGCTCGTACCTCGAGGCGCTCGTGCGCCGGCGGGAAGCGTTCCGGGTGCTCGGCGCCACCGCCACCGACCACGGCGTGGCCTCGCCCCGCGCCGAGGCGCTCGACCCCGCTGCAGCGAACGCCATCTTCGACCGGGCCTTGAAGGGCGAAGCGAGCGCCGAGGACGCCCGCCGCTTCACCGCGCACATGCTGATGGAGATGGCGCGCATGAGCGCCCAGGACGGCCTGGTAATGCAGATCCACGCCGGCTCGTTCCGCAACCACGACGAGGCGACGTTCGCCCGCTTCGGCCGCGACAAGGGCGCCGACATCCCCATGCGCACCGAGTGGACGCACGCGCTGCACGAGCTGCTGAACGCGTTCGGTAGCGCCCCCGGCTTCCGCCTGGTGGTGTTCACCCTCGACGAGAGCACCTACGCGCGCGAGTTGGCGCCGCTGGCCGGCCACTACCCCGCCCTGCGGCTGGGACCGCCGTGGTGGTTCTTCGACTCGGTGAAGGGCATCGAGCGTTACCTGGACGCCGTGGTGGAGACGGCAGGCATCCGCAACCTCGCGGGCTTCAACGACGACACGCGCGCGTTCGCGTCCATCCCCGCGCGCCACGACGTGTGGCGGCGCGTGACCAGCAACTGGCTGGCCGGCGAGGTGGTGAAGGGGCTGATGGACGAGGAGGACGCGCGCGAGGCGGCGATCGACCTGGCGTACCGTCAAGCGAAGGACACGTACCGGTTGGACGACGCCGTAGGTTGAGGCATGAGCGACGAGAAGACGGGTACCGCGAAGAAGGTCGACCTCGACGATCCCGCCGTGAAGGAACGCGTCTCCCCCGACGCCTACCGTGTGCTGCGCTTCGAAGCCACCGAGCGCCCCGGCTCGAGCGCACTCAACCACGAGTGGCGCAAGGGCACGTACGTCTGCGCCGCCTGCGGGCACCCGT
>CAZACZ010000177.1:0-1587 GCA_964483695.1 uncultured bacterium | reverse complement strand
TGCAGCAGCCAGAACAGCAGGAACGCGAACAGCGATCCCACCAGCGGCCCCGCCAGCACCCGGACGTACCTCACGCGTGAAGCATGCACCGGGCGGACTCACGGGGGAATGACGGAGTTCACGCGGCACGCGAACGCCAGCACGTGCCCATCTGCGTCCATGCTGTAGGCGGCGGCGTGCCCCCAGTCGCGGACCGTCAGCGGGCTCAACTCTTTGGCTCCGTGCCGGAGGGCGCGCTCGTGGTACGCGGCGGGGTCGTCCACCAGGAGGTAGAGCTCCGCCCGCGGCACGCCGTGTGCCGCGCTCGGGTCGGGAAGCCGGGGGCCCAGCAGGCGGCGGATCCCCTGCACGGGCATGAGCCCCAACACGGCGCCGCCGCCGAGGCGGAACTCGGTCATGCCCGGCACATCGAGATCGGGCAGGCGCGCGAGCGTACGCGTGTAGAACTCGGCACTGGCGCGCTGATCGGCGACGTACAGGATGAGGTGCGCCGCGGACACCATGCAGGAACATGGTACCGGCGAGAACGGCACGCGGCGCGGCGGCGCCGCCATCGCGAGCCGGCGGCCGTCGGTATCCTTCACGAGGAGGTCGATTCGATGCCCAGCCCACGTTCCCTGGTGCGCGTCGCCGATGGCGTCTGGGTGGCCACCAGCCGCAACTACCGCACCACCAGCACGATCGTCGCCAACGACGGCCGCGCCCTGCTGGTGGACCCCGCCTGGGACGTCGACGAGCTCGAGGACCTCGGCGCCGCCATCGCCGCGCTCGGCCTGCGCGTCACCTGCGGCTACGCCACCCACGCGCACTACGACCACCTGCTGTGGCACGCGTCGTACGGCAGCCCACCACGCTGGGCGACGGCGAAGACCGTCGAGCTGGCCGAGGCGAACCACGAACAGCTGCTGGCGGCGCTCGGGGACGAGCTCGCGCGCGCGGTCGGCGGCGCGTTCGCGCGTGTGCAGCCGGTGCCAGGTAGCCATCTTCCCCACCCGTTCGGCGAGGACGGGCCGGACGAGGCCATCGAAGTCGTGGTGCACGACGCGCACGTGCCCGGCCACGGCGCGCTCTGGTTCCCCGAGCGGCGCGTGCTGGTGGCCGCCGACATGCTGAGCGACTACGAGATGCCGTTGCCGTTCGAGCCGGACGACCTTCCGGCGTACCTCCAAGGCCTGGAGCGGTTGGCCCCGTACGTGCGGCAGGCGAAGGTCCTGATCCCTGGGCACGGCGCGCCGACGGAAGCGCCGACGGCGCGGCTGGAGGCGGACCAGCGGCTGCTGGACGCGCTGTTGGCCGGGCGCGAGGTGGACGAACCTCGCCGCGCAGCGCCCGGCGGCGAGGAGACGTACCAGCGGCTGCGAGCGATGGCGGCCGCAGCATCTTCGGCCGGCACGTAGGCGTGCTGGCACGTTCATCGGACGGATGGCCGGGGCCGCCGTGGTGGTGGCCCGAACCGGGCACGTGTACGACCGCATCGGACCAAGCGCGGCGGGGTGATCCTGCGCCCGTGCTGGCTTTGTGATTCGGAAGCGTCACTTCAAGATTTCATGATATTTTGAAGTGGATGTTCCAACGTGCGATCAGCCT
>CAZACZ010000176.1:0-1587 GCA_964483695.1 uncultured bacterium | reverse complement strand
ACCTCTACAAGACCGGCGAGTACGCCGTCTACCAGCACAAGATCGTCGAGCCGGTGGGCGAGGCCCGCACCGACTTCGAGATCTTCAAGGCGCTCGCCGACCGCTTCGGCATCAAGGACGCCTACACCGACGGCAAGGAGACCGAGGACGATTGGCTGCGCAGCCTCTACGCCGCGTCCGAGATCCCGATGTCGTACGAGGAGTTCCGCGACGCCGGCTACTACGTCTTCCCGACGCAGGACGTCCCCGACATCCCCGCCAGCCCGTTCGACGCGTTCCGCGCCGACCCAGCCGTCAGCCCGCTCTCCACGCCCTCCGGCAAGATCGAGATCTCCTCGATGGTGGTCGATGGCTTCGGGTACGAGGACTGCCCCGGCACGCCGCAATGGATCGAGCCCGACGAGTGGCTCGGCAGCCCCAAGACCGCCGAGTACCCGCTCCACATGATCACCAAGCACCCGCAATGGCGGCGCCACTCCTCCTACGACAACGTCGACACGCTGCGCGACATGGCCAAGATCAACGGCTTCGAGCCCGTCACCATCAACCCGGTGGACGCCGCTGCCCGCGGCATCGTGACCGGCGACGTGGTGCGCGTGTTCAACGGCCGCGGCCAGGCGCTGTGCGCCGCGAACGTCACGGACGCCGTGCGGCCGCACGTCGTCATCCTGCAGCAGGGGTCCTGGTACCGCCCCGCCGAACCGGGCACCATCGGCAGCGTCGACCGCGGCGGCTGCGCCAACATGCTCACGCGGCAAGAGGGCAGCTCGCAACTCGCGCTGAGCCCCGTCGCGCACAGCAACCTCGTGCAGATCGAGAAGTACGAGGGTGAAGCCGTCCCGAACGACTACGCGCCCATCGAGCCGATGATGTAGCGTTCGCGCGCCCCCTGAGGGGAGTACGAAGGCGCCGGGGCGGTTCGAACCGCCCCGGCGCCTCTGCGTGGGCTTGGGTACCTCGGCGCTACGGCCCTGCCCGCACCCCGGCGCCTGCCAGCACCTCCGGCGCCACCACCGCCACGTCCGCCACCCAGATGTCGAACGTGCCTTCGCGGTTGGTGGCGAACGCGACCTTGCTGCCGTCGGGGCTCCAGGCGGGGTAGAGGGCGTCGCCGCCGAGACCGGCGGTGAGCTCGATGCGCTGCGTGGCGTCTGCGTCCGCCAGCCACACCCCGGCTCGCGCGTCGGCGTCCCACGACCACGTCGCCAGCCACGCGCCGTCCGGGCTCCAGGTCGGGCTGCGGTCTGCGAGGGTGACGCCGGGCAGCGCCAGCGTCGGCCGCGCGCCGTCCGGTGACGCGAGGTACGTCTTGTACGTCATCACCACACCGCCCACCGGGATGGTCTCGAGCGCGTACATCGCGAAGGCGATGCGATCGCCCTGCGGGCTCCAGATGCCGTGCTGGGTGGCGGCGCCGATGTCGATGGGGAACTCCGTGGTGATGGTGCTGCGGCGCGTGGCCCCCTGGTAGTCGGGTGCACCTGCTGCGTCGGTGCCGAATCTCACCCGCGTCAGCTCGAACCGCGTTCCTACCAACGACTGGTACAGCAGCGACGCGCCGTCGGGCGACCACATCGGACGGCTCGG
>CAZACZ010000175.1:0-1599 GCA_964483695.1 uncultured bacterium | reverse complement strand
TCGGGTAGACGTAGTAGCCGGCGTCGCGGAACTCCTCGTACGACATCGGGATCTCGGAGGACGAGTAGAGGAAGCGCAGCCAATCTTCGTCGGTCTCGCGGCCCTCGGTGTACTGGTCCTTGAAGCCGAGGCGCTCGGCGAGCGCGGTGAACACCGCGAAGTCGGTGCGGGCTTCGCCCAGCGGCTCGACGATCTTGTGCTGGAAGATGGCGTACTCGCCGGTCTTGTACAGGTCCTCGCGCTCGAACAACGACGCGATCGGCAGCACGATGTCGGCCATGCGCGCGCCCGGCGTCCACCACGGGTCTTGCACGATCATGGTCTCGAACTTCTCGAACGCCTTCAGCGACATGTTGATGTCGTCGTGCTGGTTGGGCGTCGAACCGCCGACCCAGTAGGACAGCTTCACCTCGGACTTGCCGGGCTCCGGGTACTCGTACGTCCGCCCGTTGTGAACCTGCGCCACCGGCGCGTTGAGGATCGACGGGGCCAGGTACTGCTCGAGGATGGTCTGGGTGACCGGGTTGGCGCCCGCCGACAGGTACCCGGGGCCGCGGCCGACGGGGGTCGGGCGCCCGTGGGTGCCGTAGACGTAGACGGCCAGGCCGCCGCCGGGCAGCCCGAGTTCGCCCTTCATCGAGGCGAGCGCGATGGGGAGCATGACGCCGTTGTGCTCGCCGTGCTCCTGGCGCTGGATGCCGAAGCCGGGGGCGAGCATGACGCCCTTGGTGGTGGCGAACTCCATCGCGAGGGCTTGGATGGTCTCCTCGGGGAGCTCGCTGATCGCCGCGGCCCACGCCGGGGTCTTGGGCTGGCCGTCGCTCTCGCCCATGACGTACTGGCGGAACGGCTCGAAGCCGACCGTGTACTTCTCCACGAACGCCTTGTCGTAGAGGTCCTGGCTGATCATCACGTACGCGATGGCGGCCATGATGGCGCCGTCGGAGCCGGGGCGCGGGGCGATCCACTGGTCGGAGATCTGCGCCGTCTCGGTCTGGAGCGGGTCGATGGTGACGACCTTGACGCCGTGGCGGCGGAGCGCCTGGATCCACTTGGCCTGGGTGCCGTTGCCGTCGGCGGTGTGGGTGGTGTTGACGGGGTCGGTGCCCCAGAAGATGACGAGCTTGCCGTTCTCGAGGATGTCCTTCATCGAGTGCAGCGGGAAGCCCATACCGATGAGGTGCGGAGCCGCCCACGACCAGCAGGCGAAGCTCTTGTTGCCGAGGATGCGGGTGGCGCCGCCGAAGAGGCTGATGAAGCGGTTCTGCACCGCGTTCCAGTTCATCTGGAAGTTGCCGGCCGTGAACCAGCCACCGACGCGTTGCGCCAAGATGCCTTCGTTGCCGTAGGTGTCCTTCACGCGCTGCAGTTCGCTGGCAACGAGGTCGAGGGCTTCGTCCCAGGAGACGCGGCGGTAGTTGGGCTTGCCGCGGGTGGTGCGGTCGCCGCCGCCGCCGGGTGCCCAGTCGGCGCGCACCATGGGGTAGAGGATGCGGTCGGGGGCGTAGACCCGCCGGTGCCAGTTGAGTGCCATCGGCGAGGACTCCATCGACGGGGCCCCGAGGCTCTCGACGCGGAGGATCATGCCGTTCTTGACGG
>CAZACZ010000174.1:0-1630 GCA_964483695.1 uncultured bacterium | reverse complement strand
TCGAACCGCGTGCCCACCAACGACTGGTACAGCAGTTGCGACCCATCGGGCGACCACAACGGCCGGCTTGGCAGAGCGTCGGCCAACTGCAACAGGTTGCGCTCGACGCCCGTCGTCACGTCCAGCAGGTACAGCGCCCAACCCGCTTCGTCGCGCGCCTGGTACGCCACCACCGAGCCGTCCGGGCTCCACTGCGGCCAGGCCGTCATGCGGTGGTGCGTGAGTTGCACCGTGCTGTCATCGGCCAGGTCGAGCAGCCATAGGTCACCGGAATCGGCGGCGTCGGACGCCCAGTACACGATCCTGCGGCCATCGGGGTTCCAGCTCGCCCAGCCGGCCGAGACGTGGTCCGTCACCTGCCTCGCTGCCGCGCCATCGGCGCCCACCAACCAGAGGTTGTAGCGCCCGGCATCGTCCCTCGCTTCGAACAGGATCTGCCCGCCGTCCGGGCTCCAGGTCGGGTACTCCTCGCGGGCGGTCGACGTCGTCAGGCGCGTGAACCCTGCCGGCGCCGGCGTGGTCAACGTCTCGACCGGCAAGCGATCGAACACGTCCTCTGGCGCCCCGCTGTCGGGCGGCAACGGCCCCGCCAGGCGATGGCACTGCGCGCAGCCGGTGGCGAACACGCCGGCGTTGACCGGGTGCTGCCGAACCGGGATGCCCACGATGCGCGCCAGGTCCTCGTTGCTCACGAGGTTCGGAGCGGACGAGTTGCTGTCCTGGAAGTACCGCTCGGGCTGCGGCACCAGCGCGCCGACGATGATCTCGGTGCGCGTCGCGGCGTCGTCCTGCTGGGCTGCCGCGATGGGAACGACGGCCAGCGCCACGGTCAGCGCCACGGTCAGCCCCATGGACAGTGCCATGGTCAGGGGCGCCACCGGCACCACGGACCGCGCAGGCGCCAGCCCCCACGACGAACCCCAACCAGCAGCCGAACGAACGACCTTCTCGCTCATGGACGCACACACTCCCGTCGCGAACGACCAACCACACGAACCGGACCGACCACGCGCGCTCCACCGACCATCGATTCCGTTACGACCTCGGAGCGTCATGCGTCGCCCACCGTTGCAATCATGCTACGTCCGCGCCCGGCGCGACGGCATGGGACAGTTGTCTCTACACCCAACCGGCCGCGTTGGCGAGCGTGAGGGTACGTTCCGAGTCGCCGCGGCCACGGCCTGCGAGGACCGGCCTGCGATGTGAGGCCCACCAGGACCGGCCACGGCGACCGAGAGGCGAACCACCTCTCCAGGGCCCGTCGAGTAACCGACGGACCTGCCGCACCGCAAAGGAGCTGCCCGAACCCGGGCAGCCCTTTTTCGTTGGGAAGGCCGCCGCCACCGGCGACCCGGCCGGAGAGAAGGAAGGAGGACCCACTCGCCCCGAGACCGTTCCTTCTCGATCCTCGCGCCTAGCGTGGCGCGAACCGTACTTCTCTCCAAGAGGTGAGCTGGATGGCAAGAACTCCCCGCAAGAACGACGTGAACTGGCTGAACCGCCCCGTCGCTCGCCGCACCGTCCTCAAGGGCATGGGCGCCGCCGGCGCCATCACGTTGGTGGGCAACGCTTCCGCCATCAACGAGATCCTCCCCGCCTACGGCACCGAGCAGGTCCTCACCAGCGCCGA
>CAZACZ010000173.1:0-1648 GCA_964483695.1 uncultured bacterium | reverse complement strand
TCCCCGACCGCCTGACCGACGGCTACGGCATCCACCCCGACCGCGTGCCCGAGCACGCCGAGCGCGCCGAGTTGTTCCTCACCGTCGACTGCGGCATCACCAACCTCGCCGAGATCGCGCGCCTGCAAGCCGCCGGCGTGGAGGTCATCGTCACCGACCACCACACCCCGGGCGAGCAGGCGCCCGACTGCCTGGTGGTGCACCCGCGCCTCTCGCCGCTGGCGCAACGCGGGCTGCCCGAGCTGACGGGCGCCGGGGTGGCGTTCCACCTGTTGTGGGCGTTGCACGAGCGCGTGGGCCTGCCGGCGCCGCTGGAGTACGCCGACCTCGCTACCCTCGGCACCATCGCGGACGTCGCGCCGCTGCTGGGCGAGAACCGCGCGCTCATCCGCGAGGGGCTGGCGCGCATCGCCGCCTCGCGCTGGGCCGGCGTGCGCGCCAGCGTGGCCCAGGCGAAGCTGAAGGAGCCCATCACGGCGCGCGACGTCGCGTTCGTGCTGGCGCCGCGCCTGAACGCCGCCGGCCGGCTGGGCGAGGCCGACCTCGGCCTCGAGCTGCTCACCACCGGCTCCGAGCGGCGCGCTCGCGAACTGGCCGTCTACCTCGACGCCCGCAACGCCGAGCGCCGCCGCATCCAGGACGCCATGTACCACGAGGCGCTGGCCAAGGTCGACCCGTCCGAGCCCGCCTTGGTGCTGGAAGACCCCTCGTGGCACGCGGGCATCATGGGGATCGTCGCCAGCAAGCTGCTCGAGCGCTTCTACCGCCCGGTGTACATCGCCACGGCCGGCAAGGGCAGCGTGCGCTCCACCCCGGGCATCTCCGCCGTGGGGGGCCTGCGTGCCGCCGCCGCGCACCTCAAGCGCTACGGCGGCCACCGCCAGGCCGCCGGCTTCGGCCTCGACATGGAGCAGTTCCCCGCGTTCCGACGAGCCATCCACGACTACGTGGCGCGGCACCCGACGCCGGTGCCCACCATCGTGGCCGACGCGCTGCTCACCCCCGACGAGGTGAACGACGGCCTGTGGCGCGCCATCCAAGCGCTCGAGCCGTTCGGCGAGGGGCACCCGGCACCGCTCTTCGCCCTCACCGGGCGGCTGGACCAGGCGCGCGCCGTCGGCAAGGAAGGCGCGACGCTGCAACTGCGCGTCGCCGGCGTGAAGGGCGTGGCGTGGGGCAAGGGCGAGCAAGCCACGAGCCTGCCCGTCGGCGCCACGGTGACCGTGGCCGCCACCCTGCGCGAATCCGAGTGGAACGGCACCACCAGCCTCGAGTTCGTGGCAGACGCGGTGCGACCGGCAGCGGCGTTGGCGCTCGCGCCGGAGGTCGTCGAGGAGATCGAGGACCCCATCCAGGAAGCCGCGGCGGAAGCGGCCGACGGCGCCGAACTGCCGCACCCCGCCGCCCCACCCGCGCTCCGCCGCGCCGGAGACCCGCGCTCCGCCGCCACCGCGCGCGCCGTGCGCAGCCTGCCCGAAGGGGACGCGGTGGCCGCGCTGGAGGCGTGGGCGCACGACCGGAGCGGCGTGACGCTGGCGCTGCACGACAGCGACGTAGGCGCGCTCGAGCGCGAAGCCACCGGCTTCCCCACCGTCGGCGAGGTCCGACGCGGACTGCAGGCGCTGCGCCGCGGCGCGCCGCTGCCGTT
>CAZACZ010000172.1:0-1676 GCA_964483695.1 uncultured bacterium | reverse complement strand
ACTTGCTGGTGCTCGACGAGCCGACGCACCACCTGGACCTGCGCGCCGTGGAGGCGTTGGAGGAGCTGCTGGCCGGATTCACGGGCACGTTGCTGCTGGCCACCCACGACCGGCGGCTGGTGGAGCGGGTGGCCACGAGGGTGTGGCGTTTCGATGCGGAGCGGGGGCTGGACCCGGCCAGCGTGGCCTGACCCTGGGCGGGCCGATGCATGCGTTCCTACGGGTCGGACCCGTCTTGGCGCCGCGCATGGTCCGGAGGGCTCAGAACACGGCGACCAACGCCACCGCGAGTGCAGCGTAGACGCCGATGCCGATCCAGTACCGACGCGGTTGCTCGTCGCGGTGCACGCGCGTCCCCCATGGGCCGCTCCGCACGTAAACGTGACCGGCCACGACCGACGCGACCACGTATAGCGCGACCACCACGCCGAGCAGGTCGAAGAGCGAGGGCACGGCGCAAGTGTAGCGGGGCGGTCCGGCGGTGGACGCCGGAAAGATCGCTCGAGAAGCGGATATGCCGCCCGCGTGCGAGAAACGCGGAGAAGAACGGGCAGGGTTCGCGTGACAGGCGTGCGATGGAAAAATCCGAAGGCGCGGAATGGAAAGATCCGAGGGCCTACGGCAGGAGATCCCGAGAGCCCCGCACCGATCCAACCGGCAGTCTGCGGTGGATGCACCGGAGACCAACCCCGCACGCACCCGAGGATCCCCACCCACGACGCGTGAAGCGCCCCTACGTCGCCAGTAGCGATGCCCTAGAGTGGCCGCAACTCGATCCAGTGACTCGGACGGGGGAGGTTCGTCGATGAACACGCGTCATGACGGTCCCTTCGTTGGCGCAGCGCAGGCCCTGCATGCAGCGCGCCGACGCTCGTCCGGCTGGCTCGGCTTGGCCAGCACGCACACGGTGCGGGGCGTGGCCGTGACCTTGCTGGCGCTGGTGGCGCTGGCAACGGGCCCGCTTGCGCGGGCGCAGAGCACGCCCACCGATACCCCGCCGCCGCTCGTCCTGCCCAGCGCCGCCGATCTGGCGGCTCACGCCGCGCTCGTCCCGGCCTCCGCCCCCACACCGCCCGCCGGCGGCTTCGACC
Source organism: uncultured bacterium (assembly GCA_964483695.1). Lineage (GTDB taxonomy): Bacteria > Deinococcota > Deinococci > Deinococcales > Trueperaceae > CAZACZ01. The sequence goes on along the minus strand of CAZACZ010000172.1, from coordinate 585 downwards.
TGGTGTCCGTCGAGGACGCGGCCCTGGCCCAAGCCGACATGCTGCCCGCCGAGACCTGGGAAGTGGACGCGCTGGCCGAGACGCTCGGCATCGAGCCCGCGGCGGCCTTCGCCTTCGTGCGGGACCACATCGCCTTCGACCCGTACCCCGGCGTCCTGCGCGGCGCGGAAGGAACGCTGGCGGCACGCGCGGGCAACGCCTGGGACCGGGCGCTGCTGCTGCGCGCGTTGCTCGAACACCACGGGTACCTCACCCGACTCGCGGTCGGCGAGCTCGACGACGCCACCATCGACGCGCTCCTCGCCGCGGCGGCGCAAGGAGCGCCACAGCCCCTCGACGACCCGCACCCCGCCACGGTGGTACCTATCGACGTGCAGGCCCTGGCGACGCGCGCCTGGCGCGACCACGCGCTGCTGACGCAAGCGCTGGAGGCAGCGGGGGTGGCCCAAGCGCTGGGGGCGGGGAGCGCGACGGGCGGTGGCGGGCCAGCGGACGCGGCAGGCGCCACGTCGGGCGCCGCCCCCGGCGCAGCATCCGGCGACGTCGTGCCCGACCCACGCGCCGCCATCCGGTCCCACGTCTGGG
>CAZACZ010000171.1:0-1688 GCA_964483695.1 uncultured bacterium | reverse complement strand
CTGCAGTAGTTCTTCTCGCAGTTTTTCTACCACAGGATTTAACCACTCTTCTGATGATTTTATGATCCAATTAGATAGGGTTCCTCTACTTAGAGGAAATCCCATCTGCTTCCAATCCTTTTCTTGACGGTACAGTGGCACTGACTGTACAAATTTTTGATACATTGTCCATGCCACACTTGAAGCCGTAGCGTAGGAATGTTGAAGCACAGGTTCTGGTGTATATGGATTAAATATCCCAGGTCTACCTTCTTTTTTACATGTTCTGCATTCATATGTTTCTTGATATATATTAACTACACTTATTTCTGCTGGTATATATTTAATTTCTGATCTTATGAATTTATTACCTATGACTGAAAGTCTATTTCCATCTATTGGACATACTTGCTGGCTAGCTTCTAATTTGAATATCTGATCTTGGCTAGGTAAGTTTTTATATAGATCTTTTCTATTGTATCCTTTTCTAGTCTTTTTAATTGGTTCTTCAAATGGAACTGGTTCTAGAATAGATAAATCCATTTCTTTTTCTGCCTCATTAAATAGACCTAAGCCTATATCACTAATTACTAGCTGACCATCTATGGCAGAGGTTTTTTCTGTTTTTCTTCCATAGAGTTTTTTTATAAGATGTTCCATGTTCTCATTAACCTTTTTCAACTCTTCTCTAAGGCCTTCTATGGTTTTATTCTGGGATTCAATTGTATTTTGAAGTGTTCTTATTAAAGAGTTTTCATTCATTGGAATCTAGCCTCTCTTGTGTGTTTTCTTTAAATATATTATACCATTTTCCGAACCCAAAAACAACAATAAAATGCTTGAAACTATGTATTTCTAATAGTTTCAAGCATCTATATTATTATTTTATTATCTACTTTTTGAATTGTCTTTTTCTGATCAATTGTGAGTCCTTCTATCAACCATCTATATTGCTGGGGACTAATTTCTCTAACATCTTCTGTAGTTCTTGGCCACTGAAAAACACCATTTTCAAGTCGTTTGTATAAAAGGAGAAAACCATCACCCTCCCAAAGTATGGCTTTCATTCTGTCTCTTTTTCCTCCACAAAAAAGGAATAATGCATTTTCAAATGGATTTAGATTGAAATTCTGAGATACCATTGCTGAAAGACCATCTATGGACTTCCTCATATCAGTCTTACCACAGGAAATATATATTCGTATGTCATCAGGAAGTTTTATTTTCATAGCCTACCCATTAGATTAAGTACAGTTCCTAATGTATTAGGATCTGCTCCATTTAGGATTTCAATTTCATTTCCATTTGAACGAATGATAGCACAAGTACCTTGGTTGTTTGATTTAAGTTCAGCCATACTTGGTTTAACTTCTACAAATTGAGTTTGCCCTGTAACTGCTAGTGTTCCAGCTTTAATTAAAGCTTCTTCTCTAATTACTCTTTGCCAATAGTAGAATTTGCCATGTGAAATATTATTCTCTCGACACCATTCTCTAATTGTTAGGCTACTTTCACTTTGATCCTTGATCATTTTTTGCCAATGAGCTTTAAGCATTTCATGTTTTGATGCTTTCATAGTAGTCAAATTATCATCTCCCTACTGTTCTAATGTTGACAAAGCTACTTTGCTAACATTAGAAGTGTTTTGTAGGGATATTATCTCATGTTGGATTATACTTTTAAATCCATGAGATTATTGTACGCTTACG
>CAZACZ010000170.1:0-1718 GCA_964483695.1 uncultured bacterium | reverse complement strand
CGAACCGGGCCGCGGCAACGTCGAACAGGCCACTTCGCGCTGGGGACGGCACTTCGGAACCGGAACACCGAACACAGGCACGTCCCGAGGTACGGTGGCGGCGTGCCTCCCGAACTCGATGACGGGAACCCAGCGACCGCGACCGCCGATGGTCGTCGGGGCGCGTTGCCATCCGATGCCGCGTTGGGGGCCGCGTACTTGACCTACCGGGACCTCGACTCCGGGGTCAGCTTCTACCGCGACGTTCTAGGCCTCGGGTTGCTTCGTCGCTCCGACGGAGTCGCGTTGCTTGGCGTCGGCGAGAAGCCACTGGTGGGCCTCGTCGCCGCGCCCGCAGCTCCGGCCGCCGGCCGGGCGCCTGGCCTCTACCACCTGGCGCTGCGCCTACCCGACCGACCGTCGCTTGGTGCCTTCCTGACGCACGCGGCACGTGCGCGCGTGCGCCTGCAGGGCGCGGCCGACCATGGAGTCTCGGAGGCGATCTACCTTGAGGATCCGGAAGGGAACGGCATCGAGGTCTACCGTGACCGACCCCGCGACGCCTGGCCCCGCCGCGGTGGCTCGCTGGCGATGGGCACCGGACCGCTGGACGCCCACGGGCTGATGGGAGCGGCACACGACGCTGCAGCGGCACGAGACGGTGGAGCGGACGAACGCTCGATGGGCGTTCACGGCCCAGGGTTCCAGGCGCCGCTCGGCACGGTGCTCGGGCACGTCCACCTTCGCGTCGCCGACTTGGCGCGCGCCGAACGGTACTACCGTGACGCGCTCGGGATGGACGTCACGCAGGCCGACCTCCCCGGTGCGCGGTTCCTCGCGGCCGGCGGGTACCATCACCACATCGGCCTGAACGTGTGGGAGACGGCGGGCGCTGCCCCGGCAGCGGCGGGTGCCACGGGCTTGGCGTGGTTCGAGGTGGTCGTTCCCGACACCTCCGCGCGGGCGGCGGTCGAAGCTCGCTTGGCACGGGCGGGGCACATGGAGCACACCACGTGGGACGGACACGATGGCCCACGCACCACGCTCTTCCGCGACGCCGACGGCATCGCCATGGCGATCGTGGATGGTAGGTGAGGCGCGCAACGGGAAGACGTCCGCGTGACGCGTCGCGAAGCGTGACGCGGGGCAGGCGTGCACCGTCATCGGCGGTAGGCGTTTCGTCCCTGGCGCGCCGATCGCCGCGTGCCTAGCATCGCCTGAGGAGGTCTCGTCATGACGCAAAACGTCGGAACCATCGACCGGTTCGTTCGTGGCATCGCAGGCGCCGTCCTTCTGCTCGCTTGGGTCCTCGGCTGGTTCACCGGCATCTGGGCCATCGTGCTCGGCATCGTCGGCATCGTCTTGGTCCTGACCGCGCTGGTCGGCTTCTGCCCCCTGTACCGGCTGTTCGGCATGTCCACCGGTCCGGCGCAAGCGAAGCCTCGCACCTGACCGGCGGCAGCGCACCGCGCGGACGCTCGTACCGGCCGGCCCCGCGAACGCGCCGGGCCACTGCTTGCCCTCCACCTCCCCAGACGCTATCTTTGGTAGGTTGTGTGCCTGCGCGGCGCCCTTGGTGGGTGCGCGTGGCGCGCGCCACCGAGGCGATGTAGCTCAGCCGGTTAGAGCGCACGACTCATAATCGTGAGGTCCGGGGTTCGAGCCCCCGCATCGCTACCAGCGTAGGAACGAACGCACTCCCGAAGCGAGGGATTGCGTTCGTTCTCGTTCGGGACGTG
>CAZACZ010000169.1:0-1740 GCA_964483695.1 uncultured bacterium | reverse complement strand
CGTCGACGGCGTCTGGCTGGCCGCCTCGGTGTACGCGGGCGGCTACCTGATCGTCGACTTGAACGGCATCATCGCGCGCTCGGGCTTCTTCCTGCAGCGCGACATCGTCGCCGGCATCATCGCCACCATCACGGTGATGGAGGCCGCCCGGCGCGTCATCGGCCCGACCATCACCGTGATCGGCCTGGTGGCGGTGATCTACGGCATGGCCGGCCCGCGCGGCGCGCTGCCGTGGCTCGGCGAGTTCCTGCCCGGCATCCTGGCGCACCGCGGCTACGGCTTCGACCGCATCATCGGCCACCTCTACCTCGGCCAGGAAGGCATCTGGGGGCTGCCGCTCGGTGTCGCCGCCACGGTGGTGTTCACCTTCGTGCTGTTCGGAGCGTTCCTCGAATCGACCGGCGCCGGCAAGACGTTCATCGACATGGCGTACGCCCTGGCGGGAACCCAGCGCGGAGGGCCCGCCAAGGCGGCGGTGGTGGCGTCCGGCTTCATGGGGTCGGTGTCGGGCAGCGCCATCGCCAACGTGGTGACCACCGGCGCGTTCTCCATCCCGCTGATGAAGAAGCTCGGCTACAAGCCGGAGGAAGCGGGCGGGGTCGAGGCGGCGGCGTCGACCGGGGGGCAGATCATGCCGCCGATCATGGGCGCCGGCGCGTTCCTGATGGCCGAGTACACCGGCTTGCCGTACGCGAGGATCGTGGCGCTCTCGATCCTGCCGGCGATCCTCTACTTCGCCACGGTGTACCTGTTCGTCGACCTGATCGCGCTCAAGCGCAACATGCGCGGCATCCCGCGCTCCGAGCTGCCGCGCATGCGCGACGTGCTGCGCGACGGCTGGTACTACCTGGTGCCGCTGGGCGTGCTGATCTACTTCCTGCTCATCAACGTCTCGCCGAACCGCGTCGGCTTCATCGCCATCGTGTCGATCCTGATCGTGTCGGCGCTCCGCTGGGTGATCCGCCGCTGGTGGCTCAAGCCGGCCGGCATGGAGCGGGTGTCGGTGGTCACGGACACGCGCCTGGGCATCACCGGGTTCATCGCCGCGTTCCGCACCGGCGCGCGCAACGCCGTGCCGGTGAGCGTGGCGTGCGCCATCGCCGGCATCGTGGTGGGGATGATCACCCTCACCGGGCTGGGGCTCAAGTTCTCGGCATTGATGATGAGCGCCTCCGGCGGGAACCTCGTCCTGGCGCTGCTGCTGCTCATCCTGGCCAGCCTGGTGTTGGGGATGGGTTTGCCGGTCACGGCCAGCTACATCGTGCTGGCGGTGCTGGCGGCGCCCTTGCTGCAGCACGAGTTCGGCATCCCGCTGCTCATCGCGCACCTGGTGATCTTCTGGTACTCGCAGGACTCGAACGTCACCCCTCCGGTGGCGCTGGCGGCGTTCGCCGGCGCCGGCATCGCCAACGCCAGCCCGATGCGCACCGCGTTCCAGGCGTGGAAGTTCGCCAAGGGGCTCTACCTCATCCCGCTGTTCATGGTGTACAACCCCGAGCTCATCGTCGGCGGCGAACCGTGGTACGTGGCGTGGACGGTGGTGGTGGCGTTCGTCTCGTTGTTCGCGTTCGCCGCGGCGCTGGAGGGTTACATGTTCACCCGCATGGCGTGGTACTCGCGCCTGCTTGCGGTCGCGGGGCTGGTGCTGATCTTCTACCCGTCGTTCACCTACGAGGTCGTGGGGATGCTGACCATGATGGTGGTCTTGAGCATCAACCTCTACCGTCGCGGGCTCGAGCG
>CAZACZ010000168.1:0-1744 GCA_964483695.1 uncultured bacterium | reverse complement strand
CGATTGTCGGCCGGGCGAGCGCTCGTAGCCGTCGAGAACCTCACTCGCGGGCGACCAGAGGGTCGCTAGACCAGCGCCTGCACCAGGTACGCGAGCGCCACCCGGGCGAGCACGAACAGAACGGCGTCACGGCGCCGAGGAGCAATGCCAACCCCAGGCCACGCGCGGGGTTCCCCGCCAGCAGCGAACGAAGCCGCTGGCGAGGAACCGTGGCGACGATCAGGTGCACGCCCCACGACACGGCGAGGTAGATGCCGGCGAACTCCGCCGCGAGGACGAGGAAGGACCGCAGGGCGTCGATCATGGCGGGGTCGGCGTGCGCAGGGTCGGCGTGCGCAGGGTCGGCGTGCGCGGCGTCAGCAGCAGGTCGGCGCAGCGCCGCAGCAGGTGGCCGTCGCGGCCGGCTTGCCGACGGGCGCGCTCGCCGTGGCTGCGCGTGCGCGGCGTACGCTGGCGAGGCGGGCAGCTTCCCGCTGCATGTCGCGGATGCGGTCGTTCGCGAAGCGCTGCAACCCGATGGTGTCGAGCATGGTTTCCTCCGGCGCCCAGTGGCGCGATTAGATTCCTAGGATTCTGGTTATTCGGTGTCCAAGAAAAGGACAGCTTCGAGCTTCGTTCGATGGGTCAGCACCCCACCTCCCCGATCGGGCAGGTCCCGCCGACTCCCGCCGTCGGGGCGTCGGCGCAGCATTCGTCGCTCAGGTACCCCACCAGCGCGTGCATGGCGTCGTAGTCGGCACGGCTGATCACCGCGGCGCCCTCCTTCGCCTGGAGCACCAGTCCTGCCTGGACCAGCATCCCGAGGTGGTGGGCCAAGGTCGAGCGGGGGATGCCCCCGAGGCGCTCCTGCACCTCGTGCACCGCGAGGCCGGCGTCGCCCGCGCGCACCAGCGCGCGGAAGATCTCCAGCCGCGCCTCGTGGCCGAGCGCCGCCAAAGCGGACGCCGCCGTCGCGACGGAGAAGCCCGCAGCGACAGGCCCACTGCCGGGGGCCTGGTCGTCACGCGGAGCGACGCGAGGCTCGGTGACGCTGAGGGACGAGGCGGCAGGCATGCAGGCACGATACGGGAAACCGTCTCGCTTGTCAACTAGGTTTCTAGGAATGTAGTCGGCAGCGTGTCGCGCCAGGTGGCGTCAGTACCGTGAAGGACGCGCGGCCGCAAGATGGAGCGGTCGTCCACCCCTCGCATCCCGCGCCAGGGCCGGACCGCGAACGGACGTCTCACTCCATGCCACGTACGGCTCGCACCCGGGCTCCGACCCGGGCTCGACCTCGCGTACCGCGCGCGCCCGGCGCACCGCGGCGGCGCGCCAGGCCTCGATCCGTGCGTCCCGCATGCGGTCGCGGGCGTAGCGTTGCAGTCCGATGGTGTCGAGCATGGTTCCTCCCGGTGGTGGGCGATTCGGGGGCGGTGCGTGGGCGGTGCGTGGGCAGTGCGTGAGCGGCGCGTGGGCGGCGCGCCGCCGGCGGTAGGTCGGGCGGCGCCCGTAGGCGGGACGCCGCCGGCGATGGACCGGCGCCGCCGGCCACGCCGCGCCGCCTGCCAAGGGAATAGCGCGGGGGAGAGGTCGCGCGCTGGCGGGAAGCGGACGCGGAGCTGGCCGGCACGGCGGGTCGGAGCGCCCGGGTGCCGCGGCGCCTCGCCGCCACCCTCTGGGCCGCATGACACTTCGGTGACACTCGCGGCCGGGGCGCTCCGTAGCATGTCCGGGTGAACGGACTGGCCCTCATCGGCGTGTCGCA
>CAZACZ010000167.1:0-1750 GCA_964483695.1 uncultured bacterium | reverse complement strand
AGCGGGGTGCCGAAGGCCTGGGCCGCCGAGAAGCGCAAGCCTGGCGTGAACTTCACCGCCCGGCTCGGCGACCGTTCGGTGAGCGAAATCGGCGAAGCCATCGCGCGCGTGCGGCAGCCCGTCCGGCGGCCCGTCCGGCAGCGGGCCCGGCGCGGGGAGGTCGTGCGGGGCGCTGGCCGCCCGAGCCAGGTCCTTGCGCGATAGGTAGCAGGGGAACAGCACGCCGTGCGCTTGTAGACGGGCGAGCGCTTCGGCGTAGTAGGCGCCGCGCTCGCTCTGGCGGTACGGCCCGTGCGGCCCGCCGACGTCCGGCCCTTCGTCCCACTCGAGACCGAGCCAGCGGAGCTCGGCCAGGTTCCCCTCGACGGCCTCCGGGCGCGTGCGCGGGGCATCGAGGTCCTCGACGCGCAGCACGAACCCGCCGCCGGCCGCGCGGGCACGCAGCCAGGCGAGCAGCGCGGTGCGGGCGTTGCCGAGGTGCAACCAACCGGTGGGCGAGGGAGCGAACCGTCCCCGATACGGGGCCGTCCCGCCCACGCCCGAAGGCGCAGGCGGGACGGCAGCGGCTGGTGCGTCCGGGCGACCGTGACTCAGGCCGAGCCCGCCCTTCGCATCGCCTCGAGCATCGCCGCGCCCATGTCCGTGGGCGTGGTGGCCACGACGGCGCCGGCGGCCTCGAGCGCCGCGATCTTCTCCTTGGCCGTGCCCTTGCCGCCGGAGATGATGGCACCAGCGTGGCCCATGCGCTTGCCAGGGGGCGCGGTGGTACCGGCGATGAACACGGCAACCGGCTTGGTCATGTTGGCCCGGATCCAGGCGGCGGCTTCTTCCTCGGCGGTGCCGCCGATCTCGCCGATCATCAGCACCCCTTCGGTGGCGGGGTCGTCCTGGTAGAGCCGCAGCACGTCCACGAAGTTCGTGCCGTTGACGGGGTCGCCGCCGATGCCGACGGCGCTGGTCTGGCCCAACCCGTTGTCGCTGAGTTGCTTGACGGCCTCGTAGGTGAGCGTGCCGGAGCGGCTCACCACGCCGATGCGTCCGCCCTGGTGGATGTAGCCGGGCATGATGCCGATCTTGCAGGCGTGGGGGGTGATCACGCCGGGGCAGTTGGGGCCGACGAGGCGCACCGGCTTGTCGGCGAGGTAGCGCTTGACGCGCACCATGTCCATGATCGGGATCCCCTCGGTGATCGCGACGATCAACGGGATCCCTGCCTCGGCCGCTTCCATGATGGCATCGGCGGCGAACGGCGGCGGCACGTAGACGACGCTGGCGTTGGCGCCGGTGGCCTCGACCGCGGCGCGCACGGTGTCGAAGCTGGGGACGTCGACGGCGTAGCGGTCGGGGCGACCGGGCACCCCGGAATGGTCGGTCTCGCCTTCGAAGCGCACGCTCTGTCCGCCCTTGCCGGGGCGCACCGCGGCCACCACGTTCGTGCCGTAGGCGATCGCCTTGTCGGTGTGAAAGGTGCCTGCCTCGCCGAGGCCCTGCACTAGCACGCGGGTGTCCTTGCCGACCAGGATGCTCACCGCGCACCTCCGGCCAGCTCGACGATCTTGCGCGCGCCGTCCTTCATGTCCGATGCGCTCACGACGTTCAGCCCCGAGTCGTCGATGATCCGCTTGCCGAGCTCCACGTTGGTGCCTTCCAAGCGCACCACCAGCGGCACGTCCAGGCCGACCTGCCGCACCGCCTCGACCACGCCGTTGGCGATGGTGTCGCACTTCATGATGCCGCCGAAGATGTTGAC
>CAZACZ010000166.1:0-1753 GCA_964483695.1 uncultured bacterium | reverse complement strand
CGAGACCAACGTCATCCCGGGGTTCCCCATCCAGTACGCCAGCACGCGCTGTTCCTCACGTACCTTGGCCACCGCCCCGGCTTGCAGCGTGGCGAACGTGCCCGCGAGCGCCACGAGCGCGACGACCAGCGTCGCCGCGACCCAGGCCGAGGCGCGCCGTGGGCGCCGGGGGGGCGCCGACGACGCCGACGCCGTCGGCTTCGTTCGCCTCGGTGCCGGAACGCGCTCTGCCGTGTCGTCGATCGTGCTCCGCGCCTCGCCCAAGAGCCGCTCCAGGCCCCCTGGTGGCGGGCTGGCAGGCTCGAGGTCGATCGCGAGCGCGTCGAGGGCGTGCCGCATGGCGGCGATCCGTCGAGCCACGGTCGGATCGGCAGCGGCCGCGGCGGCGACGGTGCTTGCCTCGGCCTCGTCGAGGAGGCCGAGGACGAAGTCGGCCAGCAGCTCGTCGGCTGGCGCGCCGTCGCGGCGAACGTCGCCTCCGTCACCGGTCATCCCGCGCACCTCCCTTCTCGAGGACCGCGCGCATCTTCAGAAGCGCCCGGCGCAGCTTGCTCTTCACCGTGCCGAGCGGCAAGCCGTGGCGCTCGGAGACCTCGGCGTGCGACCAACCGCCGAAGTAGACCTCTTCCAAGAGCTCGCGCTCGCCGTCCTCCAGGCTCGCCAGCGCGCGGCGCGCCAGCACCCGGTCGATCGGGTCGCCGTCGTCGGGCGCGGCCATCGTGAACGCGGGATCGTGCGGGTCGAGCTCGGCGATCGCGCGCGGCCGCGCCGATCGGGCGCGGAGTCGGGACAGGCACGCATTGCGCGCGATCGCCAGAAGGTACGTACGCACCTCGGCGCGTCCCTCGTGGTACCGGCCGGCGCTGCGCCACAAGCCCAGGAACGTGTCGTGCAGCACCTCCTCCGCCTCCTCGCGGCTGGTCAACATGCGGCGCGCCAGGGCGAGCACGAGGCCACCGTGGCGGAGGTAGAGCGCGCCGAGCGCGTCCTCGCTCCCCTCCGCCATCGCTTGCACCAGGTCGGCGTCGCTCGCCGCTCGCTCCACCACCGTGGCGTGCACCACCCTTCCCTACGCGGCGCACGCCGGATCGGATGCGTGCGCTGCTTCTGGTCGACGCGCCCAGCATAGGACGGCTCGGCTCCTGGCCTTCCGCGTCGTCGACGCCGGCGGCGGCCTCGCGTGGCGCGCGGTATCGTTGCCCGACGACAAGGGGGTCATCATGCACCAGCCGCGGTTCGAGCAGTACACGGCCGTGCGGCAACTCGGGCGGCCGCGGTTCTCGCGTCGAGGAGACGCGTTCGCGTACCTGGCCAACACCACCGGGCTTCCGAACCTCTGGTCGCAGCCACGCGAGGGCGGTCCTCCGCACCAGATCACGTTCCTCGTCGAGCACCGGGTCACGGACTTCGCGTGGTCGCCGGACGGCGCCCGGATCGCGTTCTTGGCGGACCACCACGGCGACGAGATGCACCAGGTGTACGTCGTGGACGCCACCGGCGGCTGGCCCGAGCGGCTCACCGACCACCCGCAGGTGCAGTACGCCCTGGCCGGCTGGACGCCGGACGGGACGAGGATCGTCGTGACGGGCAACGACCGCGAACCGACCGAGACCGACCCGCAGTGGATCGACGTAGCCACGAAGGAGGTCACGCGACTCATGACCGGCGGTCTGTTCTACGCCGCCGAGGTCTCGCCGGACGGGCGGACCATGCTCGTGGTCGAAGTGGTGTCGAACACCCACCAGAGGCTGCA
>CAZACZ010000165.1:0-1844 GCA_964483695.1 uncultured bacterium | reverse complement strand
AGCGGTTCGCGCAGACCCGCGATCAGGAGGTCCTGCCCTTGCACCGCGATCTCGAGGTCGGCCTGCTCGACGCCGGGCACCTCGAGGTGCACCTGGTAGGCGTCGCCCAAGTCGATCAGGTCGGCGCGGGGCACCAGCGGGTCGCCGGCGATGTGGGTGTTCACCAGCGCGTCGATCCCGTCGCGCACCGCGAGCAACTCCTGGATATCGCCCGCCGTGCCGTACTTCTCGATCTTCATGGCGCGAGTGTAGCACCCGTTTCATGAGCCATCTGCTAGCGTGGGCGGGTGCCGGGTGCTCCTCAAGATGCCCGCGCTGGACGCGATCCGAGCGGTGTCGGCGGTGGTCCTGGCGTGGTCCCGATGCTGGCGGGCCCCACCGCGTCGGGCAAGAGCGCGGCGGCCCTGGCGCTGGCCTTGGCGTTCGACCTCGAGATCGTCTCGGCCGACGCCATGCAGGTCTACCGCGGCATGGACATCGGCACCGCCAAGCCCAGCGCGGCCGAACGGGCCAAGGTGCGGCACCACCTGATCGACGTGGTGTCGCCCGCCGTGGCGTACTCGGTGGCCGACTACGTGAGCGCCGCCGAGGCCGCCATCGCCGACGTGATCCGCCGTGGCCGGCTCCCGTTGGTCACGGGCGGCACCGGCTTCTACCTACGTGCGCTGCGCGAGGGCCTAGCGACCGTGCCGCCGGCCGACGCTGCGGCGCAGGCGCCGCTCTGGCGCGTGGTGGAGGAGGGGGGCCTGGAGACGCTGCGGGCCGAGCTGGGCGAGCGCGCGCCGGCCGATGCCGAGCGAGCGGGCCACAACCCTCGACGGGTGGTGCGCAGCCTCGAGGTACTGCGGAGCACCGGGAAGCCCCCGAGCGCCTACCCGCGCTCGGCACCGGCGTTCCGCTACGACCTGCTGGTGCTGCTGCCACCGATGGCGGTGCTGCGCCCACGGATCGAGCGGCGCACCCGCGCGATGTTCGACGGCGGCTTGGTGGCCGAGGTGCAGCGGCTGCTGGAGGCCTACCCGAGCCAACCGACCGCGCTGCAGGCGATCGGCTACAAGGAGGTCGTGCGGTACCTGCGTGGCGAGCTCGACCTGGAGCAGGCGCGCGCGGCGGTGACGCTGGCCACGACGCAGTACGCCAAGCGGCAACGGACGTGGTTCCGCGCCGAGCGGGAGTCGAGGTTCCTGCCTCGGGTGGGGGAGGACGCCGGCGACGAGTTGCGGGACTGGCTCGACGGCCTCCTCCCGTCCCGAAGGCCTTCGCGCGACCGCTCGGACGTGGTCTAGGGGGTGACGCGTACGGCCCACCCACGTTGCCCCGCCACAAGGGCTATCACGGGCGTTCCACCACTTCGGCGTAGCGCAGCACGAGCAGCGGCGGGTACAGCTCCAGCGCCTTCGCGCTCTCGAGGTTGACGAGTACCGTGAACCGGTCCAGGCCGAGGATCTCGAGCTCGCCCGGGGTTCGCCCCTGGAGCAGGATCCGCTCCGCCTGGTACCCGGCCAGTTGCCCCACGTTGTAGTACGGGCTGGCCACGGCGATGAGCGCATGGGCGTCACGCACCAACGCCTCGTACGCCGTGGCGACGGGTAGTCCGTGTTCCAGCGCCGACGCCGTGAATGCCTCGGCGTTGGCGATGATGAACGAGCTGGACCCGACGTAGAGGATGTCGACCCCGTTCCGCGCCATGTCGGCCATGGCTTGCGGGATGTCGTCCACCAACGGGGCGCCCGACGCGTCGTTGGCCAGTACGCGTTCGAACACCTCGATGTCGCGTTCGCTGGCCAGGCGCCGGATCTCGGCGGCGTTCAAGACCGCGTTCACCTCGTTGTCGTTGTAGACCA
>CAZACZ010000164.1:0-1864 GCA_964483695.1 uncultured bacterium | reverse complement strand
CCGCCGCCCCGACGGGCGCGGCCGCTCGGGCCTCACGCTTCGCGCCGGGCCCCGCGTCGCTGCAGGATCAAGGAACCGCCGACCAACACGATGGACGCCAAGATCATCAGCGCCGAGATGGCGTTGATCTCCGGCGGCACGCGCTGCTTCAGCATGCCGTAGACGAACAGCGGCAGGGTGGTGGTGCCGACCCCGGCGTTGAAGAAGGTGATCACGAAGTCGTCCAGCGACAGGGTGAACGCCAGCAGCGCCCCCGCCAGGACGCCCGGCATGAGGATCGGGAGGGTGATGCGCCAGAACGTCTGGACGTAGGTCGCCCCGAGGTCGCGGCCCGCCTCCTCCAGCGACGGATCCATCGTCGCCAACCGGGCGCGCACGACGATGGCGACGTAGGAGATGTTGAACGCCACGTGGGCGATGATGATGGTCGCGAAGCCGGGCACCAACCGAAGCCCGAACGCGCGCTGGACGAAGTCGAACACCAGGTTGAAGAACACCGCCAGCGCCACGCCTTGCGTGATGTCGGGGATGACGACCGGCAGGTAGAACAGCGCGTCGAGCGTCTTGCGCCCCCAGAAGCGACCGCGCGCCAGCGCCAGCGCCAGCATGGTGCCGAACACGGTGGAGACCACCGTGGCGACGGAGGCGACGATCAGCGAGTTGCGCACCGCGCGCAGCAGCAGTCCGGTCTGGAACCGTGCCGCCTCGGTACCGGCCGTGATGGTGTTGTGCAGGATGTTCTCGTACCAGCGTGTGCTGAAGCCGCGCCACACCGACACCGAATCGGCGTCGTTGAACGAGAACACCACCAGCACCACGATGGGGATCCACAGGAACAGGTAGACGACGAACGGGCTGAGCCAGAGCCCGACGCGCCCCACGCGGCGCACCGTCAGGTCGCGCCGCAACCGGCCCCGGTCGAGCTCGAAGCGCCCGCGCGCAGGAGACTTCACGCTTGCTCCTCCTGGCCCCAGCGGGTGTAGATCAGCACGCCGAGGAACACCAACGCCAGCAGCACCATCGACACGGCGCTACCGAGCGGCACGTTGCCGCGTCCGCCGAACTGGCTCTGGATCAGGTTGCCGATCATCAGGCCGCGCGTGCCCCCCATCAGGTCGGGCGTCACGAACGCGCCGATGGCGGGGATGAACACCAGGATGCAGCCGGCGATGACGCCCGGCAGCGTGAGCGGGAAGACCACGCGCCAGAACGTGGTCCAGTCGTTCGCCCCGAGGTCGTGCGCCGCCTCCACGTAGCGCAGGTCGAGGCGCTCGACGGAGGCGTAGATGGGCAGGATCATGAACGGCAGGTAGCCGTACACCAGGCCGACCAACACGGCGCTCGAGGTGAACAGCATCTGGATCGGCTCGGCGATCAGGCCGAGGCGCCCCATCAACCCGTTGAGGATGCCGTCCTTCTGCATCAGCGTGATGAGCGCGTAGGTACGCACCAGGAAGTTGGTCCAGAACGGCAGCAGCACCAGGAACAGCAGCAGCAGGCGGGTGCGCGCGTTGGGGCGTTGGCTGATGAAGAAGGCCAGAGGGTATCCCGCCAGCAGGCTGATGACGGTGGTGAGCAGCGCCACCTGCACGCTGCGCCAGATCACCGGACCGAACACGGTGAAGGTGCGGTCGTACTGCTCCAGGGTCAGGGGCGCAACCGGCGCCCCGCCCTGCCCACGCGAGAGGAAGCTGGCCACGGCCACGAACACCAGCGGCAGCAGGAAGAACAGCACCAGCCAGGCGGTCGCCGGGCCGACCAGCGAGACCGAGCGCGCCCGGTCGCCCAGCAGCCGGCCGCGGCGGCTCACGTTCGTCCCGGCACGCGGCGAAGACCGCGGCCACGAGCGCGCCGCCCGGCCGCG
>CAZACZ010000163.1:0-1876 GCA_964483695.1 uncultured bacterium | reverse complement strand
GGGTGAGCGGAGAGGCACCTCAGCCCCTCAGAGTTGGAACTCGGCGCCGAGGTAGTAGGTGCGGACGTCGGGGTCGGCCGCGAACGCTTCGGGCGTGCCGTCGAACCGCACCCGCCCGTCGAACATCAGCACCACGCGGTCGGCGATGGCGAGCGTCTCGCGCACGCTGTGATCGGTGAGCAAGACGCCCAACCCGCGGCGCTCGCGGAGCTGGTGGATGATGGTCTGGATCTCGCGGATCGACTTCGGGTCGACGCCGGTGAACGGCTCGTCGAGCAGCAGGAAGTCCGGATCGATGGTGAGGCTGCGCGCGATCTCGAGGCGCCGACGCTCGCCGCCGGACAGCGTGTCGGCGCGCGCGTGCGCCAGGTGCGCCAGATGGAACTCCTCGAGCAGCGCCTCGGCCCGCTCCCGCTGCTCGGCAACGGCGATCGCCTGGAACTCCAGGATGGCCAGCAGGTTGTCGATCACCGTCATGCGCCGGAAGGCGCTCGGCTCCTGCGCCAGGTAGCCAAGGCCTAAGCGCGCGCGACGGTGCATCGGCCACCCGGTGACGTCACGCCCCGCCAACTCGATGCGCCCCCCGTTGGGGCGCACGAAGCCGACGATCATGTAGAAGCTGGTGGTCTTCCCCGCCCCGTTCGGCCCGAGCAACGCCACGATCTCGCCACGGCGGAGGTCTAGGTCGACGCCGTCGACGACCTTGCGTCGACCGTAACGCTTGGTGAGGCCGCGGGCACGCAGCTCCACCTGGCGGGGAGCGGCCTGCGAAGCGTGGGGCACGTGCTGCACGGCCGACATACCCGGGCATGCTACCACGGGTGTCCGTGAGAGCCGGGTGAACCTTCCGTCAGGAACGGCGCGTCTGCCGCGCCCCTCAGCCTTCGAGCGCCACCAGGAACGGCTCCTCCATCGCGGCGCACACCCAGCGCAGGAAGCGGGCCGCGGCAGCGCCGTCGATCAGTCGGTGATCGTACGTCAACGACAACGGCATGATCATGCGCGGCACGAACGCTTGCGCGTCCTTGTCCCACACCGGTTTCGTGGTCGCCCGCGATACGCCGAGGATGGCCACGTCGGGCGGGTTGACGATCGGCGTGAAGCCGGTGCCGCCGATGCCGCCGAGGTTCGAGATGCTGAAGTTCCCGCCCTGCATCTCGTCGGGCGTGAGCTTCCGGTCCCGCGCCTTCTCGGCCAACGCCCCCAACTCCTTGGCTAGGTCGATGATGTTCTTGCGGTCGGCGTGCTTCACCACCGGAACCAGCAGGCCGGCGTCGGTATCGACGGCGACGCCCACGTTGACGTACTTCTTGTGGACGATCTCCATGGCGGCGGCGTCGATGCTGGCGTTGAAGTCCGGGAAGCGGCGCAACGCCGCGGCCACCACCTTCAGGAGGATCGCGGTCGGCGTCAGCTTGGCGCCCGCCGCGTCGGCCATCGGCTGGTAGCGCTTGCGGGTGCGCTCGAGCTCGGTCACGTCGGCCTCGTCGAAGTGCGTCACCATCGGGACGGTAGCCCATGCGGCGGTCATCGACCGGACGGTGGCCTTGCGGATGCCGCTCATCGGGGTGCGTTCCACCTCACCCCAGCGCGTGAAGTCGGGCAGCGTGACCGCCGGGGAAGCGGCCGCCTGGCCGGGTGCCGTCGCGCCCGGGCCTCGGGCCACGCCCGGGCCTCGGACCACGCCGTGGCCTTCGGCCACGCTACGGACGTCCTCGGCGGAGATGCGACCGAGGACGCCGGAGCCGCGCACCGTGCGCACGTCGACGCCGAGCTCGCGTGCCAGCCGCCGCACCGAGGGGGCGGCCGGGACCAGCCCCGTGCCGCCGTTCCCACCGCGGCCCGCCGCGGCGACCGCGCCCGCACGGCCGCTGGC
>CAZACZ010000162.1:0-1886 GCA_964483695.1 uncultured bacterium | reverse complement strand
CGGCTACCCCCGCCGCCACTCCGACGGTCGGCGGCCGCTACTTGCAGGTCGGCGCCTACGGTTCGCGCGAGAGCTCGCTGCCACAGCGCGAGCGCCTGGAAGGGCTCGGGTTCGCCGTCACCGAACGCGTCGAGAACGACCTGGTGAAGCTCCTGGTGGGCCCGTTCGACGATGCCGCGCTGAGCGATGCGCAGGCGCGGCTGGAGGCCGCGGGGATCGAGAGCTTCGCGCGCTGATGAGCAAGGCCGGCAGGGCCACGCCTTCGGCGACGATCAGCCGTCTCGTCACCTACCTTCGGGTGCTCACCGACCTCGAGGAAGGGGGCGTGGGGCGCACGTCGTCCGAGCACCTGGCAGCGGAAGCCAACGTCTCGGCCTTCCAGGTGCGCAAGGACCTCGCCTACTTCGGGAGTTTCGGCACGCGCGGTAGCGGCTACACGGTCCCGACCCTGCGGCGCGAGCTGCGGCGCATCCTCGGGCTCACCCGACCGTGGAACGTCGCCATCGTGGGCATGGGTCGGCTGGGACAGGCGCTCGCCGACTACCCCCACTTCGGTCAGTACGACTTCCTGCTGCGCTGCGCCTTCGACGTCGACCCGCACAAGGTGGGCCGGAAACTGGGCGGGCTTCCCATCCACGGCATGGCGGAGATGCCGCGGGTAGTGGCCGAGCGCGCCATCGACATCGCCTTCCTGACGGTGCCGGTCGGCGGCGCGCAGGAGGCCGCCGACACCCTGGTCCAGGCCGGCATCCGCGGCATCCTCAACTTCGTGCCCACCGTCATCGACGTCCCGGAGCACGTGCGGGTCGAGCCGGTCGACCTGCTCGCCGGCCTCAAGCGCCTGACCTTCTACTTGCAGGCGTCGCCCGGCGAGACCGCCGCGGACTGACCCGCGGACCCCCCACGTATACTGGCCGAAGCGTGTTCGACCTCATCCAGCACGACCTTGACGACTTCGAGAAGCGACTCGCCGGCGAGTTGCGGTCCTCGGTGGCGTTCATCGAGGCGATCGGCGACGACCTGGTGCGCGCCGGCGGCAAGCGCCTGCGCCCTGGGCTCGCGTTCCTGACCGGTCGGCTGCTCGGGGCCGGGGCCGAGGACACCATGCGGGTGGCGCTGGCGGTCGAGTTGCTGCACTCCGCTTCGCTGCTGCACGACGACCTCATCGACGACGCCGACACCCGGCGGGGCGTCGAGGCCGCCTTCCGCCGCTACGGCAACGTCGTCAGCGTCATGTCCGGCGACTTCATGCTCGCGCGCGTGCTGGGGCTGCTGGCGCGCAGTGGCAGCGCGGCGTTCACCGAGTTGATGTCGCAAACTGCCGCCGCCATCTGCGAGGGCGAGGTCCTGCAGTTCCAGGCGGCGACGCTGCAGGAGTACGCCTACGCCACCTACGACCGCGTCATCGAAGGCAAGACCGCGGTGTTGGTGGCGGCGGCCTGCGAGGGGGTGGCCATCGTGGCGGGGGCCCCGGAGCGCGAGCGCGAAGCGTTGCGCGCCTACGGCATGGCGTTCGGCAGAGCCTTCCAACTCCGCGACGACTACCTCGACCTGCTCGGGGACGAGCGGCAACTGCGCAAGCCGGTCGGCGGCGACCTTCGGGAGGGCAAGGCCACTCACCCGGTGTTGCAGTTGCTGCTCGATCACCGGCACGAGGAGGCGCGCGCCATCGTCACGCGCCACGCCGCGCTGCCGGGCGACGTCGAGCGCATGGCCGCGCTCGTGCGCGAGCACGGTACCGACGTGCGCACCCGCGAGCGCATCCACGCCGAGGCCGCCGCGGCCGTGGCGGCCCTGACGCCGTTCGCCCCGTCGCCCGCGCGCAGCGCGCTGGTGGCGCTGGCCGAGGCGGAGAGCGCGCGCGTCGCCTGACGCGGACCGCAGAC
>CAZACZ010000161.1:0-2015 GCA_964483695.1 uncultured bacterium | reverse complement strand
GACGATCAGGTAGCCGCCCGCGTACACCGAGGCGGCCAGCCAGACGCCGTCGACGGTCCAGCCCAGGGCGCCACGTTTGCGGCCGCGGAACGGGTAGGCGAGGAACGCGACGACCAGGATGATCATCAGGTGGAAGCCGCGCTGGTAGAAGAGGTTGAGCGGCCGGAATCCGGCGGTGTAGAGCTGGAACACCCCGAGGACCACGGCCAGCGCCGTGATCACCCCGATGACCCATGGCGCGACGGCCAGCGGCCGCGTTTCGCGATCGAGATCCTGGGGGTTGACGGTGGCCTCGGTCATGGGGTCGTCACCTCGATGCGGGCATGAGTCCCGGGGTGCGTGGCGCTGAGTTCGAAGCGCTGGTCGCCGACGATGAGGACCGACGGCGCGCGGCGCGTGCCGATGATGTGGTGGAACACGTTGCCGTAGATCGGTTGGTCGATGCCACGGATATGGTACCCACCGTCCGCTTCCTGCACGAGCTCGCCTCGTCCGGGGGTGTACCCCAGGCCGGCGATGTCGAGGTAGGGCGTGTAGTGGTCGGTGAGGAGCATGGTGCCGTCACGCCAGGCGAACACGTCGCGGATCGTTACTTGCGCCACCGAGTGCGTCCAGGAGAGGGTCCAGCTGCCGCCCGGGGGGAGCGGGGCGTCGACGAGCACCTCGCCCGACGCGGTGCGGACGACCAGGTGCGGCACCCCTGCCGGCGCGGCAGCCGATCCGCCCACCGGCGCGGCCGCGAGCGCCGGCAACACGAGCAGGGCCGCTGCCAGAACCGCGAGCCGGCGCAGCGCCCGAGCGAACGGGGGGAGCCGTCGACGTGGACGGCTCCCCCCGCGGTGCAAGGTCGGGAACGTGGCTTCCTCCTAGGTCGAAGCTGCCTCAGTCGACGCGCAAGGCGTCCGGCACGGCCAGCCCGATCTCCTCGAAGTAGCGGATGGCGCCCGGGTGCAGCGGCACGGGCGAGGCCAGCGCCGACTCCGGGACCGTCTCGTTGGCCGACGGGTGGATGTCGCGCACCACCTGGATGTTCTCGAACAGCGCCTTGGTGAACTGGTAGGCGAGCTCCTCGTCCATCTCGGCGGCCACCACGATCAGGTTGGGCGTGCCGATGGAGGCGGTCTCGGCGATGCCGCGGTAGGCGCCTTCCGGGAACACGTAGCGGATCAGCGTCGGGTCGGCGGCGTGGATCGCTGCGAACTCCTCGTCGCTGACGGCAACCAGCTTGATCTGGCGGGTCTCGGCCAGGCTCAGCACCGCGCCCGTTGGCACCCCACCGGACCAGAAGCCGGCGTCGATGGCGCCGTCGCGCAGCGCGTCGGCGGTCTCGTTCACCGACAGGCGCTGGACCTGGAAGTCGTCGTAGGTGATGCCGACGGCGTTCAGGATGGTGTTGGCCGACACCTCGGTGCCGGAGCCGGGGGCGCCCACCGAGACGCGCTTGCCGCGCAGGTCGGCGAGGCTCTCGATGCCGGAGCCTTCGAGCGTGATGATGTGCACCGCGTTGGTGTACGCCACCGTGACGGCACGCAGGTTCGGCAGCTGCGGCAACGTCCCACCGGAGCCGAAGTTGCCGGTGCCGTTGTAGGCCGCCAGCACGGTGTCGGCCAACGCCAGGGCGATGTCGGAGTCGCCGCGCGAGATGAATCCGACGTTGTCGACCGAGGCGTTGGTGGCTTCGACCGTCGCCGTGTACCCGTCGACGAACTGGTCGATGATCTGGGCGTAGCCGCCGCCGACCGGGTAGTACACCCCGCCCGTGCCGCCGGTAGCGATCGACAGTGCCATCTGGGCGGAGGCGGCGCTCAACCCGAGTGCCGCAACGAGAATGAAAGACCAGCGACCGATGCGCATGGTGACCTCCTTCGCTCGAATTCGAACGGGGTGACGATACCACGGGCTCCGGAACCGCCAACCAGCCGTTCGGCGCTGCAAGGACACCGCCGCCAGCGACGGGAACGTCGCCCCGCGAGCGGACGGTACACTCGCAGCACCATGCTCGACGACGTCCTCGT
>CAZACZ010000160.1:0-2032 GCA_964483695.1 uncultured bacterium | reverse complement strand
CGGTCGACGCGCAGGATGGCGCGGCGTCCGACGTCCGCCTCGCCACACGCGGCGGGATCGGGCTGCGGGTCGTAGCCGGCGGGCGCGTGGGGTACGCCTCCACCGAGGAGCTGAGCGAGGAGGCGCTCGCGTGGGCGCTCGACGAGGCGATCGAGAACGCCGAGTTGAAGGCGCCGGGCACGGCCGCGCTCCCGGCAGGCAAGGCGCTGGGCCGCCGCGACCTGCTCGACGAAGGGCTCTCGGCGCCGCTGGAGGACAAGGTCGCGGCGGCGGTCCAGATGGAGCGCGGCATCCGGCAGGATGCTCGCGTGCAGGCGCTGCAGATCGCTCGCTACCAGGAGGAGGAGGTGGCGGTGGAGATCGGCTCCAGCAAGGGCGTCGACGGCGGCTACCGCACCGGGAACGCCGTGCTCCTCTCGATGCTGGTGATGCGCGAGGGCCAGAGCGTCAAGCAGGGGTACAAGGTCGACGCCACGCGCGAGTTCCACCAGCTCGACCCTGGCCGCACCGCGCTCGAGTCGCTCGAGAAGGTCGGCAGGATGCTGGGGGCCAAGCCGCTGCGCACCGGCCGGCGCCGCGCGGTCTTCACCCCCGAGGTGGTGGCGGAACTGCTGCAGCTGTTCCTCTACTCGGTGTCGGGCAAGTCGGTGGCGGAAGGCAAGAGCCGTCTCGCCGGGAAGCTCGGCGAGAAGATCCTGTCCGATCGCGTCACGCTCGTCGACGACGCGACGCTCCAAGGCGGCCTCGCCAGTCGACCGTTCGACGCCGAGGGAACGCCCTCCCAGCGTCTCGTGGTGGTGGAGCGAGGCGTGCTGCGTTCGTTCCTCCACAACACCGACACCGCCGCGCGCACCGGCCACGCCACCACCGGGCACGCCAGCCGCAGCTACGCCAGCACGCTCGGGGTGGCGCCGACCAACGTCCTCCTCGAACCCGGACGTGGTGTCGCGGACGGCGACGGCGTGCTCGTCACCGACCTGATGGGGGTGCACGCCGGTGCCAACCCGATCACCGGCGACATCAGCGTGCAGGCCATGGGCATCGAGTCGGTCGGCGGCGAACGCTGGCCGGTGGAGGACTTCGCGGTCTCGTTCAACCTGTTCGATGCGCTGAGCCGCGTCGAAGAGGTCGGCGACGACGCCACCTGGGTGCCCGCCATGAGCGGGAACACCTTCGTGGTCCCGAGCGTCGCGGTGGACGGCGTGAGCTTCGCGGGGAGTTGAGGCCGGGGTCGGCGGCGGGTGCGACCGCTCGGGTCACCCCGCCGCCCTGACCTTCTCGGCGGGCGCACTCCAGCTCAACCCCACCGTCGTCTCGACCCGAGCGAACCCCAGCGAAGCGTAGATGCGCTCCGCCTGCGAGCCGTCGTCGGCCACGATCACCAGCGTCCGCACGCCGTGCTCGCGCAGCGTGCCCTCGGCGGCTCGGTGCACCAGGGTGGAGGCGACGCCGCGCCCCCGGTAGTCCGGATGGGTGCCGACCGACTGGAACCGCCCGACGCCGCCGCGGTGGTACACGCCTAAGTCCCCGACCATCGTGCCGGCCAGGAACGCCCCGAACCACCGACCCCAGCCGGCCGACGCCATCGCGCGGTAGCGCGCCATCTGGCGACGCTGGAAGGTGGCCATCCCCTCGTCGCGCGCCTCGGCGGGGCGGCGCAACACACGCAGGTCGACCGCCTGCGCCCACTCGGCGTCGGTGCGCAGCGGCCGAACCTCCACGTCGAGGTTCGGCCTGGGCGGCGTCCGCACCGTCGACGCCGTCAGCACGGCGCCGCGCTCCAACGTGAAGCCGGCGTCCAGGAACGCCTGCACCGCGCCGGCGTCTCCGGCATCGCCGGCGGTGCCGTCGATGCCGAACGCCATGTGGCCTACGCGGTCGGGGTCACCGATCTCGCGGCGGAACGTGTCCGTCCAGCGCTCCAGGTCCCCTTGCCGCGGTGGCCTTGCGAACAGCAGGAAGTTGCCCCAGTGGTAGGTCGGGTTGGTGGGCGTGGTGACGACCAGGTAGTCGCCGCGATCGACGACGCTGC
>CAZACZ010000159.1:0-2107 GCA_964483695.1 uncultured bacterium | reverse complement strand
TGCCGGCGTTCACGACGGTGGTGTTCGAAGCGGTGGAGCCGGAGGTGCGCGCGCTCCCGTGGTGAAGGCTCGCTAGGCCCGTGCCCACCGGCATCCGCTGCGCCGGTGGGCACGTTCCTTCGTAGGACCGTACGCGCGAACCGTCACGCCGCCTCCGCAGGCGCGTGGCTATCATGGCGCGTGCTGCCGCGTACTACCTCGTACTAGCCGGACCTGGGGCCTCGAAGGGGGTCGTTTCGTCGTGATCGAACTGCTGCGTCGTGCCGCCTCGGGGCCGGGTAGCGTTCCCCGCGCGCTGGTGCCGCTGCTCCTGTCGTTCGGTGCGATCGCTTTGGGCCAAGCGGGCCTCGAGCAGTTCGCCGTCCAGCCCGGGTACGCCCTCGAGATCGATGTGGGCGGCTTCGCCCTTCCGACCGCCATCGCCTTCGTGCCGGAGCCGGGCGACGCTCCCGCGGACCCGCTCTACTTCGTGGCCGAATTGCAGGGCGCCATCAAGGTCGTCACCAGCGACCGGACGGTGCACGCGTTCGCGCAGGTGCCGGCGGCACGGGGGCAGACGACCCCGCTCTTGGGGACGTCTCAGAGCGGGCTGGCGGGGCTCTGCCTCGACGCCGACAACGGCTACGTCTTCGTCACCTACACCGAAGCCGACCAAGGCGGGGTGCTGCGCAACCGCATCGCGCGGTTCGCCTCGACGCCGGGCACCTTCGACCTGGCGGCCAGCGAGACCCGCTCGCTCGACGCCATGCTGGCACCGTTCCAGGCAGCGCCGGCGCACCAGATCGGCACCTGCGTGGTGCACGATGAGCGTCTGTACGTCGGCGTGGGCGACGGCGGCAACTTCGCCGAAGCGGTGCACACCGATGCGCTGCTGGGCAAGGTGCTCTGCCTCGACGAGAACGGCGCGCCGTGCCCCGACAACCCGTTCCTTGAGGGCGCCGTTCCCGCGGCGGACGGGACCTTCCCGCCGGAGGCGTACGTCTACGGCTACGGCTTTCGCAACCCGTTCGGTCTGGTGTGGGTCGACGGGCAGCTCTTCGCCGCCGAGAACGGCATCGACCTCGATCGCTTCCTCCCCGTGCGCAAGGGCGAGGATCACCTCTGGCGCGGCACCGACCAGAGCCTCACCGTCCGCGCCGAGCTGGTGTTCGTGCCGACCATCTCGCCGGTGCAGACCACCTACCTCCCATCCGACGCCGCGTTCGTCGACGCGACCTGGAGGGACCGCTTCGTCAGCGCCGTCTTCGGCGGCAAAGGCACCAGCACCGGCGTGGTCGGGTACGGCGGCGCGACGGACCGCGCTCCGGACGTGCCCAGGTACCTGCTCGAGTACGTGGGCGAACCCGGCACCCAGCACTTCTCGGCCGTGGCCCTCGGACCGGATGGCGTCTACACCGTCGGGATGCTGCCCGGCGAGGACGGCACCAGCTCGGTGCTCCGCCTGCGCTACGATCCCAGCGCGGCCCACGCCACCATGGTGACGCCGCGCGCCAGCCTCGAGACGATGCAGGGCCTGGGCGTCCTCGCCACGCAGGGGTGCGTATCGTGCCACGCCGTCGAAGGCAAGGGGGGCGGCATCGGGCCGAGCCTCGACAGCTTCGGCGTGAACTGGCGCCTCACGCAGCGCCTGAACGCTCCCGAGTACACCGAACAGGTGGCGCGCGTGGACGCGCTAGACGAAGAGCCGTTCGCGAGCTGGCGCGCCGCGCGCCAGGAGGTGCTGCAGGCACACGGCACCGAGCGCACCTGGACGTGGCTCAAGTACTACCTGCAGGAGCCGCGGTTCGACCGCCCCGAGAACCAGATGCCGAACCTGGGCCTCGACCAGGCCGAGGCCGAAGAGCTGCGCGCCCAGCTGTTCCGCGTGCTGCGGATCCCCGTTCCGGGCGCCCGCGGCAGCGGCCTCGTCGAGCGCGGCCTGGCGTTCGTACGCAGCAACGCCAGAGCGGTGGGAGCAGGAGCCATCGTAGGGGCAGGCGCGATGCTCGTGCTGGCCGCGCTGGTGGCGCTACTTGCGCGGAGGCGAACGAAGGGGCGGGCGCGCACGGCTGACTGACGTCGCGCGGCGCCGCGCCGGAAGGGAGACCGCCATGGTGGGGTTCGACAC
>CAZACZ010000158.1:0-2115 GCA_964483695.1 uncultured bacterium | reverse complement strand
TGTCGTTGCCGGTTGTAAGTTGACCCTCTAGCGCCGGTTGAATTCTGACCCCCCTCTCGTTTGCGCTGCTGAGAATGGCGGCATGCTGGGAGGCCTTGAGGTGGTCGAGGTGATGCGGTTGCGGGCGGCGGGGTTGAGTGTTCGGGAGATCGCTCGCCGTACCGGGTTCGCGAGGAACACCGTCAGGAAGTACCTTCGGGCGCCGGAGGTCCCGAAGTACGGGCCGAGGAGCGCCAAGGCGTCGAAGTTGGATGCCTTCAAGCCGTACCTGGAGCGGCGCATGAGCGAGGGCGTGTGGAACGCCGAGCGCCTCCTGCGCGAGCTGAAGGGCATGGGGTATGAGGGTGGCGTCACCATCCTGAAGGGGTACCTGCACCCCTTGCGGCCGGCGGGAATGCCGCGGTTGGCGGTGCGCTACGAGGTGGCGCCTGGGGAGGAGGCGCAGGTCGACTTCGGGGTGTTCCCGTTCCTCGACGACAGCGGCCGAAAGCGCAACGTGCTGGCGTTCGTGATGGTGCTGTCGTTCTCGCGTGCGTTGAGCGTGGCGTTCGTGCCGCAGCAGGACCTGAGCACGCTGCTCAGGTGCCACCTTCAGGCGTTCGAGCAGCTCGGCGGGGTGCCGAGGCGGGTGCTGTACGACAACATGAGGGCGGTGGTGGCGGGCCGCGACGGGGAGCGCGTCACGTTCCAACCCAGGCTGCTGGACTTCGCGCTGCTCGCCGGGTACGAGCCCAGGGCGTGCCGCCCTTACCGGGCACAGAGCAAGGGGCGGGTGGAGCGCGCCATCGGCTACCTGCGCACCAGCTTCTGGCCGGCGGTGAAGTTCACCAACCTACTCGACTTGAACCGGCAGGTGGAGGCGTGGCTGGCGGAGGTCGCGAACGTGCGCCTGCACGGCACCACCCATCAGCGACCCATCGACCTGCTGGACGTGGAGCGTAAGGAGCTTCAGCGGCTGCAGCCGAGGGCGGCGTTCCAGGCGCTGCTGGCCGAGGAGCGGCGGGTGAGCCGGGACGCGTTCGTGAGCTTCGAAGGCAACCGCTACGCCGTGCCCTGGAAGCACGCCGGCCGCTACGTGCGCGTCAGCGCCAGCGCGACGGTGGTGGAGATCCGCGACGAGCTGGGCGTCATCGCCACGCACCCGCGCGGGCTGGTGAGCGGCTTGACGCTGCACCTGCCCGGCCAGTACCACGGCGCCCCCTTGGGCGACACCGCTCGGCCCGGGAAGGCGCTGGCGTTCCAGGTGGCCGGCCCCGAGGTGGAGGTCAGGAGCCTCGCCGCTTACGACGCCTTGGCCGGGAGCGGCTCGTGATCGCGCTGGAGCGCGCCCGCGAGCAACTCCAGGCGCTCGGCCTGGCCGAAGCCGCGGTGGCGCTCGACGCCAGCCTGGAAGCCGCCAGCCAACGCGAGATCCCCTACGCCGAGTTCCTCACCGACCTGCTCGACACCGAGCTGCAGATCCGCCGCAGGCGCTACTTGGACACCCGCACGAAGCTCGCTCGGCTTCCGTTCAAGAAGACCCTGGAGCAATTCGACTTCGACGCGCAACCCAGCATCGACAGACGCCAGATCCAAGAGCTCGCCACCCTCACCTTCATCGCGCACGCCGACAACCTCATCCTGCTCGGACCCCCCGGAGTCGGCAAGACCCATCTCAGCGTCGCCTTGGGGCTGCTGGCCATCCATCACGGCTCCGGGGTGTACTTCACCACCATGCACCGCCTGCTCGAAGACCTACGGGTAGCCCATGAGGAACGCCGCCTCGAACGCCGACTCAGGATCTACCTGGCGCCCAAGCTGCTCATCATCGACGAGTTCGGGTACCTCCCGCTCGACAAGCTCGGCGCCACCCTGCTGTTCCAACTCATCGCCGCCCGCTACGAGCGCGGCAGCATCCTGCTCACCAGCAACCAGAGCTTCGGGGAATGGGGCGAAGTCCTGGGAGACCCCGTCATCGCCACCGCCATCCTCGATCGCCTGCTGCACCACAGCCACGTCATCAGCATCCGAGGGGAGAGCTACCGCCTGAGAGAGAAACGCAAGAGCGGACTCATCCGCACCCAGAACGAGCAACACCCATGAAACCAGGGTGGGTCCCTATTCAACCGGCGAACG
>CAZACZ010000157.1:0-2252 GCA_964483695.1 uncultured bacterium | reverse complement strand
CTCCTTCGGCCAGTCAAGTGCTCCTGCCCTTGGCTCGTCCGTTGGCGTTCGCCCCGATGACGTACACGTCCACCCCCTCGGCGCCCCGGATCACACGGTTGATGATCGAACGGCGTACGAACTCCTGCCACGAGCTGCGCAGACTCGCGCCCATCACCAGTTGGGTCACGCCCTCCTGACGCACGAACGCGAGCAAGGCGTGTGCGGCGTCGTGCGCCTCGAGCCGCACGAACGTTCCCCCCAAGGACTCCGTCACCAGGCGGTGGGCATCCAGCCAGCGCTCTTGGTCCCGCCTCAGGGTACGCAACTGCACGAACACCGCCACCAGGTCTCCCTTGAGGCGCTGGGCTAGATGGGCGCCCCTCCGGATGAGGCGCGCCCCGTTCGGAGTGGGCGTCACGGCCACCGCGACCTTGTCCTTCACACCTCGCCCTGGCCCCCCAGGGGTGCCTTCGACCGCGTCCGCGACCTGCCGCAGCGCCAGCTCGCGTAGGATCGACAGGTTCTCGGGCCTGAAGAAGTTCGCCAGGGCCCGATCGATGCGGTCCTCCCCGTAGATCTTGCCTTGCCGCAGGCGTTCGCGCAGCACCTCCGGTGTGACGTCCACTAGGATGACCTCGTCCGCATCGAGCAGTACCCGGTCCGGGACCAACTCGCGGACCCGCACGCCCGTCAGGCGCTCCACCAGGTCGTTCACGCTCTCGAGGTGCTGCACGTTCATGGTGGAGATCACGTCCACCTCGTGGGCCAGCAGCACCTCCACGTCTTCGTAGCGCTTGGGACGCTCCGAGCCGGGGACGTTGGTGTGTGCCAGCTCGTCCACCAGCACCACGTCGGGTGCGCGGGCCAGGATCGCGTCCGTGTCCATCTCCGTGAGTTGCACACCCTTGTATGCGAGCGTTCGGCGCGGAACCACCTCGAGGCCCTCGGCCAGGCGCGCGGTCTCGTCGCGCCCGTGCGTCTCCAACAGGCCGATCACGGCGTCCACGCCGTCGTCGCGGAGCTCGTGGAGTTCGGTGAGGGCGCGATAGGTCTTGCCGACCCCGGCGGCCATGCCGACGTAGAGGCGGTGGTGTCCCCGCCCCGCCGTTCGGTCGTGACCGGCGCGAAGCAAGGCTTCGGGATCGGGCGCAGCCGTGCGCCTGGACGCGCCGGTCGCGTCCACGCGCACGGAGGGCCAGCAGCGGAGCGGTCCCCTCATGGTCGAGCGGGTGCCCTCCTTCCATCGAGGGCGTCGAGCGCCAGGTTCAGCTCCAGCACGTTCACGCCTGGCTGCCCCAGGCCCAGGGGGCCCCGCTCGGTGAAGCGTGCCACGAGCGCCTGCACCTCCGCCTCGTCGAGACCGCGGGCTGCCGCCACGCGCGGCACCTGGAGCAGGGCACCGTCGGGCGAGACGTGCGGATCGATCCCGGAGCCCGAGGCCGCGATCAGATCCACCGGGATGTGGTCGGGCGCCACGCCCTCGCGTGCAGCGATCTCGGCCGCGCTGCCCTCCGCGCGTGCGCGCAGGGCGGGGTTGGACGACGCCAGGTTCGAGCCCGCCACGGACGTCGGGTCGTACCCTGCGGCCGAGGGGCGGCCGATGAAGTATCCGGCGTCGCCGAAGGGCTGGCCCACCAGTTCGGAGCCGACCACCTCGCCGCCGCGCACGATCAGGCTTCCCTCGGCCTGGCGCGGGAACAAGAGCTGCACCACGCCCACCGTGACGGCGGGGTAGAGCAGACCGCAGACGAGCATGAACAGCACCGCCGCGCCGGCCACGGTGCCGAGCGAGCCAGGGCTGACGCTGGGTGCGAGGGCCACCACGGTCGGGGTGGCCGAGGGAGCCGTCGAGGACGGGTCCGCCGTCATGCGATCCTCCTAGTGGGCGCCCAGGGCGCCGAGGACGAGGTCGATGAGCTTGATGCCTAGGAACGGCACGATCAGGCCGCCCACGCCGTACACCAACAGGTTGCCGGCCAGCAGCGCATCCGCGCTCTTGGGGGCGTAGCGCACCCCGCGCAACGCGATGGGGATCAGGGCGGGGATGACGAGGGCGTTGAAGATCACGGCGGAGAGGACGGCGGAGGTGGGGCTCGCGAGGCCCATGACGTTGAGCACCCCGAGCGCAGGGAAGGCGCCGGCGAAGATGGCGGGGATGATGGCGAAGTACTTGGCCACGTCGTTGGCGACCGAGAAGGTGGTCAAGGCCCCACGGGTGATCAGGAGCTGCTTGCCGACCTCCACGACCTCCAGTAGCTTCGTGGGGTCGC
>CAZACZ010000156.1:0-2304 GCA_964483695.1 uncultured bacterium | reverse complement strand
GTGGTGCCGCAGGCGCTCAGCAGGAACACCAGCGTGGCCACCATGGCCAGAGCGAAGAACGGGTTGCGGATGGGGTTGGAACGGTAACGCTGCATGGCATCCTCCGGAACGTTCGGCCGGTCGCGCTACTAGCTCCACCTGTCCCAAGCGCCCGAGTACGGGATCAGGTCTCATAGCTTCCGAAGTCTGCCCACCGCTGTCTGCGGTGTGGTCGCGTACCGTGAGGATGCACGGCGCCGTGTGAGCGAAAGCTTACGGGTTCCTGACGGAGTTCTTACCGGCCGCGACACGCCGCGACACGCCGTGACACCGCCCAGGACACGCGCCCTGGTACCATCGCGCATGCTCCATCAAGACGCATACGCTTCGCTGCTCGAGCGCGGACGCCGCGCAGGAGCCGACTTCACCGAGATCTACGTCGAGCGTTGGCGCAGGCGCCTGCTGCGCACCCTCGACGGCAGCGTCGAGGAGGCCACCAGCAGCATCGAGCACGGTGCCGGCGTTCGGCTCTTCTTCGGCCAGGACGTGGTGTACGGCTACACCAACGATGTGCGCGAGGACGCCATCGCCGAGTTGCTCGCCAGCCTCGCCGCGCTTCGTGGCGGGAACGGGCAGGCGTCGGGTGCCGGCCGGCCGGACGCCGCCGGCCGCGGCGGCCTCGACCTCCGCAAGCGGGACGCCGGGCCCGACATCCACGCCCCCAGCGTGGCGTTCGACACGCGCGACAAGGCCTGGCGCGTCGAGCGTCTGCGCGAGGTGGACGCGGGTGCGCGCA
The DNA here is from genome assembly GCA_964483695.1 of uncultured bacterium. Classification (GTDB taxonomy): domain Bacteria; phylum Deinococcota; class Deinococci; order Deinococcales; family Trueperaceae; genus CAZACZ01. The sequence continues at coordinate 1,529 of CAZACZ010000156.1, read as the reverse complement.
TCGCCCCCGAGATCCAGCAAGTGGACGCGCGCCTGATCGAGTGGGAACAAGACGTCACGGTGGCGAACTCGGACGGCGCCTGGGTGGACGACCGGCGCGTGCGCACGCGGTTGGTGGCGCAGGCCATCGCTAGCGACGGCAGCGAGACGCAGACGGGCGCCCACGGTCCGGGCCTGTCGATGGGCCTGGAACTGCTCGATCGCAACCCGCCGGCCGCCGTCGGCGAACGCGCCGCCGAGATGGCGATGCTGAACCTACGCGCCCGCAAGGCGCCGGCGGGCACCATGCCGGTGGTGATCGGCAACGGCTTCGGCGGCGTGATCTTCCACGAGGCGCTCGGGCACCTGCTCGAGACGACCGCGGTGGCGCGCAACGCCTCGGCGCTGGCGGGCAAACTGGGCGAGCAGATCGCCAGCCCGGTGGTGACCTACGTCGACGACGGCACCACCCAGCACGGTTGGGGCTCCTCGCGCTTCGACGACGAAGCGGCGCCCACCGAGCGCACCGTGCTGATCGAGGACGGCGTGCTGAAGAGCTACATGGTGGACCGCTGGGGCGCGCTCAAGACCGGCTACCGCCCCACCGGCTCGGGCCGCCGGCAGGACTACACCTTCGCCCCCACCTCGCGCATGCGCAACACCTTCGTGGTGCCGGGCGACACGCCCAAGGAGAAGCTGTTCGACGGCATCGAACTCGGCCTGTACGCCAAGACCATGGGCGGCGGGCAGGTGCGCCCGGGCTCGGGCGAGTACAACTTCGCGGTGCGGGAGGGGTACATGATCCGCGACGGCCAGATCGCCGAGCCGGTCCGCGGCGCGATGTTGCTCGGCAAGGGTCCGGAGTCGATCCGCCGCATCGTGGCGGTGTCGGACGACCTGAGCACCGAACCGGGCATGTGCGGCTCGATGTCGGGGTCCATCCCGACCGAGGTCGGGCAGCCGCATCTGCTGGTGAGCGAGATCGTCGTCGGGGGTGAAGCGTGAACGTGCGCGACGCGAAGACCTGGTTGCTGGCGAAGGCCAAGGAGCGCGGGGTGGACCTCGAGGTGCTCTCGACCACCGAGCGCACCCTCTCGATCGACGCGCAGGACGGCGCGGCATCCGACGTTCGCCTCGCCACGCGCGGTGGGATCGGGCTGCGGGTCGTGTCCGGCGGGCGCGTGGGGTACGCCTCCACCGAAGAGCTGAGCGAGGAAGCGCTCGCGTGGGCGCTCGACGAGGCGATCGAGAACGCCGAGTTGAAGGCGCCTGGCGCGGCGGCGCTCCCGGCCGGCCGCGCGCTCGGCCGCCGCGACCTGCTCGACGAGGGGCTCTCGGCACCGCTGGAGGACAAGGTCGCGGCGGCGGTCCAGATGGAGCGCGGCATCCGTCAGGATGCGCGCGTGCAGGCACTACAGATCGCCCGCTATCAGGAGGAGGAGGTGGCGGTCGAGATCGGCTCGAGCGCCGGCGTCGACGGCGGCTACCGCACCGGCAACGCCGTGCTCCTCTCGATGCTGGTGATGCGCGAGGGCCAGAGCGTCAAGCAGG
>CAZACZ010000155.1:0-2380 GCA_964483695.1 uncultured bacterium | reverse complement strand
CTCAACCACGAGTGGCGCAAGGGCACGTACGTCTGCGCCGCCTGCGGGCACCCGTTGTTCCGCGGCGACGTGAAGTTCGACGCCCACTGCGGCTGGCCGTCGTTCTGGGAGGCGCTACCCGGCGCGTTCGAGACGAAGACCGACTACCACATCGGCTACGCCCGCACCGAGTACCATTGCGCCAACTGCGGCGGGCACCACGGGCACGTGTTCGACGACGGGCCGGCGCCGAGCGGGCTGAGGTACTGCAGCAACGGGGTGGCGTTGCGGTTCGTGCCGGACGAGGCGTGACGGCAGTGAGCGAGCCTCACGGTCGGTGATCACGACGGACCGTCACGACTGACCATCACAGCCGATCGAGCGGCAACCAGATGAGCACCACGACGTTCCACGTCACGTGCGCCACGATCGGCGCAACCAGGCCGCCGCTCCATCCGCGCACGAGGCTCCACACCAGGCCGAGGCCGTACGAGACGAGCACGAGCAGCGTCGAACCGACCGCGGCGCCCGCTAGGGCGTAGAGCGCCGCGGTCAGGACGGCGGTGCGCCAAGCGCCGGTCGGCCGAGCTCCGGTCGGCCGAGCTTCGTTCCGCTTGGCTCCGGTCCGCCTAGCTTCGTCCCGCCTAACTTCGTCCCGTCGTGCCACGGCACCCTGCACCACGCCGCGCCAGACGAGTTCCTCGCCGACGACGATGGGCACCAACGCCAACGTCACCACCAGCGCGGACGGCGCTCGGAAGGCGTCGTAGAGCGCGTCGGCCTGGGCCGCCAACCACGGAGCGGCGGCCACCACGACCGGGTAGAGCAAGTACGTCGCCGCGACGGTGACGGCGCCCGTCACGAGACCCAGCGCGAGCCCCCCGGCCAGGCTCCGCCGGTCGGGTGCGAGACGCGACCGCACCCCAGACGCGTCCACCAGCAGCGCCCACGCACCCAGCACCACGGCCGCGCCGCCCAGGGCCAGCCAGATGCCGATCCACCTGGCGCTCAACCCAGCGGCGAACCACACGAGCGCGGACGTGGCGGCAAGACCGGGTGCCGCCTTGTGTCGGTCGCTTGCGCCGCGCGGCTCATCCGCCATGGTCGCCACGCGCGCCGCTCGCGCCACGCCCCACGCCTCGCGCCCGTTCGACCGCACCCCAGATCCCACCGGGGCGGCCTTCGCGTTGCTCATCGGCGAGCGCCTGCCGCGCCGCGGCGTCGAACGGGGTGCGGTGCGGGTGGTCGATGAGGGCCCAGAAGCGCTCGTCCTTCGCCATGAGGTCCTCGGTCAGGCCGATCACCACCTCGCGCGCCACGGTCCAGTTCGCCCGCGTCACGAGCCGCAGCCACAACGACGACAGGCGTGGGGTCAGGAACGGCACGTCGACGCTGAGCGGCGCGCCAAGACCCATCACCCCCGCGGTTCGCTCGAGGATCTCCTTGCCGGATAGCGTCTCGGGGCCGGGGACGTCGAACCAGGCGTTGGCGTCCAGCGGCACGTCGAGCGCCCGCACCAGCGCCACCACCACGTCGTCGATGGCGACCGGTTGGGTGCGCGAGCGCAGCCACCGAGGCAGGACCATGACCGGCAGGCGCGCGGCCAGGTCCCGCACGATCAACCAACTCAGGCTGCCGTGGCCCACGATCATGCTGGCGCGCAACTCGACGGTCGGCGCCGGGCCTGTGCGCAGCGCCTCCCCCACGTCGAGCCGGCTGCGCAGGTGCTCCGACCCGGGCCCGGTTGGCGCGACCCCGCCCAGGTACACGACGCGTCGCACGCCCGCCGCACCGGCCGCCGCGGCGAACCGCTCCGCGGCCGCCACCTCGCGGGCGTGGTAGTCGTCCCCTTCGCCGATGGCGTGCACGAGGTAGAAGGCGGCGTCCACCCCGTCGAGCGCACGAGCGATCGACGACGCGTCGGCCACATCGCCCTGCACCCAAGCAACGGCCGGCATGGCGGCACGTGCGCGCTCGGCGTTCCTGGTGAGCCCCCGCACGCGCCAACCGGCCTGCTCGAGGGCGGGCCGAACCGCGCGGCCGACGAAGCCGGTCGCGCCGGTGAGGAGGAGGGTGCGGGCGTGCGCCATGGCGTCTCCTCGCAGTATCAGCCGGGGCGCGGCGCGGGTTCTGTCGGCGGGCATGCAGTCGGGCGGGCGAGGCGGCGCTGCGCTGGTGGGGTGTGTGGACCGCGCCGGTTGCATCCGTTGACCTACACGGGCCCTCGTGCTGTAGACTGACTACCGCTTTCGCGGCCGTGGCCGCGGCGGGAGAGGCACCTTGCGTGCCGCGAACGCCGAACGCACGGAACGGAAGCGGTTCTTGGGTCGTTAGCTCAATTGGTAGAGCAGCTGACTCTTAATCAGCGGGTTATAGGTTCGAGTCCTATACGACCCACCAT
>CAZACZ010000154.1:0-2507 GCA_964483695.1 uncultured bacterium | reverse complement strand
GCGGGCATCCCCGACGACGTGCTGGCCCGCTTCCCGCATCTCGCCGGGCGCACCGCCCTGCGCCTGTCGCCGGACGCCGTCGGCATCGTGTCGGAGCTGCTGCGCGGCCAACTGGCCGTGGCGCGCCTGGTGGATGGCCAGGTGGTGGACGCCACGGGGGTGCAGGTCCCTGGCGTGCTGGACGACGTCTACGCCGATGCTGCGCGCGCGCGGCCGCTCGGGGTGACGTGGGATGGTGGCGTGCCCACCGTCTCGGTGTGGGCGCCCACCGCCCGCGACGTGCATCTCGTGCGCTTCGCGGACGGCACCAGCGACGCGCTGGAGCGCCAGCAGATGGCGCGCGACGACGCCAGCGGGGTGTGGAGCGTGCGCGGCGAAGCCTCCTGGGCGTACCAGTACTACCTGTTCGAGGTCGAGGTGTTCGCCCCGAGCGCCGGCACCGTCGTCACCAACCTCGTGACCGACCCGTATTCGGTCAGCCTGGCGCGCAACTCCACGCGCAGCCAGTTCGTCGACTTGACCGACCCGCTGCTGGCGCCCGCCGGCTGGAGCGGGGTCGTCAAGCCCGCCGTCGACGATCCGGTCGACATGGTGGTCTACGAACTGCACGTGCGCGACTTCTCCGCCGCCGACCCGACCGTGCCCGAGGAGCTGCGGGGCACCTACCTGGCGTTCACGCTGGACGACAGCTACGGCGTGCAGCACCTGCGGTCGTTGGCCGACGCCGGCCTCACGCACCTGCACCTGCTACCCACGTTCGACATCGCCACCATCGACGAGGACGCCTCCACCTGGGTGACCGCCGAGCCGGACGTCACCCTGCCCTCCAGCGGAACGCAAGCGCAGGCAGCCGTCGAGGCGACGCGCGACCGCGACGCCTTCAACTGGGGCTACGACCCGTACCACTACGGCGTGCCCGAAGGCAGCTACGCCACCGACCCGGAAGGCCCGGCGCGCATCGTCGAGTACCGCGAGATGGTGATGGCCCTGTGGGACATGGGCCTGCGGGTGGTGGCGGACGTGGTGTTCAACCATACCAACGCCGCCGGCCAGGCAGAGCGCTCGGTGCTCGATCGCATCGTGCCCGGCTACTACCACCGCCTGGACGACGCCGGCAACGTCACCACCAGCACCTGCTGCCAGAACACCGCCACCGAGCACGCCATGATGGAGCGCCTGATGGTCGACATGGTGGCGCTGTGGGCGCATCAGTACAAGATCGACGCCTTCCGCTTCGACCTGATGGGGCACCACATGGTGCCGAACATGCAGGCGGTGCGCGCGAAGCTCGACACCCTCACGCCCGAGGCAAACGGCGTGGACGGGGCGGGCATCTACCTCTACGGCGAAGGGTGGGACTTCGGCGAGGTGGCGCAGGGCGCGCGCGGCCCGAACGCCACCCAGGCGAACCTGGCGGGGAGCGGCATCGGCACCTTCGACGACCGGCTGCGCGACGCCGTCCGCGGCGGCGGACCGTTCGACGGGCCCGACGCCATCCGCGCCACGCAAGGGTTCGCGTCCGGCCGCTACGTGCTGCCCAACGACGTCACCGCCGGGAACGACCCCGACACCGAACGGCAGGCGATGCTGCACGCCATGGACCTGCTGCGCGTGGGCCTGGCCGGGACCTTGGCGGACGTGACGTTCGTCGGCGCCTCCGGCGAGCTGGTCCGCGGCAGCGACGTCGACTACAACGGCGCCCCCGCCGGCTACGGGAAGGTGCCGCAAGACCACATCGTCTACGTGTCCAAGCACGACAACCAGACGCTCTGGGACATCCTGCAGTACAAGCTGCCCACGGACCTGCCCACCGCCGACCGCGTGCGGCTGCAGAACCTGGCGCTCTCCACCGCGGCGTTCGCCCAGGGCGTGCCGTTCTTCCAAGCCGGCTCGGACCTGCTGCGCTCGAAGAGCTTCGACCGCAACAGCTACGATTCCGGCGACTGGTTCAACGCCATCGACTGGACCGGCGGCGTCGACGGGCGCGGCACCGGCATGGGCCGCGGTCTGCCGCTGGCGGCGGACAACCGCGACATGTGGCCGCTGATCCGGCCGATGCTGGAGAACGAGCTCCTCTACCCCACGCCCGACCAGGTGGCGTTCGCGGCGGACGTGTTCCAGGAGTGGCTGCGGATCCGTCGCGACGAACCGCTGCTGCGCCTCCGCACCACGGAGGACGTGCTGGCGCGCGCCGTGTTCCACGCCGACGGAGCCGACGCGGTGCCGGGCGTGGTCGTCCTGCAACTCCGCGACGACGTGCCCGACCTGCCCGACCTCGACGAGGACGGCGAGGGGTTGTTGATCGTGTTCAACGCCACCCCGCGGCGCGTGACGCTGCCGGTGGAAGCCGTCGCCGGTCGCCCTTGGCTGGTGCACGATATCCAGGCCGGCGGCGCCGACGCCGCCACGGTGAAGGGGGCGTACGTGACCACCGTGGGCGGACGCGTGTCGGTGCCGGCGTTCACGACGGTGGTGTTCGAAGCGGTGGAGCCGGAGGTGCGCGCGCT
>CAZACZ010000153.1:0-2513 GCA_964483695.1 uncultured bacterium | reverse complement strand
CCCCGCACCCTCGCGCTTCGAGGCCGCCGGCCATCGACGACCGCAGGGCGCACCACGGCCCGAGGAGGAAGACCCGATGAAGCTACGTCGCATCTTCGCCGTCCTGGTCGCTGCCGCCACGCTCGGCTTCGGCAGCGCCCAGGATCTCACCACGGTCAAGGCTGCCATGGAGGCCGCCGGCACGTTCTCGTGGATCGTGCACGGCATGGAGTACTTCGGCACCGCCGAAGCGAACGGCCTGCGGGTCGAAGGCACGGTGTACGCCAGCAAGCAGGCGGTGGAGATCGCCTTGCGGGGCGGCGAGGCGCAAGTGGCGGTGGACGACTTCCTCGGTCCGGTCATCCTGCGCAGCAACGACGTGCCGGTGTCGGGTATCTACCCCTTCGCCAAGGCCGTCGGCGGCCTGGTAGTGCCAGTGGCCAGCGACATCGATTCGATCGACGACCTGCGTGGCGCCACCATCGCGGCGGGCAGCCTGCGCGACAAGAGCCTCCTGATCCTGCGCGCGTTGGCCGTCTCGCAGTACGGCTTCGACCCGCAGGACGAAGCCGAGATCGTGGCCGCCGCCCCGCCCTTGATGATGGAACTGATCGCCTCCGGCGAAGCCGACGCGGCGCTGCCGTTCTGGCACTTCGTCGCGCGCATGGAGGCCGCCGGCACGGCGCGCGAGGTCATGCCCGTGACCGACATGCTGGCCGCCCTCGGTCTGCCGGGCGACCTGCCGAACCTGATGGTCGTGGCGCGCGACGACCTACCGGCCGAGGTCAAGACCGCCTTCATCCAGACGCTGATCGACACCGTCGACGTGATGAAGGCGACGCCGAACGACGACCCGTTCTGGCAGACCATCCTGGATCAGGGCCTGTACACCCTGCCCGACCCGACGCAGTTCCCGCTGGTGGTCGACCGCTGGCGCCTCGGCACGCCCGACGGCTGGACCGACGCCCACATCGACGGCCTGGTGAACATGGTCGAGCGGCTGGTCGAGCTGGCCGGCGCCGAGGTCGTGGGCGTGGACTCGGTGCCGCGCGAGGCGTACACCACCGCGTTCGTGCCCCAGTAAGCCTCGACGACCACGCATACGAACACGACCACACCCGATCGGGCCGCCTCGCGGGGCGGCCCGATCGACGCGGAGGCTGCGGTGGAGTCCGGAACGCTGGAGAGAACGGAGCGGCGCGCCCGCGCCGCGCGGCGCGAGCAGGCCATCGGCATCGGCCTGCGGGTGGTGGCGTACGCCAGCATCGTGGTGCTGTGGTCCATCGGGTCGCGCGTGCTCGGGAAGATCCTGCCGGGGCCGATCGACACGCTCACGTTCATGGCGAGCGAGTTCGCCAAGGGCGCCCTCACCCACCACCTCTGGATCACCACGCAGCGCGTCCTGATCGCCTTCGCGGTGGCGATGGTGGCGGGCGTGGCGCTGGGAACCCTGATGGGCAGGTCGAAGCGCATCGACGACCTGCTCGAAGGCTGGCTGGTGGCGGGCCTGACGGTGCCGCGCATCCTGCTGTTCGTGGTGGCCTACCTGATGCTCGGCCTGGGCGACACCGCACTGATCGTGGCGCTCATCGTCACCGTGGTGCCCACCGTGATCGTCGCCGTGCGGGAAGGCACCCGCGCCATCGACGTCGGCCTGGTCGAGATGGCGCGCGCCTTCCGCCGCAGTCGCCGCGCCACTTGGCGCCACGTGGTGCTACCGCAGATCATGCCGTACGTGGTGGGCACCGCCCGCGGCGCACTGGCGCTGTCGTGGAAGATGGTGGTCCTCGGCGAACTGCTGGGCCGCACCAGCGGCGTGGGCTACCAGATCTCGTTCTACTTCCAGTTCTTCAACATGCGCGGCATCCTCGCCTACGGCGTGACGATGATGATCCTCCTGGCCGGCATCGACCTCGTGATCATGGGCTGGTTGCAGCGGCGCATCTTCCGCTGGCGCGCGCCGGTGAAGGTGGGCACGGCCGGCTGATGACCACGCCGACGATGGCCACCATCGACGCCCGCGGCGTCGCCCGCGCCTACGCCTTGGCCGATGGAGGCGAGCGCCTGGCGCTCCAAGGCGTGGACTTGGTCGTACCGCCGGGCGAGTTCACCTGCCTGCTCGGCCCATCGGGATGCGGCAAGACCACGTTGCTCAACATCCTCAGCGGACTCGATCGAGCCGATGCAGGCAGCGTCGAGGTGCGGCGCGCGGACGGCGCGCCCGCGACGCTCGGCTACGTCTTCCAGGAGCCGCGCCTGCTGCCGTGGCTCACCGTGCTCGACAACCTGCGCTTCGTGCAGGACGAGCGCAGCAAGGAGCAGGACGAACAGGCGCGCTACTGGCTCGAGCGCGTCGGCCTGAAGGGCCGCGAGCACGACTTCCCACGTCAACTGTCGATCGGGCAGCGGCAACGCGTCGCGGTGGCCCGCGCCCTGCTGATCCGCCCCGACGTGCTGTTCATGGACGAGCCGTTCTCGGCGCTGGACGAGTTGACGGCGTCCCGCATGCGCGAAGAGCTGCTCGACCTCTGGTC
>CAZACZ010000152.1:0-2532 GCA_964483695.1 uncultured bacterium | reverse complement strand
GGCCGGGCAGGATGCTGCCCAGGCTCTGGTCCGCGTACATCGTCCAGCCGATCCCCCGCGGGTCCCCGCGCCGCGCGCCGCGCCGTTCCTACGCGAAGCGCCGCCTGACGCGCGCCAACCCGAACAGGACGAGGACGACGAGCCCCAGCGTCCCCGGCTCCGGCACGAACGCGATCATCGACCGCGCCAGCAGCGCGTGACCGGCCGACGTGGGGTGCACGCCGTCCCAGAAGAGAAAGCCTTGCGCGCAGGCCCCGGCGGTCGCGGCGTAGACGCCGGCGAATCCGCACGGAAGCTCGGCGTTCAGCAGGCCGTAGGCGCCCGGGTCGGCGACGATGCTCCGCAGGAGGCCGGTGAGGTCGAACACGTCGACCCCGGGCAGCGCGTCGAGCTGGCCGAGGCCGGCGTTGATCTGGTCGACCAGGCCGACGAACGCGGCGGCCTCCGCCGGTGAGATCAGCCCCGCCTGGACCGCCGCCCGGAACTGCGGACTCAGCGTGATGTCCGGGGCGTTCCAGAGCACGACCCGCTGCGCGCCCCACGACAGGAGGTCCGTGACCATCGCGGCATACCCGCCCACGATGCCCGCGGCGCCTGCGGCCGGCGTGAACGCGCCGGTCAGGATGCCGCGCAGGTCGTTGCCGCCCGCGCCGATGAAATACAGCGCCGTCGGGTCGAAGGTGCCGGTGACGCCCCCGTGGCTCGCGCGGAAGGCCGCCAGCTGCTCGGCTGCACTCGGCGGCGGCACGGGCGGGCTCGCGCGCGGCACCACGGTCGCCCCGCCGATCGCGTAGTTGTTCCCGCCGGCAAGCGACGGCGCCGCGGCCCCGGGGAACCCGAGCGCGCTCGCAAAGGCCGCCGCCCAGGTGAACCCGTCGGTGAAGCGTCCCGTGGTCTCGTACGGCCGCGTCCAGGGCGGCACGTAGACGGGCGTGTAGACGTACCCGTCTGCGCCGACCGCCGGATACGGCACGGGCGACCGCGCCGGCGGCGAGGACGACGAGTTCGCGCCCGGCGGCGAGTTGACGAGGGCCGCGTTGCCCATGTCGGTCAGGCTGTCGCCGAAGAAGAAGAGGTTCGTGATCGGCGCGGCCTGCAGCGCGCCGGCGACGACGAACCCGACGAGGCCCACCACGTTGCGCACGGACCGCGCGGCTGCGTGACGCATGGTCTTCTCCTTCGGGAAGTGGCCCGTTTTCTCGTTCTCCGGGCGAACGGGAACGTGAAGCAAACTCCGTTCCGATCGCCCCACCCGCTGCGCCATCAACGAGTTGGCGCGCATCCGCAAAATCCCGCAACGCAATACGTAAAGCGGATCGACACCCCCGCAGCGGGGTTCCGGATCCCCGGTGCTAGAATTCCCGCGAGCGCCCGCTTCGCCGCAACCCCTCGTGATCCAGCTGTCCATCAACGGCGAGCCGCGCGGCTTCCCCGCGCCGCTCGACCTCGCCCGCCTGCTCGACGCGCTCGCGCTCGCCGGCAAGAAGGTCGCGGTCGAGCGCAACGGCGAGATCGTGCCGCGCAGCCGCTACGCCGACACCCCGCTCGTCGACGGCGACCGGCTCGAGATCGTCGTCGCCGTGGGCGGCGGCTGACCAGGAAATTCCCATGAACGCTCCCGCCAAAGCGCCCGGCCACCTCGCCGGCGACCCGCTCGTCATCGCCGGCAAGGCCTATTCGTCGCGCCTGCTGATCGGCACCGGCAAGTACCGGGACTTCGACGAGACGCGCCGCGCGGTCGAGGCGAGCGGGGCGGAGATCGTCACCGTCGCCATCCGGCGCACGAACATCGGCCAGAACGCGCACGAGCCCTCGCTCCTCGACGCGCTGCCGCCGTCGCAGTACACCTACCTGCCGAACACCGCGGGCTGCTACAGCGCCGAGGACGCGGTGCGCACGCTGCGCCTCGCGCGCGAGCTGCTCGACGGCCACGACCTGGTGAAGCTCGAAGTGCTCGGCGACCCGCACACGCTCTTCCCCAACGTCGTGGAGACGCTCGCCGCGGCGCGCACCCTGGTGCAGGACGGCTTCAAGGTGATGGTCTACACGAGCGACGACCCGATCGTCGCCAGGGAGCTGGAGGCGATCGGCTGCGTCGCGGTGATGCCGCTCGCCTCGCTGATCGGCTCGGGCATGGGCATCCTGAACCCGTGGAACCTGCAGCTCATCGTCGAGAAGGCGACCGTGCCGGTCGTCGTCGACGCGGGCGTCGGCACCGCTTCGGACGCCGCGATCGCGCTGGAGCTCGGCTGCGACGCGGTGCTGATGAACACCGCGGTCGCGAAGGCGCAGGACCCGGTGCTGATGGCGCAGGCCATGCGCAAGGCGGTCGAAGCGGGACGCGAGGCCTTCCGCGCCGGCCGCATGCCGAAGAAGCTCTACGCCGCGGCGCCGAGCTCGCCCACCACCGGCCTCATCCAGCCGCAGTCCTGAGTCCGCCCCGGCGCCGCCGCGCATGACCGAGGCGGAGCGCCGCTCGATCCGCAGCTACGTCCTGCGCCAGGGGCGCACGACCGCCGCGCAGGCGCGCGC
>CAZACZ010000151.1:0-2552 GCA_964483695.1 uncultured bacterium | reverse complement strand
ACGACCTGGCTGACCCAGAAGGTCGGCCGCCGCACCGTGCTCAAGAGCATGGGCGTGGCCGGCGCCGTCACCCTCGTCGGCAACGCCAGCGCCATCAACGAGATCCTGCCGGCGTACGGCACCGAGCAGGTGCTCAGTACCGCCGACAGCGAAGGCCTGATCCAGGTCGTCGTCAAGAACGGCATCATCCTGCGCGTCGAGAGCCTCGACTACCCCGAGAACGTCGCCTCGCCGATGGGCCTGGCGTGGGATCGGCGCGTCTACGCGCCCGACCGCATCCTCTACCCGATGGTGCGCGTCGACTGGCAACCGGGCGGCGGCGGAGACCGCACCACCCGCGGCCAACCGCGCTACCGCCGCGTCTCCTGGGACGAAGCGCTCGACCTCGTGGCCAACGAACTCAAGCGCGTCAAGGACACGTACGGCAACGAAGCGATCCTGTCCCAGAGCCTCGGTGGCTGGCAGACGGCCGGCAACTTCAACAGCAAGAACGGCCAGATGGCGCGCTTCACCAACCTCTTCGGCGGCGGCACCAACATCGTCGGCAACAAGAGTTACGCCTGCTGGCAGTGGGCGGCCCCCTACTCCTTCGGCATGCAGTACCCCGCCGACTCGATGCTGGACACGCTGAACAACACCAACACCTTCATCTTCTGGGCGTCCGACCCGATGAACCTGCTCAAGGTGCGCGCCGTGGCCTACGGCCGCACGCGCGACTGGGTGCTGGAGATGAAGCGCCGCGGGATCCGCATCATCACCATCGACCCGGTCTACACCGAGACGGCCGCCATCTCCGACGAGTGGGTGCCGATCCGCGCCGGCTCCGACTCGGCTCTGATGGCCGCCATGGCGCACGAGATCATCGCCGGTGGGCACGTCGACCAGGCGTTCCTCGACAAGTACACGGTCGGCTACGAGCCGTTCCGCGCCTACATCATGGGCGAGACCGACGGCCAGCCGAAGGACGCCGCTTGGGCCGCCGACAAGACCGGCTTGCCGGTCGAACGGGTGCAGGCGCTGTGTACCGAGTACGCCACCACCGAGCGGATCAAGATCTCCTCGGCGCGCGGCATCCAGCGCAACGAGCACGGTGAGCAGCAAGTGCGCATGCTCATCGCCCTCGCCACCGTCAAGGGCGAGTTCGGCCTGCCCGGCGGCGGCCTCGGCTTCGAGATCCCGACCTACGCGGGCGGCGGCGACCACCGCGTCATCGGCAAGGCGCCCGGCAGCCTCCCGGCCGTGCCGAACCCCGTCACCCAGACGATCCTCGAGCAGTGGTTCGCGCCCGCCATCCTGAACGCTCCGGTGGTGCAGGACCACGACGGCAAGCAATACGCCTACCCCGAGCCCGGCAAGTCCGAGCTGAAGCTGCTGTACTGGGCCGGCGGGTCGACGCTCAACCAGCACGACGACATCAACATGAGCCTGCAGGCGTTCCAGAAGCTCGACACGATCATCGTGCAGGACTCGTGGTGGACCCCCGCCACGCGCCACGCCGACATCGTGCTGCCGGTGAACACGCTGTTCGAACGCGAGGACATCACCCGCTTCTGGCGCTACGTCGTCTTCCAGCACAAGATCGTCGAGTCGCTCGGCGAGTCGATGTCCGACTTCGAGATCTTGAAGGCGCTGGCGGACCGCCTCGGCTTCAAGGACCAGTTCACCGACGGCAAGGAGACCGCAGAAGAGTGGCTGCGCGGCTTCTACGCCACCTCGGACATCCCGATGACGTACGAGGAGTTCCGCGACGCCGGCTATTACAAGATGGCGATCGAAGAGACCCCGTACACCGCCTTCGCCGACTTCCGCGCCGACCCCGGCCTCAGCCCGCTCGGCACGCCGTCCGGCCGCTTCGAGATCCACTCCGAGAAGATCGCCAGCTACGGCTACGACGACTGCCCCGGCACCCCGATGTGGATCGAGCCGACCGAGTGGCTCGGCAGCCCGCTCACCGAGAAGTACCCGCTGCAGATGATGAACAAGCACCCGCTGTGGCGCCGGCACTCCTCGTACGACAACGTCGACACGCTGCGCAAGGTCTCCAAGCTGAACGGTTTCGAGCCCGTCACCATCAACCCGGCCGACGCCGAAGCGCGCGGCATCCAGACGGGTGACGTGGTGCGCGTCTTCAACGACCGAGGGCAGATCCTCTGCGCTGCCTTCGTGAGCGAGACCGTCATGCCGAACACCGTGGTGGTGCACGAAGGCTCGTGGTTCAGCTCGGTGGAACCCGGCGTCATCGGCGCCCTCGACCGCGGCGGCAGCTCCAGCGTCCTGACCCGTCAGAAGGGCAGCTCGAAGCTGGCGCAGGGTCCCGTCACGCACAGCACCCTCGTACAGGTCGAACTGTACGAAGGCGACGCGCAGCCCAACGACTACGCGGCCATCGAGCCGGTCTGATCTCGGTAGGCACCTACGGAGGTGGGGCGGGCGAACCGCCCCACCTCCGACTCCGGAACACGAGGTACGTCACGTGAAGAAGATCAGCCGCAGGACCTTCGTCAAAGGCACCGCCCTGGGCGTCACCGGCCTCGGGCTCGCCCCGGCCCTCG
>CAZACZ010000150.1:0-2559 GCA_964483695.1 uncultured bacterium | reverse complement strand
CGAGGTACCCAGCGAGCGCACCTTCGCCTCGCGCAACTCGAGCGACCTGCAAGACGTCGTAGGCGTCTTCCCCGAGGCCACCAAGGAGCAGGTGCGAGCGGCGTGCGAGGCGGCCAAGCGCGCGTTCCCCGGCTGGGCGAAGACGCCCGCGCCGATCCGCGGCCAGGTCATCGGCATCGTCGGCCAGGCGCTCGAGCGCGAGAAGGAGGCGCTGTCGCGGCTGGTCACGCGCGAGATGGGCAAGACCCTGAAGGAAGCGCGCGGCAGCGTGCAGGAAGCGATCGACACCTGCCACTTCTTCCAGTCGGAGGGCAGGAGGCTGTACGGCCAGACGGTGCCGTCGGAGATGCCGAACAAGGAGCTCGTCACCTACCGCCGCCCGCTCGGCGTGGTGGGCATCGTCACGGCCGGCAACTTCCCCATCGCCGTGCCGGCCTGGAAGATCGTGCCCGCCTTGCTGACGGGCAACACCATCGTGTGGAAGCCGAGCGAGGACGCTCCGGCCGTGGCGTACGCCTTCGCCAAGATCGTCCTCGAGGCGGGCGTGCCGGCCGGCGTGCTGAACGTGGTGTTCGGCGGCGGCGCCGAGGCCGCGGGCGCGCACCTGGTGGACATGATGGACGAAGGGCTGCTGGACAAGTTCGCCTTCACCGGCAGCACCAAGGTGGGCAGGAAGATCGGCGAGATCGCGGGCCGCAACCTGCTCCACCCGACGCTCGAACTGGGCGGCAAGAACCCGCTCATCGTGATGCGCGACGCCGACCTCGACAACGCCGTCGAGGGCGCCGTCTTCTCGGCGTTCGGCACCGGTGGGCAGCGCTGCACCTCGGCCGGCAACATCATCGTCGACGCGCCCATCTACGACGCCTTCAAGGAGCGCTTCTTGGCGCGCGTGAAGGAGCTGAAGATCGGCGACCCGAACCAGTACCCCGACGTGCTCTACGGCCCCTTCATCAACGAGCGCTTCTACCGCGCCTGGGAGGCGCACTACCAGTGGGGCACGGAGGACGGCGCGACGCTGTTGCACGGCGACGGCCGCATCCGCGATGGCAGCAAGCCCGCCGGCTTCGTGGGCGACCCGAACGCCGCCTTCTTCGGCTGGCCCACGGTGTGGGAGGGCGTTAGGCCGGGGATGCGCCAGTTCCAGAACGAGATCTTCGGCCCCACCATCAACCTGGTGAAGGTCGACGGCATCGCCGACGCGCTGCGTACCGCCAACGCCGTGGAGTACGGGCTCTCGAGCGCCATCTACACCAACGACCGGGAGTGGGCGCACGCCTTCAAGGAGGGCATCGAGGCGGGCATGTCGTCGATCAACAACACCACCGTCGGGGCCGAGGCGCACATGCCGTTCGGCGGGGTGAAGGGCTCGGGCAACGGCACGCGCGAGTCGGGCATCTGGGTGATCGACTTCTACACCTACTGGCACGCGGTGAACGACGACGTGTCCGGCAAGCTGCAGCTGGCGCAGATGGACACGGCGTACGTCGAGCCGAAAGGGACGGTGGACGTCGCGACCCTGTTCTAGCGTTCCAGTGCGCCCTCGCGCAGCACCTCGACCATGCGCTCGTCTGCTAGCAGCGCCTTGATCTCCTGGACGCGATCCTTGTGCACCACCAGCACGGCGTTGCCGCGCTTGACGATCACCAGGTCGTGCACCCCGAGCGTCACCACCACGTCCTCGGGATCTTCGGTGTAGACGATGTTGCCCGAGGCGTCCATGCCGACGTGGCGGCCGACGACGGTGTTGGCCGGCGGCGCGCTCCTGGCCGCGCCGGCGCGGCCGCGCGCCAGCAGGCGCTCCAACGCCACCCAGTCGCCGATGTCGTCCCAGTCGAACGCGCCCGGCACGACGTATGCGCGTGCGGTGCGCTCCATCAGGGCGTAGTCGATGCTGATGCGCGGGAGGTGCGGGAAGACGGTGGCCACCTCGTCCCGCTCGAACGCCGCGCGGAGCGGCCGCATCAGTTCGGGCACGTGCACGTCGAGCTCCTCCAACGCAGCTTGCACGCGCCACACGAAGATCCCCGCGTTCCACAGGTAGCTGCCCGCGGCCAGGTAGGCCTCCGCGGTGCGCGCGTTCGGCTTCTCGACGAAGCGCGCGACACGGTAGCCGGTGACCGCGTCGCCGTGCACCGGGGTGCGCGAGGGCGGCACCGCCACCCCCTCGCCTTGCTCGACGTAGCCGTAGCCCGTCGCAGCGCGCGTCGGGGTGATGCCGATCGTCACCAGACCGCGCTCGGCGTCCGCGAGCGCGATGGCGCTCGTGACCGCGACGCCGAAGCCGGCCCCGGCGATCTCGTGGTCCGAGGAGAAGAACCCGGTGACGACGTCCCCGAAGCGCCGCTCGATGGTCAGGCAGGCGAGCGCGATGGCCGGCGCGGAATCGCGCGGGGTCGGTTCGACCAGCACGTTCTCCTTGCCGATCTCCGGCAGCTGCGCGTGCACGGTGCTGACGTAGCGCTCGGCGGTGGCCACCAGCACGCGCTCCGGCGTGCCGGTGAGGGCGACCACGCGGTCGTAGGTGGCTTGGATCAAGGTGCGGCCGGAGCGCGACAG
>CAZACZ010000149.1:0-2630 GCA_964483695.1 uncultured bacterium | reverse complement strand
TGCTGCCCTGCTTCGGGGGCGCATGGTCGGTACGCGTGTGCGGGTCCAAGTCGGGTTCCGGCCGGCTGGTGGTCGGCAGCGTTCCCCGCTTGCACTAGCCGGTGACGATGTCCGGGACCCCCGACTCACTCACCCCGTAGGTCCGCGATCAACGCCTTCATCTCTGCGATCTCCGCCACTTGCGCTTCGATGATGCGATCGGCCAGGTAGCGCACGCGCGGATCGTCGATCTGGGCGCGTTCGCTGGTGAGGATTGCGATCGAGTGGTGGGGGATCATCGCCCGCATGTACGCCACGTCTTCGACCGTCGCCTGGCTGCGCACCAGCCAAAGCGACCCCGCGAAGACCACGGCGCTCACGAGGTAGATCGCAAGGTTCGTGCTGCGGCTCTTGTGCGCGTGCAGCATGAAGGTGAGCATGATCACCGCCATGGCCGCGCCCATCAGCAGCGCCATGTACAGGCGCGTCTCGGTGAAGGTGACGTGATCGGCTTGGTAGCTGTTCAGGTAGGTCAACCCGAACATGACCGCCGTGGAGGTCGCGATCATGGCGACGAACCGCAGGTAGGTCTTGGCGACGCTGTTCACGGTGGCTCCTTCCGTTCGTACGAGTCACTCGTGTGTCCGAGCCGGCGCCCGGGGTTCCCCTTGCCGGTACGCACGTTCCGTGGTTGCACCCTAAGGGAGGTTCGTGAAGAACGCGGCGATCGCCGCGGCCGCGCCGACCGGCCACGTGTGGTGGTCGTATCCGCCGAGCGGTGTCGTGGCGTCGTCACGTGGACACCACACGACCGGGTTCGCGGTGTGCGCTTCACCGTAGCGTTCGCAGCGCAAGCGCGCCAGCAAGTCGTCTTGCACCCGCACGGCCGACACCGTGGAGAGTCCGTTCGCGAACCGGAACGAGTCACGTGCCGCGACACCGGCGGCGATGCCTACCAGGCGGTCGTCCGGGTGGTGAACGAGCAGCGCCGCTGCACCGCCGACGCACCCATCGCCCTGTAGGCCGCCGGCCACGGACGCCACCGCACGGATCCGGCCGCCCATGCTGCACGCGACGTCGTTCGCGAAGTACGCGCCCAACGAGTGGCCGACGACGAAGACCCGACCTAAGTCGACGCACGCGGTGCGCCCGACGGCGTCGATCAGTGCGTCGACGAACGCGAAGTCGCGCAGATGGTCGGGTGGGTCGCCTGGGGCGGCCCAGGCGAAGGTGCCGGGGCCGTTCGCCAGAGCGCGCGGGTACACGATGATCGCCTCGGGAAGCGCCTCGTCCAGCCCGAAGTAGCGGCGAGCGCGCGCAGCGTCGTTGGTGCGGCCGTGAAAGGCGATCACCAGCGAGTGAGGTGCCGTGCCCGCGGTGGCCGGCACCCGCGTGAGGAAGGTCCGCTCGCGCCCGTCCACGATCAAGCTCTCGGGAACTGCGGGCGCGGCGGCTGCGGTCGTTCCCGCGGCGGCGCAGGCGGGTGAAAGGCGCGGGTTCGTCGAGCCGCGGGTGGCCAAGTGGTCTCCTGTGCTCGCGCGTTGATCGCCGCCCACCGGCGTGAGGACGCGCGGTTCGCACGCGGCGAGCAGCAGAGCAAGGCCGACCGCCACGACGAACGCGATGATGCGCGGCCCGGCGCGACGCGAACATGGGGTTTCGGCGCGGGCGGTCACCCAGCGAGCCTAGCGGCTCGCGCCCGGCGTCTTCGTTGCGTGCGTTCGTGGTGCGGCGCTCGGAAGCATGGTCCGTTACGCTGGTGCCGAACGAACGGAGGTCGCTCGCGTGGCGACGCCACCCCAGCCGCAGTCGAACCTGCTGACGCTGACGCCAGTGACTGCCGAGAACTGGCGCGACGTGACGGAACTGGAAGTCACCGAGGCGCAACGCGCGTTCGTCGCCGCTCCTGCGTACTACCTGGCGCTCTGCTTCTACGGCGGAGCGTGGCAGCCGCTGGCGGTGTGTCTCGAGGAGCGCGCCATCGGGTTCGTGATGTGGGCGGTGGACCCTGCCGATGGCAGTTGCTGGGTGGGAGGCTTCCTCATCGACAAGCACTTCCAGCGCCAGGGCCATGGTCGCCGCGCCCTCGAGACCCTGCTGGACCTGCTCTCCACGGAACACGGCCATCGTCGGTTCGCGCTGTCGTACGGGCCAGACAACCCCGCGGCGCAGCTCTACCGGTCGCTAGGGTTCCGAGAATCGGGCGAGCGGGAGGGCGACGAGGTAGTGGCGCGGCTCTGGTTGCCGGAACGGGAGTCGGCGCGGCCGAACCTGGGACGCGTCTGGGGCTCGCGGGGGCGCACGCTGAACTGGCACCTGCGGGTCGCTACGCCGCCGGACGTCACATGGACGCGCTTCTTCTTGGAGCTCTGGATCGGCGGTGCACGCTTCGGGCCACGCCCGAACATGGAGGAGCTGGGCGACGCGTTCGGCACAGGAAGCACACGGCGGATCGGCGTGGGAGAGCGCGGCGTGCGAGAGCGCATCGTGGCCACCGAGCACCCGTCGCGCCTCGAGTACCGGGTGATGAACCCGTCGTGGACGACGTTCCCCGTCGACCACCACGTGGGAACGATCGCGTTCGCAGAGACCGAGGACGGCGGCACCGAGGTGCGCTGGCGCGTGGAGCTGGTCCCGAAACGCGGCGCCGG
>CAZACZ010000148.1:0-2756 GCA_964483695.1 uncultured bacterium | reverse complement strand
CTGCCGGCCGTCAGCGACTTCGAACGCAACGACATCGGCCAGGTGGGGAACATCATCCACGTGTCGCAGAAGGCCGTCGACCCGATCCTCGAGTCGCGCTCCGACTACGACATCCTCACCGAGCTGGCCCAGCGCCTCGGCACCAACGACGCCTTCAACGAAGGTAAGGACGAGATGGGCTGGCTGCGCAGCTTCTACGACACCGCCCAGCAGCAAGCCTCCGCCCAAGGCGTCGCGATGCCCGACTTCGACACCTTCTGGAACGAACAGCAGGTGCTCGAGTTCGAGATCAACGAAGGCACCAAGGTGCACCTGGCCGACTACCGCGAGGACCCCGCCCTCAACGCCCTCGGCACGCCGTCCGGCAAGATCGAGCTGTACTCCGACACCATCGCCGGCTACGGCTACGACGACTGCCCGCCGCATCCGGCGTGGATGGAGCCGGTGGAGTGGGTGGGGGGCCCGACTGCCGATCGCTTCCCGCTGCACGTCGTGTCGAAGCACAACTTCCACCGCATCCACTCGCAGATGGACAACACCTGGATCCGCGACCTCTACAAGGTGGTGGACCGCGAACCGCTCTTCATCCACCCCGAGGACGCTGCCGCCCGCGGCATCCAGACCGGTGACGTGGTGCGCGTCTTCAACGACCGCGGCCAGACCCTGGCCGGCGCCGTCGTCAGCGAAGACGTGGTGCCCGGCGCCGTCTGCCTGCAGGAAGGCAGCTGGTACGACCCGATGGAGCCCGGCGTCGTCGGCTCGCTCGACAAGCAGGGCTGCGCCAACGTGATCACCCGCGACGACCCGCTCACCTCCAAGCTCGCCCAGGGCACCATCGCGCACACCGCCGTGGTGCAGGTCGAGAAGTACGAAGGCGATCTGGAACCGATCACGGCGTACGAACACCCGGCCTAGCGCCGGCGTGGGGGCCACGCTCGAACCGGCCCCCGCCGTCCTCACCGCCACCGGCCCGTCCGAGAGGCCGTGAAGCGGACCACCGCTCGGCGCCGAGGCGCACCCACCGCCTCGGCGCCCGCGGTACCAGCCAGGAACCGACGCCGCGCCGCCCGCATGTCGCGACCCCATCGTCTCTGTCGGCTCGGGGGACAGTTGCCCCTTCCCGCCCCCATGCCCCCTTCGTAGCGTGAGAGACGACGGTTCCGAGTCCTCGCGGCCACGGCCCCCCGGTCCGGCCGCGACGACCGAGAGGTTCGTCGCCTCTCCAGGGCCCGCCGGGTAACCGGCCGACCTGCCGCATCGCAAAGGAACCGCCTGGTCTCAGGCGGTTCCTTCGTCGTTTCTGGACCCGCCGCCCGGGAGGAAGGAGCACGGCGACCGAGCGAAGACCCACCAACACACATCGCTGAAGACCGTCCAGGCCGTGCCGGACGGCAGCACCAAGAGAGGATCCACCGCATGCGCAAGATCAGCCGCAGGACCTTCGTCAAAGGCACCGCCCTGGGCATCACCGGCCTCGGGCTCGCCCCCGCCCTCGCCCAGCGCTTCCCCGACTGGCAAGACAGCAGCAACGCGCGTGCGCGCCAGGTGCTGGTGAGCTCCACCTTCGGTCCGATGATCGCCACGGTGGAGTACGGCCGCGTCACCAACGCCTCGCCGCTCTCCCAAGCGTTCGGCTACGTGTCGAACATCGAGGGCATGCCCGACCGCACCTACAACAAGGCCCGCATCCGCTACCCCATGGTGCGCCGCGACTTCCTCGCCAAACGCGAGAACAGCGACCGCACCGACCGCGGCAGCGGCGACTTCGTGCGCGTGTCGTGGGACGACGCCATGGCCTTGGTGGCCTCGGAACTCGAGCGCGTGAAGTCGAACTTCGGCAACGAAGCGCTCTACACCGCCAAGAGCTCGTGGGGCACCAACCACGCCAAGCTGCACCGCAACGAGCCGATGCTGCACCGCCTCGTCAACCTCTACGGTGGCTCCACGCGCTTCGTCGGCAACTACAGCAACTGGGCGCTGTCGATCATCATGCCGCGCGTGGCGTGGTCGAACTCGTCGGCCACCACCGACTGGCCGACGCTGCGCGAGAACGCCAAGCACATCGTGCTGTGGGGCGTCGACCCGTTGGTGAACGGCCGCGTCCTGGGCCTCGGCTACAACATCAACCAGTGGCTCGAGCTCAAGGGTAGCGGCGTCGACGTCGTCTGCATCGACCCGATCCGCAACACCACCGCCCGGCACCTGGAAGCAGAGTGGGTGCCGATCAACCCGAACACCGACGTGGCCGTGGCGCTCGGCATGATGCACACCCTGCTCGACGAGAACCTCCACGACCAAGCGTTCCTCGACAAGTACACCGTCGGCTTCTCGGCCTTCCGCGACTACCTGCTCGGCACCAACGACGGGCAACCGAAGACGGCCGAGTGGGCGTCCGGCATCAGCGGCATCCCGGCCGAGACGATCAAGGCGATGGTCCGCCGCATGCAGTCCCAGCGCACGATGATCATGTGCGGGTGGGCCACGCAGCGGCAGCACCACGGCGAGCACGGCCCGTGGTCGTTGGTGGCGTTGGCCGCCATGCTGGGCCAGATCGGCCTCCCTGGCGGCGGCGTGAGCTTCGGCTACGGCTACGGTGACGGCGGCTTCCCGGGCGCCAAGATGCCGCAAGTGGGCGGCATGACGTCGGGCCAGAACCCCACCCCGACGTACTTCCCGATCGCGCGCTTCGTCGACGCCTTCCTCAACCCCGGCAAGACCATCGACTACAACGGCGTCACCCTCACCTACCCCGAGGT
>CAZACZ010000147.1:0-2858 GCA_964483695.1 uncultured bacterium | reverse complement strand
GGACGGCGGCTTGTTCCTGGAGGAGGCCCATGTCGCCGAAGTCGGTGATGAGGGCCTGGAACTCCTCGTGTGTGTGTGGAAGGGTATAACTGCCCAACCAAGCGTTCAGAAGCACTTCCCTGAAACGAAACAGCAGCCGATCCGAGCGATCCGAAATGAGTACTTGGGCCCTCGCAAGGTGTGATGATGCGGCGGAGAAGTCGCTTCGGATACCTAGAATGCAGACCATCGCGAGTCGGCAAGTCAACTCCTCGAACCCAAACTGCTGACGTGTCGCGAGGTCTATTGCCCTCTGGTAGTGCGCCTGTGCAAGCGCTAAGTTGCCCGTGGCCCACGCAACTTCGCCGAAGAGCATCCGCCTCTCGACCTGGTATGCCTCAGGAGCCTCGTTCAAGTCAAGCGACTCGAGTTCGATCTGGGCTTCGTGGTATCTGCCTAAGTTCACTAGTACTACCGCTCGCCTAAGGCGGATCTTCAGCCTCTCCGTTCCTTCAGTGATCTGCAGTCCCCTCTCAAGGAACCACAACGCGCGCTGTGAACGCCCGATTCGACCATGCAAGACCGCCAACTGCGCCAGGATGGAAGGGGCGAGAAGTGAGTACTCGGGGATACCTTGGATTCGTCGCCAAGCTTCTTCGGCCGCCCGCAGTGCCTCCCGTAGGCTTCCGTCGTTCTCTTGTTGAAGGCTTAGTACCCGGTGATAGAGGACCTCGTCGTAGGGTGACAACCGCTCAACCCTGACCTTACTGAGTTCCGACGTTGCCTCTTCGCCGCGCTCGACGAAGCGAAGTACGTGGGCGATGTTTATCCGGGCACCGTCTACCCCGCGATTGACTGCCTTGTACAAGTGCTCGAGAGCCTCAAGGTCCCTGAAGAGCTGGAACAAGCACACACCAGCCCAACGGTCGTCTTCACCGGTTGGTGAGTCAAGGTCTTGATAGGCCGCGTACCCTCGCTCAAACTCCCCCAAGAACGCCCAACCCTGGATGTTGCTCTCTAGGACAACCCCTGGAAACGAGTCCGTAACCAGGTCTACCACCGAGGTGGCCTCCCGCAGCCCGTTGACACTCACGGAGTGGTCCTTGTCACGCGCATTGCCACTACTCTAGTAGGGCGGCCGATCCCACGGGAAGAGAATCTACACATTCGGTGCACAAAACCTTGTCCTGGCCGTGATTTACACGTGTCGTATAGCGTGTCTGACGCTTGCGTCGGTTGACCTGTCCTTACGGCATCTGCTAGTGTTGATGGCAATCGAATGGGTTGGGAGGCCCTTCGGTTCGGGGCAGTTGGCCCCGTGCGGAAGAGAGTGGGAGGAGTTGGGAGTACTTAGTGCTTCCCCGCTTCTCCGAGACGTTTCACGACGGGGCGTTACGGCCCTGGCCCAGTCCTCAAGGTTGGGAGACCTGAGGGTGTTGACCGGAACTTGTTCGGCACTGGTCAGCAGTTGGGTGCTCGCAATTGCGAGCTGAAGTTCGGGAGGATGGGAGATCTAATGAAGAATACCGGGAAGCGCATCTTCGCTGCAGTTGTTTTTAGCCTGCTTGTGAGCCTGCCGCTTATCGCTGCTGCTGGTCTTTCGGTATCGCAGCGCTAGGAACCCGCCCGGCTCGATAGAACCGAGCGAGCAAGCAAAATACAGTTACAGACGGCGCTTACACGCGATGTAAGCGCCGTTCTCGTATTGTCCTATCACGCGAAGGGGCGCGTGGCATATGCAGCAGGTCGACAATCGGACCGTCGCGAGGGCACCAGAAGAGCTCCTACGATCGAGCGCAGTCGCGGATCAGCGAATTCACCCCAAGGGACTGCGCCAGGAGACCGTCAAGGGTGTCGGCCTTGACTTTGTCTTGCTCTGTCTAGGGCTCTCCATGCTTTCATTCACGACTGCGCTGCCAGCGTTGCTTCGCGTGATCCTGATAGCCGGCTCGGGAGTGCTGTTGGTGCGTCTCGCACGAAGAGCGGGCCGCGGCGTCCGCCGCTGGCTAGTGCGATTCGACAAGTTTGCTGGTCAGTTCGCCACTCCATTGGAGCCCCTGTCAGTACCTGCACTCAGGGGCCTGCCATACGTGCAACTGGAGTCCGTGTTGCAGAGCCTCGCAGATACGGCAGAGCAACGTGACTCCCAGACGCATGGCCATTGCGAGCGTGTGGCATTGGATAGCGTCGCAGTGGGAACGGCACTGGGCCTGCCTCGGGAGCAACTCGGCACTCTCTACTGGGCCGCGCTGCTCCATGATGTCGGGAAGATTGCAATTGCCGAGACCGTGCTGGCCAAAGCAGGGAGACTGACTTCTGATGAGTTGGACGAAATCCGAAGACATCCGGCGTATGGTGCCGACCTGCTGACAGGTATCTCCACCAGCCTCGCTCAAGTGGCTGACTCAGTTCGTGCACACCACGAGCGCTGGGACGGACTTGGTTACCCGCTTGGTCTACGATCGGAAAGCATTCCCTTGGTTGCAAGGATTGTCTCGGTAGTCGACGTCTACGAAGCACTAACCAGCCCCCGCCCATATCGGGAACCCCTTACGCCGGACCAGGCGGTTGTGTACATCCGCCGAGGGTCCGGAACTCAGTTCGACCCAGATGTGGTTGCAGTCTTCGAACGACTTCACGCTCGACGTGCTCTACCGTCACAGGCCTCCTTGTCGGGCCCAGCAGCTCTGGCTGAAGGCCGCATCCGAAGTGCGCTGGACCTGTCCTCGTTCTAGTGTTGCCTTCGCGCATGCTGTGCCATCCGGTCGCAGTAGCTTCCGCAATCAGTTGTTCTCGCCGGCTGGGAACTCCGCACCACATCGAGACCGCTCGGCTTTGGCAAGCCTGATCGTCAGAACTACAAGTAGTGCGTGTGGAAA
>CAZACZ010000146.1:0-2982 GCA_964483695.1 uncultured bacterium | reverse complement strand
TTTATATATATATAATGTTTTTTAGGTCAAGTCCTCGACTTATTAGTATCTCTTAGCTTCAAATATTACTACTCTTTCACCTGAGACCTATCTACCAGGTGGTCTTCCTGGAGTCTTACTCACTAATGTGATGGGAAATCTTATCTTGAGGGGGGCTTCGTGCTTAGATGCCTTCAGCACTTATCCCTTCCAAACTTAGCTACTCAGCTATGCCTCTGGCGAGACAACTGATACACCAGCGGTTTGTCCATCCCGGTCCTCTCGTACTAAGGACAGCTCCTCTCAAATTTCCTACGCCCACGACGGATAGGGACCGAACTGTCTCACGACGTTCTGAACCCAGCTCGCGTGCCTCTTTAATGGGCGAACAGCCCAACCCTTGGGACCTACTTCAGCCCCAGGATGAGACGAGCCGACATCGAGGTGCCAAACCTCCCCGTCGATGTGGACTCTTGGGGGAGATAAGCCTGTTATCCCCGGGGTAGCTTTTATCCGTTGAGCGATGGCCCTTCCACTCGGAACCACCGGATCACTAAGTCCTACTTTCGTATCTGCTCCACTTGTAGGTGTCGCAGTTAAGCTTCCTTTTGCCTTTACACTCTTCGCACGATTTCCGACCGTGCTGAGGAAACCTTTGAGCGCCTCCGTTACTCTTTAGGAGGCGACCGCCCCAGTCAAACTGCCCAACTGACAGTGTCCCCATACCAGTTTCATGGTACCAGGTTAGAATTTCAGCATTACAAGAGTGGTATCCCAAGGTTGACTCCACCAAGACTGGCGCCCTGGCTTCTTTGTCTCCCACCTATCCTGTACATGCAATGCCGAAATCCAATGTCAGCCTGCAGTAAAGCTCCACGGGGTCTTTCCGTCCTGTCGCGGGTAACACGCATCTTCACGTGTACTACAATTTCACCGGATCCTTTGTTGAGACAGTGCCCAAATCGTTACACCTTTCGTGCGGGTCGGAACTTACCCGACAAGGAATTTCGCTACCTTAGGACCGTTATAGTTACGGCCGCCGTTTACTGGGGCTTAAGTTCATACCTTCGCTTGCGCTAAGCATTCCCCTTAACCTTCCAGCACCGGGCAGGTGTCAGCCCCTATACTTCGTCTTTCGACTTAGCAGAGACTTGTGTTTTTGGTAAACAGTCGCTTGGGCCTATTCACTGCGGCCAGGATTATTTTCAGTCGTTTGACTTATTTTCTCCTGGCACCCCTTCTCCCGAAGTTACGGGGCTATTTTGCCGAGTTCCTTAACAAAGGTTCTTCCGCTCGTCTTAGGATTCTCTCCTCACCTACCTGTGTCGGTTTGCGGTACGGGTAATTATTGACTCGATAGAAGCTTTTCTTGGCAGTGTGGAGTCAGTTACTTCTCTACTTGTATTTCGATCCCCATCGTATCTCAGGATTAGCAAGAAAACGGATTTGCCTGTCTTCTCTCCCTACTTACTTAGACGTGCTCTTCCAATCGCACGCTTAACCTATCCTCCTGCGTCACTCCATTTCTCAAACGTCTTTAACTAGTACAGGAATTTCAACCTGTTGTCCATCGCCTACGCATTTCTGCCTCAGCTTAGGCCCCGACTTACCCTGAGAGGACGAGCCTTCCTCAGGAAACCTTGGGTTTTCGACGGGTGAGATTCTCACTCACCTTGCGCTACTCATGCCAGCATTCTCTCTTGTGTACGGTCCACCACTCCTTACGGTATAGCTTCGTCCTGTACACAATGCTCCTCTACCACTTTTGAACCATTGTTCAAAAATCCATAGCTTCGGTATCAAATTTGAGCCCCGGAAATCTTCGGCGCAGAATCACTCGACCAGTGAGCTATTACGCACTCTTTAAATGTGTGGCTGCTTCTAAGCCAACATCCTGGTTGTCTGTGTAACTCCACATCCTTTACCACTTAATTTGAATTTTGGGACCTTAGCTGATGATCTGGGCTGTTTCCCTTTTGACTATGAAGCTTATCCCCCACAGTCTGACTCCCGAAGGTATATGATTATGGCATTCGGAGTTTGATAGGTTTTGGTAACGCTAAGCGCCCCTAGACCATTCAGTGCTCTACCTCCATATCACTCTTCTTCGAGGCTAGCCCTAAAGCTATTTCGAGGAGAACCAGCTATCTCCGAGTTCGATTGGCTTTTCACCCCTATCCACAGGTCATCCCATAGCTTTTAAACGCTACCGGGTTCGAACCTCCATTGAATTTTACTTCAACTTCATTCTGCCCATGGATAGGTCACTCGGTTTCGGGTCTATGGCATACAACTTGATTTCGCCCTATTCAGACTTGGTTTCCCTACGGCTTCGTACCTTAAGTACTTAACCTTGCTGCACACCATAACTCGCTGGCCCGTTCTACAAAAAGTACGTGGTCACACTAATAATGTGCTTCCACTGCTTGTAAGCATAGGGTTTCAGGTTCTATTTCACTCCCCTTCCGGGGTTCTTTTCGCCTTTCCCTCACGGTACTATTCTCTATCGGTCACCAAGTAGTATTTAGCCTTGGGAGGTGGTCCTCCCTGCTTCCCACAAGATTTCTCGTGTCTCGTGGTACTCTGGAGCACAATCTGTGAAGATTTCATTTCGTCTACAGGACTATCACCTTGTGTTGTGGAACTTCCCAGTTCTCTTCGACTATGAACTCTTCAATCCTTTATTGTGTCCTCAACCCCGGATTACTCCGGTTTGGGCTCTTTCCCGTTCGCTCGCCGCTACTTAGGAAATCGAACTTTCTTTCTCTTCCTCAGGGTACTTAGATGTTTCAGTTCCCCTGGTGTTCCCTCATACACCTATGAATTTAGTGTATGATACTTGAGGGTTGCTCAAGTGGGTTTCCCCATTCGGATACCTCCGGATCGTAGTCTATTTGCGACTCCCCGAAGCATTTCGGTGCTTATCCCGTCCTTCATCGGCTCTTGGTGCCAAGGCATTCGCCCTATGCTCTTAATAACTTGACCTATTCATTATATATATAT
>CAZACZ010000145.1:0-3055 GCA_964483695.1 uncultured bacterium | reverse complement strand
CGCGCACCTGGCCCTCGGTGTCGAGCAAGCGACGCAGGGCCTGCTGCACGACCGACGCCGGTTCCGGCATGCTTCGACCGTAGCGGCCGGAGGCGCGGACGGATAGAGACTTGCGTCCCCTGCTTGTTAGGGGATGGGGGGACGGACCTTGGGCCCGGATCGGGTCCTCGTTCTCGAGGACACCTCCTCGAGAACGAGTAGGGCTACTTCGATCCGTGTAGCCGTAGCGAGGCGGCCCTCCGTGCGCCGGGGCGCCGCTTCCCGCAGCGCCGCTTCCCGCAGCGCCGCTTCCCGAAGCGCTGCCGACGCCCCTACGGTGCCTGTACCTGCATCGCCACCGGCGTGACTTCCACCACGGTGCTTCTGGCGACCACGGCCACCGGTGCGTCGGTGCTGACACCGCTTCCGTCGAAACGAACGCTGTCCTCGTTCTCGTAGGAGTCGCCCGACGTGTTCACGAGGTAGGGGAAGGCAAGGTACCCCGTGCGGCTCAGTTTCACCACCCACGCCTCTTCGTCGGCGCCGAAGGAGTCGGACGTTCCGGCCACGATGACGCCGCCGTCGGACGTCACGGTTACCGGCATGGCGCCGACACCGCCGCCCAGCAGGCCGCCCATCACCGAGTCGTTGCCGCCCCCGCCCAAGCGCGAGTAGGCGCTTCCCTGGATCATCAGGATGTCCTCGTTCGTCACCAGATCGCCCACGCTGGGCGCGTAGCGGCCGAGCACCAACGAGGTGCCGTTCGGCCTCACGGCGGCGGCGAAGGCCGAGGTGTAGTTGGCATCGGCGCCAACTCGGTGCACCAACGTCGTGTCGCTCGCGAACGCTCCGTTGGCGTCGACCTCGAATACCCACGCGGCGTAGTGCCCCGCTTGCGTCGGTTCGGGGATGGGGAAGGCGCCGTAAGTCTCGGCCACCACCAGGTACCCGCCGCCCGGCAACTCGACGGCGTCCATGCCGGTGTCGGTGCCGGGACCGAGGGTGGCGTTCGGGACCGTGCCGGCGGTCGGGTCGTAGCGGTCGTCGTAGATGGCATGCCAGGCAACCGAGCCGTTCGCGTTCAGCTTGACCAGCAGCACGTCACTGGCATTCGATGGGGTCACGCCGATGGCAACGAAGCCCCCGTCGGAGGTGGCGCGCACGCGGTGGAAGCGCGTCGGCCCGTAGCTGCGTGACCACACGACGTCGCCGTCGGTATCGATCCGCATCGCCCACGCCAACGTATCCAAGCCGTAGTAGCCGGCCAGCACGGCGTCGCCGCCCTGGGCCGTCGTCATCGACGCGATGTCGACTCCTTCGTAGGTATTCACCCACAGAGGGTTCCCGCCGGTGTCGACCTTCATGACGCTGCGGTTGGTGGCCAGCAAGAACCCCCCCGGCACCTCCGCTGCCGCGACGGCATTCCCGATGGCGAAGAACCCGCCGTAGGCCTTCTGCCACATCACGTTGCCGAGCGCGTCGAGGCGCAGCGCCCAGACGCTCGCCCCCGTGCCGGTGATGCCGTTCACCAAGGTGCTGTCGCCGACCACGAGGTAGGTGCCGTCGGAGACCTGCACCAGCGCGCGCGCGTTCTCGCCGGCGCTACCGACGCGGCGGTAGCTACGTGCCCAGCCCACCGCCGGTCGATCGCCGCCTCCCGGGGTGCACGTGTCGAAGCTGTCGAGTTCGTACGCTTCGTTCAGGAGGGTGGTCTCGAAGTCGGTCAGGAAGTTCATCCCCGCCTTGGCGGTCAGGCCCGCGTCGAGCACGCCACGCACGCAAGGCGGTGGGCCGTCGACGGCGGCGCTGGCCTCGATGTAGGCCGCGGCCGACGCGAACGGGCCCGCCGCGCCGTAGAGGTACGCCTCCAGGCGCGGACCGGCCATGGCCTTGACGCTGGCTGCCGCGGCGTAACTGGGCGGGTCGAAGGTGAAATCGCTGTCGCTGTCCGAAGTAGCGCCCCAGGCGCCGTTCTGGTAGCCGATGCTGGTCTCGAAGCTGGCTTCCTGGGTGACGCTGGCGGTGAACGTCCCTTCGATGCTCCCCTCGATGCCCGCTTCGAGCACCACGCGTGGCGTGATCACGAGCGGTACCGCGCCCACCGGCGTGGGCACGGTGATGACGATCGGGGTGAAGGGGATGCTACCCAGCGTCACCGACTTGGAGAACGCGGTGCTGCCGCTGCCCGTGAGGTTCGCCAGGAACGTCTCGGAGGCGCCGAACGAGAGCGTGAAGGTGTCCAACTGGAACGCCGCGAGATCGATGTCGAGGTTGAGGTCGAGGCTCGGTGCGATGCCGAGCGAGCCGGTGAGTTGGACGTTCCCGCCTGCGTCGCTTGCGGAGAGGTCGATGGGGAACGTCACGCCGGCCTGCTGGGCGGTGACCCCGACGGGGCTCACGCTGCGCTTCGCGCTCACGTGCAGCTCCTCGAAGGCGTCGGTGAGGCCCGCTGGATGCGTGGCCAGCACCATGCCGTTGCCGGCGGGGGTGATGGCGTCCACCTGGACCAAGGCGCCCATCGGCGTGAGGCTGCTGGTGCCCACGATGAGGACGTCGCCGACGTCGACGGTGGGAAGTACCGGGCCGCTGGACGAGAACTGGAAGGTACCGTCGATGCCGACGTCGGTCAGGCTTGCCAGCGTGGCGTCGTCCAGCACCTTGGTGGTTTCGGGCAGGACGGCGGAGTCGGTCGGGGGCGTAGGCGGTGGCCCGCCTCCGCACGCCGCCAGCGTCAGGACGAGGGCGACGGCGGCGAGACCCGCTCGGCCGCGCAGTACCGTCGCTGCTGCGATTCGTCGATCGAGCCAACCGCGCCATCCAGGCATGTCACCCTCCGACCTGCGGCATCACCAAGCCTGCCTGTGGCGGCCCCGCGGCGGGGTCGCGATGTACCTGTACGGTTCGACCGGACGATTCTAGGCACAGGTAGGGCTGATTGGCAAGCAGTAGGGGCTACGTCGGGGCTACGTCGGGGCTACGTCGGGGGTGCGGTGGCGGTGCCACCGCACCGCGTCGGCGGCACCTCAGCCGTGCCGACGCTCCTCGTGCACGTCGAGGCTCACGCCCGTCTCGACGC
>CAZACZ010000144.1:0-3115 GCA_964483695.1 uncultured bacterium | reverse complement strand
CGCCGGATCTCGGCGGCGTTCAAGACCGCGTTCACCTCGTTGTCGTTGTAGACCAACCCGATGCGCTCGACCGGCAGGTACTCGGAGATCACCCGCAGCTGGGTCTCCTCGGGCACGCGGTTGCGCGTGCCGGTCACGTACCGGCGGCCCGAGCGCTGGTAGCTCTCCACGATCCTCGCTCCGACGGGATCGGCGACGATCATGAACACCGTCGGCACGTCGGTCACGAAGGGCCCCTCCTCGTCGTCCAACGTGCCGATCATGCCCAGCGTCACCGACGTTCCCCAAGTGACCATCAGGTCGGGCCGCAGTTCGTCGACCTCGGCAACGAACTCCGCCAAGCGGCTCGCGTCGGTGTCGGCGTCGCGCATGATCACCGAGACTTCGGCGTCCCAACCCGCCACGTAGTCCAGGAAGCCGCGGCACGCCTCTTCGCAGCCGCGCCAGGTGACCATGAGGACGCGCAAGCCGTCCGGCGGGACGAACGCCTCGTCCGAGGCCGACTGCGCGCCAACCAGACTCGCGAACGAGCCCCCGGCCACCAGGAGCCAACGTACGACGCTGTGCATCCTCCGCACTCCTTACACCTGCCGCGCCGAGGCGCGCGCTTCCACCGACGAGGCCACCAAGTACGCCAAGGCGGCAGCGGTCGCCAGCACGCCTACGGCGCCCATCGCCGTGAAGAAGCCGTAGCGCGACGCCACGGCACTGATTCCCAATAGCCCCACCAGGCTCCCGAGCCGCTCGAGCGAACGCATGGCGGCGAGCACTGCGCCGCGCCCCTTCGTGGTGCCGTCCTGTTCCGCGAGGTCCAGCGCCAGCGCGATCTGCGGACCGCGAACGGCGGCGTGACCCATCCCCACGATGAGCACGGCCGCCGTGATGGTCGCGGCCATCGGCATCGCCACCGGCAAGAAGAGCGCCGTTGCCGCGATCAGCGATGCGAGGCCGACGAGGCGTCGCCGGCCCAACGCGCGATCGGCCGCCGCTCCTGCCGCGGGGCCGACGAGCAAGATGACGAGGTAGTAGAGCATCAGCGTGCGCGCGATCACCGAGGCGCTCGCGCCGAGGTCGGACATCGTCAACGGTACGAGGTACCAGAGGAACGCCGCCATCAGGACGTTCATCGGTACGGTCACCCCAGCGAGCAGCGAGAGTAGCGCCGGGCGCCTCAGCACGGCCAGCATGTCGCGGAAGGCGAAGGTCGCGGCGTCGCGTCCCGAACGCGCGAGGCCACCCTGCATCATCCCGAGCGCCAGCAGCCCGGACGCCAGCACGAGCGTCGCACTGATCCAGAACACGGCCTGGTAGCCCAACTTGTCGGCGAAGATCCCTCCAAGGGCCGTGCCGGCGAACGTTCCACCGATCACGACGGCAACGAACACGCCCGCCGAGCGCGCGCGCTTGCCCACTTCGAGCCGGTCGAGCAAGTACTCCTGACACGCGACGGTCGCGAGGCCGTAGCCGATCCCGGTGAGCGCACGCAACCCGACGATCGTGACGATGTCGTCTGCGAACGACATGCCGAGGTGGCTCAGGGCGGCGGGCACGAGCCCGATCAGGAACAAGCCGCGCTGCCCGACGCTCCCGCTCATCCGCCCGGCCAGCGGTGTGACGATCGCCAGCGTGAGGACGTACGCGACGATGGGGAGGCTGATGGCGACGTTGGCGTCGAGCCAGGGGAACGGGTTCCGAGCGGCTCCGATGTACATCGGCAGGAACGACTTGTTGAGCTCTTCGCCCAGCGCGAACAGGAAGAGCGCCAGTCGGATGTCACCCACGCTGCCCACGCTGCCCACGCTGCCCTCGATGGCCGTCCCATCGGACGCCACGCGCGCGGCGCGGTGCGCGACGATGCGCTGGCTGATCGCGAGCGTCAACTCGAACACCGTCACGATCGCCACCACGAGGATGACCAGGACGTCGAGGGCGACATCGCGCAGGCGAGACCGCGCGAAGGCACGGTCGACGCCCACGTCCACGGTCGCTGCCGGCCCGTCGTCCATCGTGACCGGGAAGGCGTGCACGACGGACGCTGCGCTCGCCGCGTCCACCGCACTCGATTCGACCCCACCAAGGAACACGGTCGCCCCGTCGGCATCGCGGATCGCTAGGAACTCGAGGTCGGGGAACGCCTCGAGGTAGGAGCGGAGGTAGGCCTCGACGCCCACCATCCGCTCGACCGGGATCCCGAACGAGAGGGCCCGGGCGATGTCGTCACGAACGGCGGTTCCGATCAGCGCCGCCCGCCGGTCGAGCTCGGGCGCCAGCGACACCTGGAACGCACGAACCACGTACACGCCGAACCCCACCATCCCGATCAGGATGACCAGCGAGACCCAGACGACCAGCCGGCTCGACAGCACCTCGGCCCGTCGATTCGAACTCGGTTCGATCGCCGCGCGGATCATCGACCTGCCTGCGACGCCGCTCCGGCGGTCTGCAACGCCTTCAGGCTCGGTCGGAACCGCAGCACGACGACGACGATCATCGCCCCCAACACCCCGGCTGCCACCCCACCGCCCGCTAGCAGTCGCCTTCTCATCGCGGTCGCGGCGCGCTCGAGCTCCGTGGTCGGATACTCGGCGAAGATCGCTCCCGTCGGCTGGCCGAAGCTGCCCGTCAAGATGACGCCGCTTCCGATGCGCACGCCATCGTCGATGCCCCATCGGTCACCCGTCGCTCCTGCACGCGCCAGCGCCATCGCCTCGAGAGCCGGACCGTCCAGCCGCTCGCCGACGCCCTCACCCGCCGCGTGAAGGACGATCCCCGTCAGGTCGGCCACGACGATCGACCGGATGCTGGCGTCGTGGCTCAGCGCGCGTTCCAGGATCGCCGAGCCGTTGGCGACCTCCGAAAGAGACAGGCCCAAGTCCAAGGCTGCGCCGAAGTCCTGCGCGGACGTCGCCAGCACGACGTCCAGCCGTTCCCTCACCGAGTCGGCAAGGAACGAGGTGAACTTCAGGTAGGCCAATCCGCCGAGCGCCGCGACCGCGGTGAGCGTCAGGAAGGTCAACGCGGACGTGAGTTGCAGGACCAACCGCACCGTATCGACCTCCCGGATCTCCCAGCCCCCACGACACCCGATGCCCATTCGGGGTGGCGCTAGCTCGAC
>CAZACZ010000143.1:0-3223 GCA_964483695.1 uncultured bacterium | reverse complement strand
CGCGACGTGCTGGCCACGCAGACCATCGCGATGTCCAAACCGAAGGTGCGCCGCATCGAGGTGAACGGCGACCTCGGCCCGGGCGTCTACGCCAAGGACGTGATCCTCCACGTGATCCGCACCCTCGGCGTCAAGGGCGGCATCGGCTACGCCTACGAGTACGCCGGCGACGTCTTCGACCGCATGACGATGGAGGAACGCATGACGGTGTGCAACATGTCCATCGAGGGGGGCGCCCGCTGCGGGTACGTCAACCCGGACGCCACCACCTTCGCCTACCTCGAGGGCCGACCGTACGCGCCGAAGGGCGACGCGTGGCAGGAGGCGGTGGCGCGGTGGGAGGCGCTGGCGTCGGATCCCGGATGCGCCTACGACGACGTGGTGCGGATCGACGCACGCGACATCCCACCCACCGTGACCTGGGGCATCAACCCGGGTCAGGCGGTCGCCGTGGACGAGCACGTCCCGACGGTCGAGGGCGTTCCCGAGGCGGAGCGGGCGTCCGTCGCCGAGGCGCTGGCGCACATGAAGCTGACGCCAGGCGCACCCATCGCCGGCACCAAGGTCGACGTCGCCTTCTTCGGTTCGTGCACCAACGCGCGCGTGTCCGACTTCGTGGAGGTGGCGCGGGTGCTGGCCGGACGCCGCGTGCACCCGGACGTCCATGCCATCGCCGTGCCCGGCTCCCAGCTGGTGAAGCAGGAGTGCGAGCGCCTGGGCATCGACCGGGTCTTCCGCGACGCAGGCTTCGAGTGGCGCGAGGCAGGCTGCAGCATGTGCCTCGCGATGAACCCCGACCAGCTGGTGGGCGACCAGCTGTGCGCCTCGTCGTCGAACCGCAACTTCAAGGGGCGCCAGGGCTCGCCGACCGGACGCACCGTGCTGATGAGCCCGGTGATGGTGGCCGCCGCCGCCGTGACGGGCGCCATCGCCGACGCCCGCTCGGTGTTCGCGGACGCGCCGGGCGGCATCGGTAGCGGCGCCGCCGGCGCCACGAGCTCCAGGGCGGTGGCGTGATGGCCCTCGCGAAGATCCGCGAAGCGCGCGGCCGTGGCGTGGTGGTGTCCGGCGACGACGTCGACACCGACCGCATCATCCCGGCGCGCTTCCTCAAGTGTGTCACCTTCGACGGCCTCGGCAAGGCGCTGTTCCACGACGAGCGCTTCGACGAGGCCGGCCGCCGCAAGGGGCACCCGATCGACGACCCCCGTCACGCGGGCGCCGCCATCCTGATCACCGGCGACAACTTCGGCTGCGGTTCGAGCCGCGAGCACGCTCCGCAGGCGATCCAGCGCGCCGGCTTCCGAGGCATCGTGGCGGGGAGCTTCGCCGAGATCTTCTTCGGCAACGCCACCACCTTGGGGCTGGTGTGCGCGCGCGTCGGCGCCGCAGATCGCGCCGACGTATCGCGGCGGGTGACCGAGGACCCGACGCTCGAGGTGATCATCGACGTCGACGCGCAGGAGGTGCGTGTCGGAGATGCTCGGTACCCCGCGGACATCGGCGCAAGTGCCCGTGAGGCGTTGCTGAGCGGATACTGGGATCCGATCGGTGAGCTGCTGGAAGGTTCCGAGCAGGTGAGCGCCGTGGCCCAAGCGTTGGGCCATCGAGCGTGACGCTCCTCGCGTGCGGCCGCCTGGACGCCGCTTCGCTGCCCGAAGGAGGCACTCCATGAGCTACCGCATCGCCGTGCTGCCGGGCGATTTCATCGGCCCGGAAGTGATCGAGGCCACCATCGAGGTGCTCGAGGCGCTCGCGCCGGCGTACGGCCTTCGCTTCGCGTTCGAACGCCTGCCGTTCGGTGGCGGCGCCATCGACACCCATGGCGAACCGCTGCCCCAGGTCACGCGGGACGCCGCCGCGGCGGCCGACGCGGTGCTGATGGGATCGGCCGGCGGGCCGGTGGGCGACCACCCCTGGAACCGCCTGCCGCGCGAGAAGCGGGTGGAGAGCGGCATCTTGGCGCTGCGCAGGCACCTCGGCGTGTTCGCGAACCTGCGGCCGGTCAAGGTCTTCCCCGCTCTCGAGCGGCTCTCGCCGTTGCGCGCCGAACGCGCGGCCGGCACCGACCTGGTCATCCTGCGCGAGCTCACCGGCGGCATCTACTTCGGCAAGCCGTCGTTCGTGGAACGAGACCGTGGCGTGTCGACGATGGTGTACGAACGGTACGAGGTCGAACGCGTCGCTCGCGTCGCCTTCGAGACCGCTCGCAGGCGCAAGAACCGCGTGACCAACGTGGACAAGTCGAACGTGCTCGACGTCTCGCAGTTCTGGCGCGACGTGGTCGTCGGCGTCCACCGAAGCGAGTACCCGGACGTCGAACTGGACCACCTCTACGTCGACAACGCCGCCATGCAGATCGTCCGCGACCCACGCGCGTTCGACGTGCTGGTCATGGGCAACCTCTTCGGCGACATCCTCTCCGACCTCGCCGCCGTCATCCCCGGCTCGCTCGGCGTCCTGCCGTCCGCCAGCCTCGGGGGCCGCGTAGGGCTGTACGAGCCGGTGCACGGCAGCGCCCCCGACATCGCGGGCAAAGGCGTAGCCAACCCGGTGGGCACGATGCTCTCGGCGGCCATGATGCTGCGGCACGGACTCGACCAGGCCGCGGCGGCGGACGCGCTGGAGACGGCCGTGCAGACGGCGCTGGCCGACGATCCCACCGTCGACCTCGGCGGCACGCGCGGCACGCGCGCCTTC
The DNA here is from genome assembly GCA_964483695.1 of uncultured bacterium. Lineage (GTDB taxonomy): Bacteria > Deinococcota > Deinococci > Deinococcales > Trueperaceae > CAZACZ01. The sequence goes on along the minus strand of CAZACZ010000143.1, from coordinate 523 downwards.
ACGGACGCCGTCGTCGCCGCCGTTCCCGTCCCCGTAGCCGGTCCTGGGCCGGCGGCCGGGCGGGGTTAGAATCGCGCAGGAGGAACCCATGCCCGATGCCGATCCCGTCCCTGAGCTGAACCGCCGCAGTGCCGTCGTCACGCGAGGCGACCAGCGCGCGCCGAACCGCGCCATGCTGCGGGCCGTCGGCTTCGAGGACGCCGATTTCGCCAAGCCGATCGTCGGCATCGCCAACGGCCACAGCACCATCACCCCATGCAACGCGGGGCTCGGGGGCCTGGCCGAGGCGGCAGAGGGCGCCGTGCGCGCCGCCGGTGGCATGCCCCAGGTGTTCGGCACCATCACCATCTCGGACGGCATCTCCATGGGCACCGAGGGGATGAAGTGCAGCCTGGTGTCGCGCGAGGTCATCGCCGACAGCATCGAGACCGTCGGTCGTGGCCAGAGCCACGACGGCATGTTGGTGGTGGGCGGCTGCGACAAGAACATGCCGGGCGCCATGATCGCGTTGGCGCGCATGGAC
>CAZACZ010000142.1:0-3229 GCA_964483695.1 uncultured bacterium | reverse complement strand
CCAGCGCCGCCCGTTCCGCCCGTGCGGCCGCCGTCGGCGCCGGGCCGGAGCGCGTCGAGGGCGTCGGCCGGGCCGGCGAACCCATCGAACCGCCGGCGCTCCACGCGCATGCCGAGCTTGCGTTCGAGCGCCCGCACGTTGTCGAAGTCGTTCGGCGTGACGAAGGTGAGCGCTTCGCCGGTACGCTCGGCGCGGCCGGTGCGGCCGATGCGGTGGGTGTACGCCTCGGGCGTGTCGGGGAAGTCGTAGTTGATGACGTGCGTCACGCGCGCCACGTCGATGCCGCGCGCGGCGATGTCGGTGGCCACCAGCACGTGGTACCGACCGTCCTTGAAACCGTCGAGCGCCTCCTGGCGGCGGCGCTGCGAGAGGTTGCCCTGGATCTCGGCGGCGAAGACGTTGGCGTCGTCGAGCGTGCGAGCCAGCTTCTTGGCGCGGTGCTTGGTGCGGGTGAACACCAGCGTCGAGCGGAGGTCCTGCGTGCGAAGCATGTGCAGCAGCAACTCGGTCTTGTGCTTCTCGTCGATGGCGATGAGCGCGTGGTCGATGGTCTCGGCCGGTGCCTGGCGGGTGATCTCGACCGTCAGCGGGTCGGTGAGGAGGTCGTCGGCGAGGTACCGCACCTCGGCAGGCATGGTGGCCGAGAACAACAGGCGCTGCGCGTCGGCCGGCACCTGGCGCAAGATGGCGCGCACCGGCGGCAGGAAGCCCATGTCGAACATGTGGTCCGCCTCGTCGAGCACCAGCGTCTCGACGTGGCTCAAGTCGGCGTTGCCGCGCTGGATGTGATCCAGCAGACGACCCGGGCACGCCACGATGATGTCGGCGCGGCCCTTCAGGGCGTCGATCTGCGGCTGGAAGCCGACGCCGCCGTAGACGGTGGCGCTGCGCAGGCCGGTGTGCTGGCCGAGGCGCGTGAACTCGTCGTGGATCTGCTCCGCCAGTTCACGGGTGGGCGCGATCACCAGCGTCCGAACGGTGCGGCGCGGGCCGCGGCCGTGATGGCGGCGCTCGTCGGTCGCCCCTGCCAGCAAGCGATGGAGGATCGGCAGCGCGAACGCGGCGGTCTTGCCGGTACCGGTCTGTGCCAGCCCGAGGACGTGGCGCCCGGCCATGGCCTCGGCGATCGTCAACTGCTGGATGGGGGTGGGCTTCTCGTATCCGGCGGCGCGCACGCCGGCGGCGACGCGCGGGTCGAGCCCGAACGCCTCGAACGAAGTTTGGGTTTGCATGCGTGGGGTTCCTTCCTGGCCAACCACCAGCCAGGAGACGAACCTCCAGCGAAGCGGATAGCGACAAGCACCATACGACATCCACGGCCCGTGGTGCGCCTACGGGGACACGTTCACGCGTGATCGGCGTGGGGCGTGAGCCCGGTCACCTCCAGCACCTCGCGCTCGTCGAGCGACTCGCGCTCCTGCAGCGCCAGCGCCAGCGCGTCCAGCGCGGGGCGGTAGCGCCGCAGCAGGTCCTTGGCGGACTCGTAGCTGGCGTCGAGGATGGCGCGGATCTCCCGGTCGATGAGGGCCGCGGTGGCCTCGCTGTACGGCTTCGCCTCCGGCGCGCCGCCGCCCTCGCCGAGGAACCCTTCGTCCGCCGACGACAGCGCCACCGGGCCGAGCGCCTCGCTCATTCCCCAGCGCGTCACCATGCCGGACGCCATCTTGGTGGCCTGCTGCAGGTCGTTCTCGGCGCCGGTGGTGCGATCGCCGTAGATCACCTCTTCCGCCGCCCGACCGCCCAACGCGCCGACGATGCGTCCGCGCAGGTACGCCTCGGGGTAGTTGTAGCGGTCCTCGGTGGGGCGTTGGTAGGTGACGCCGAGCGCTCTGCCGCGTGGCGTGATGGTCACGCGGGCCACGGGGTCTGCGCCGGGTACGACGATGCCGAGGATGGCGTGTCCGGCTTCGTGGTACGCCACCCGCTCGCGGTCCTTCGGGTTGAGCAGCAGCTTCCGTTCGGGTCCGAGGGTGATCTTCTCGAGCGCGTCCTCGAAGTCGCGTTGGCGGACGGCGTCCTCGTTGCGGGACGCTGCGAGGATGGCGGCCTCGTTCACCAGGTTGCGTAGGTCGGCGCCCACCAGACCCGGTGTCAGGCCGGCGACGGCGCCCAGGTCGACGTCCTGCGCCAACGGCACGCCGCGGCTGTGGACCTCGAGGATCTTGGTGCGGCCGGCCTTGTCGGGCGGCTGCACGGTGACGTGACGGTCGAAGCGCCCCGCGCGAAGCAGGGCAGGATCCAGCACGTCGGGCCGGTTGGTGGCGGCCAGCACGATGACGCCCTCCTGGGTGCTGAAGCCGTCCATCTCGGTGAGGATCTGGTTGAGGGTCTGTTCTTGCTCGCTGCTGCCGCCGAACGAGATGCGCCCGCGCGAGCGGCCGATGGCGTCGAGCTCGTCGATGAAGATGATCGCCGGAGCCGCCTTGCGGGCCTGGTCGAACAGGTCGCGCACGCGGCTGGCGCCCACCCCCACGATCATCTCCACGAACTCCGAGGCGTTCATGCTGAAGAACGGCACACCCGCCTCGCCCGCCACGGCCTTGGCCAGCAACGTCTTGCCGGTGCCGGGCGACCCCACCAGCAAGACGCCCTTGGGCGCCGTGCCGCCCAGGCGGGTGTACTTCTGCGGGCTCTTCAGGAAGTCGACGATCTCGGCCAGCTCGTGCTTCGCTTCGTCGATACCCGCCACGTCGTCGAAGGTGACGCGTGCAGCAGACTCGTCGTAGCGCCGGGCCTTGGCCTGGCCCATGCCGAACGCGCCGCCGAGGCCCCCCGCCGCGCCGGACGCCATGCGCCGGCTAAGGACGATGACCAGGACGATCATCAACGCGGCCGGCCCGAACGAGAAGAGCAGCGTGACGAGCGTGTTGCGCTGGCCCCCGATCGGCTCCGACGCGATCTCGACACCGTGGTCGCGCAGGAACGCCTCGAAGCCCGGGTCGAGGAACGCCGGCAGCGTGGTCCGGAAGCGCGTCACCTCGACCTGCGCGATGGGCGCGTCGGTCCACAGGTCGGTGGCGGGCGCGCTCGGGTACGTCACGGGGGTACGGAACTCGCCGTTCACCACGTCACCGCAGGAGCAGACCCAGGCCACGTTGTTGGCCTCGATCTGCTCTCGGAACACGCTGTAGGGCACCTCCGTGACCTCGGCGCCGGTCATGATGCGGTTCGCGACGAAGTAGTTCAGCGCCACCAGCGCCAGGAGGATCAGCCACCAGGGAAGGGGGCG
>CAZACZ010000141.1:0-3308 GCA_964483695.1 uncultured bacterium | reverse complement strand
GCCGCACTGGGCCGAGCCGCACCAACCCGCGCCGCACCAACCCGCGCCGTGCCCTACGGATGGGTACATGCCGATCCGCGACGATGTCGTCGGGAACCGAAGCGGTCGATCCACGTGCTCTTCTTCGCCGGTTCATCGTGCCCCACGAGCACCCTACCGACGACCGCCCCACGGAGACACGGTGCGCGGACACGGTTCGCAGCCACGATGCGACGCGCGGCGGTGCGCCTCGCCGCTTCGCCCGCCCGCCGGGCCGGTAATCTGAGGGCACGTCCGACTCCGCGTCCTCCTCGCTTCACCCATCTCCGAGCCCCGAGGTGCCATCCGTGAGCAACGCTCGCTTGTTGACCATCGCCGTCCTCGTCCTCCTCGTCGCCGCCGTCTTGTTCGGGAGCTTCTTCACCGTCGACCAGGGCTACCGCGGTGTGGTACTGCGCACCGGCGCCGTGGCGCGCATCGCCCAGCCCGGCCTCGGCTTGAAGGTGCCGCTGCTCGACCGGGTGGTGAGGATCAGCGTCCAGACCAACTCGAAGGTCTACGACCGCATGGAGGCGTACTCGCGCGACCAGCAGTTGGCCGAGCTGCGCCTCTCGGTGACGTACCGCATCGTGCCCGAGGAAGTCGACCTGCTCTACGCGCAATACGGCAGCGAGGAAGGCTTGCTGACGCGTCTCATCGACCGCCGCGTGAACGAGCTCACCAAGACGGTGTTCGGCCAGTTCAACGCCGTCGAAGCGATCCAGCAGCGCGCCACCCTCAACCAGCAGATCTCGGACGCCATCATCGCGGTCATGGACCCCGCCATCGTGGTGATCGAGAGCATCCAGGTCGAAGACATCGCCTTCAGCGCGGCGTACGAGCAGTCGGTCGAGGCCAGGATGATGGCCGAGGTCGAGGTCCAGCGCCGCGCGCAAGAGCTCGAGCAGCAGCGCATCCAGGCGCAGATCGTGGTCACGCAGGCGCAAGGCGCCGCCGACGCGCGCGTGGCGGAAGCCAAGGCGCAGGCCGAGGCCACGCGCCTCGCGGGCGACGCCGAGGCCAGCGCCATCCGCGCCCGCGGCGAGGCGCTACGCGACAACCCCGAACTCATCCGCCTGGTGACGGCGGAGCGCTGGGACGGCGTGCTGCCGAGCACCATGGTGCCTGGCGGGACGATCCCGTTCCTCGACCTCACTGGGCAGTGACCAAGCGCGGACCGGGCTGGCTGGAGTGGCTCACCGGGTCGATCCTGCTGGGCCTGGCGATCGGGACGCGCAACCGCTTCGCGTGGCTGCTGCTGCTGCTGTACGCCTTCGGGACGTGGTTGGCTACGGTGCGGGACCGGCGCGGAACGCAGCCCGGCGGACGCGCCCGCGGCCAGGGCCATAGCGCCAGTACCGGTACCGGCGGGCACGCGTCGGGCGGCGGAGCCGGCGCCCGCGGAGCGTCCGCGACGGGCGGCAACATGCGCCGCCGCCCCCCTCACGAGGTGCTCGGGGTGGCGCCAGGCGCCGACGCACGCACCGTGCGCGAGGCGTACCTGACCCTGGTCAAGCAGTACCACCCGGACCGCGTCGCCAGCCTCGCCCCGGAGTTCCGGGCCATCGCCGAGGCCCGCATGCGCGAGATCAACGAGGCGTTCGAAGCGATGGGTGGGCGAGGCCGAGGCGCCGCCTAGACGCCCTTCGTTTGGGGCAGGTGCGTCATGCGGTGGCGCGTCGCTGCGTGACCAGCCACGTGCGGAACTCGGGATCGGCGTACGCGCGATCCCACGAGTCGTGCCCGACCCCCTGGAACACCGTTAGGCGCGCGTCGCCGCCGAGCGCGCGCACGCGAGCCACCAGGTCTCGTGAGTCCTGCACGGGGACCACGTCATCGGCGTCGCCATGGAACGCCCACAGAGGCAGCCGAGCCATGGCAGGCGTGACCGCGAACGCCGTGCCAGGGCCGCACACCGGCGCCACCGCGGCGAACCGCTCCGGGTTCGATGCCGCGAGGTAGCACACGCCGGCGCCGCCCATGCTCAAGCCGGTCAAGACGATGCGGCCGCTGTCGACGCGGTGGCGCGCGACGACCTCGTCAATGAGCGCGAGCAGCGCCGGTTGGTGCTGCACCCATACCTCGCCCTCCGGGCACTGCGGCGAGACCACCACCGCCGGGTAGGCCAGCCCCTCGTGCAGCAACCGCGGGAGGGCGTGCTTGCGCACCAGCGTCACGTCGCTCCCCCGCTCCCCGGCGCCGTGCAGGAACACGACGAGCGGCCAGTCGTCGCGCTCGGCGTGACCGTCCGGCAAGTAGAGCAAGTACGGCAACGAGACGTCGAGGTCCAGTCGGCGATCGAAGCGTTCGGGAGTCTGCGGCATGCCCCAGGCTAGCGCGCACGATCGTACCGTTCGTGACGCTCTCGAAGAAGGGCGCTGCAACCGCGGTGCCGCCAGGCTGGCACGGCACGGGACCATGCACCGCTGCTGTGCCCCCTGCAGAAGGGCGCGACGTGCCGGTTGCTACCATGCTCGTACGTGAAGCTCAGGACGCTCGGCGGCCTGGCGCTCGAGGGTTCGACCCTGACGCGTCCCAAGCCGCTTCTGATGTTGGCGTACCTGACGATGAACGGTGCGACGACGCGTCGCGAGCTCGCCGACACCTTCTTCCACGACGCCTTGGACGCGCGCGACAGCCTCTCCACCGCGCTTCGTCACCTACGCAGGATCGATGCTGTCGCGCTGTTGGGCGACGACCGCGTCGCCAGCACCGTGGACTGCGACGCCACCACGCTGCTGCGCGACTTCGACGCCTACCGCTACGAGGCGGTCCTGCAGGCGTACCAGGGTCCGTTCCTCGACGGTCTGGATGTCGACCTAGGCCTCGAGCTCGAGGAGTGGCTGTTCACCAACCGCGAAGCGATCGCGCGGCGAGTGCGGTCATCCGCCATCCACCGGGCCCGGGCGGCGATCGCGGAGCAGCGGCTGGACGACGCAAGGCGGTTGGCGACGTTCGCGGTGACGCTCCCGGGCGCCCCCGAACTCGAGCCGGACGAGTTGGCGAGCGCGCTGCCGGTCCTAGAGCGGCTCGCGATGCCGGAGGCCGCGGGGCTGCGAGCGTTGGCCGAGAGCTACGGGCTGGAGGTGGAGCGGGCGCGAACTCATGGCACCACGCCGGTTCGCACCGGCCGCACCTCGCTTCACAAGTCGACCGCGTTCATCGGTAGGCGAACGGAGCTGCGCACGCTCGAGGAGCGCCTCGCGGACCCGACGGTGCGCCTCGTGACGATCTTCGGGATGGGCGGCGTGGGGAAGACACGCTTGGCGATGCGCGTTGCCGAGCGCCTC
>CAZACZ010000140.1:0-3385 GCA_964483695.1 uncultured bacterium | reverse complement strand
GAAGGTTCCTTCATGCCGGTCGCATGCTACTGCGCGAGCGGGCGCAGCGCCGCGCGTTCGGCCGGTCGAGGGTCGGCCGTCGCCGGGGCGACCCGTCGCCATCACACCGCGGACGTAGCCTACGAGCCGGCGGCGTCTGCCCGAGGTGTCGCGCTCACCGTGGCGGTCGGACGCCATGATGGTGCCCCGTCCTTCCCCGCCAGCGCCGGACGCCGAGCGTATAATCCGGGCCTGATGGATGGCGCCGCAGCCCCCCGGCGGGCGCCGGCGAGAGCGAGGTGAAGCGTGTCCAAGCAACCGATCCCGATGACCGCGAAGGGTCTGGAGAAGATCAAGGAAGAGCTGCGCTACTTGAAGGACGAGAAGCGCCAGCAGTTGGCCGACTACATGGGTTCCGCGCTGGCCGACGGCGATCTGCGCGAGAGCGCCGCGTACGACGAAGCGCGCCTGCTGCAGAGCGCGAACGAGGCGCGCATCGCCGACCTCGAGGAGTTGGTGCACCGCGCCGTGGTGGTCGAACAGGCCGAGGGCCAGGAAGCCATCGCGCAACTGGGCGCGTCGCTCAAGCTCGAGTACCCGGACGGCACCCACGAGGTGTTCCACTTGGTCGGCACGCACGAAGCCGACATCTTCGAGAACCGCGTCTCGGACGAGTCCCCGTTGGGCCAGAGCCTGCTCGGCAAGCGCGCAGGCGACACCGTGCCGGCGCCGGGCGGCGGCACGACGTACAAGGTCGTCGAAGTCCGCTTCGACTGACGCACGTCGGGCGTCCTGGTCTTCGCGCCGCGCGCGGCCGCCGTGGTCGCGCCCCGTGCAGCCGCCGTGGTCGCGCCCCGTCCGACCCCTTCCTGAACGCCCGCTGAACCCGACTGTCACGCTTCTCAGCGCACCCTGCTGGTAGATTCGGGCCATGCCTCGCATCGCGCTGCTGGTCCTGCTCGCCGTGGTGGGGCTGCTGGCGGTGGTGGCGCTTCTGCCCGACACGCGCGTGCCGGTGCCGGGTTCGTCCATCGTGCTCACCGACGCGCATGTCACGCTCTACCCGCAGGCCGATCCCGAGGCGGTCTGGCAGTTCACCGCCCCGACCGTCGAGTACGACCCGGAACGCCAGGAAGCCACGTTGCTGACGATCGAGGACGGTCGCCGAACGGTGGACGGGGCGACCGACTTCACCCTCGCCTCCGAGCGCGTCGTCATCGACCGCGACGACAACCTCCGCGGCGACGCGATGCTGGCGCACCTGGTGGAAGACGAGATCGACCTCGACATGCGCGCCAAAGGCGACCGGTTGGTGCTCATCGACCAGCGCGAGGGGCGCTTCGAGGTGCCGCGCGCCACCATGTCCGGCCCGGACCTCGGCGAGAGCGTGTTCGAGGACATGCGTATCAGCTTCGACTTCACCGACTTCCAAGCAGGTGGCGCCGGAACCGTCGGCTACGCCCAGTTCGTCGTCGATTCGCCCGACAGGGAGCCCTGAATGCCGCACCGTCCGTTCGTTCCTTGGAAGTTTGCCCTGCCGAGGCGCCGCTCCTCACGTCGCGCGGCGCTGCTGCTCGCCTCGGCGCTAACGCTGGTCGTGGCCCCCGGTCTGGGTTGGGCGCAGGACACGCCGCCGGCGGAGGCGCCCGCCGGCACACCCGCCGGCACGCCCAGCGAGGCCGCCGAGGCGCCCGCCACCGATGCGCCCGACCCCGAGCGCCGCATCATCACCATCGACGGCAGCGGCGGCACCCAACGCGGCAACCTCCGGTCCGGCCCGATCATCTACGAGCACCCTGACCCGTTCGGCATCCGCGCCACCGTCTCCACCCTGACCATCCTGGGCAGCTACGCCGAGCTCAGCGCGCCGGAAGGCACCTCCATCGCCCGCGGCGGCGAGCGCACCGCCAGCTTCCAGCACGGCGTGCAGGTCGAGCGCGGCCGCCTCGAGGCCACCGGGCCGGCGCTCGTCTACAGCGAGGCAACCGGCCTTGGCGTGCTGCAGGGCCCCGCCGCCATCACCGTGGCGCCCGAGACGGAGGGCGGCGACCCCGTCAGCATCCGAGCCAACGAGGTCGCGTTCGACGTCGACACCGACCGCTCCACCTCGAGCGGCGACGTGCGGCTGGTCAACGGCAACCAGGCGGCCGAGTCGGGCACGCTGGTGTACGAGGAGGCGCGCAGTCTAGGCGTCCTCACCAGCGAAGGCGGCCAAGCCACCATCACTCGCACCGAGGACGACGGCACCACCATGGTCATCACCGCCGACGAGATCCGCGTGCTGACGGACGAGAAGAAGCTCTACGCCCGCGGCAACGTCACTGTCGTCGACGGCAGCATCACCTCCACCGGCGCGGTGGTGTTCTTCGACGACGACACCGGCATCGCCGAGGTGATCGGCACCGAGGGCGCCCCCGCCCGCGCTCAGGACGCCGACACCGGCGCCACCTTGGTCACCGACCGCATCAAGCAGGACGTCGAGTACGACTTCTTCGAGGCGATCGACGCGTCGGTGCCGAGCGCCTTCGACGTGAACGCGTTCGCGTTGGCCGGCGAAGCCGCCGAAGGAGCCGGCACGGAGTGAACCGCGCCCGGCCAGCTTGGACGCTGGTCGCGGCCGTCGCCGCCTCGGTGGTGTTCGCGCAGACCGCCACCACCTTCACCCTGAAGCGCGACGACACCGAGCTCGTCATCACCAACCGCGCGCTCGCCTCCGAGGGCGCCCGCACCATCGGCAACAACCGCAACTGCGAGGAAGGGATGCGCTTCACGGTGGTCTACGGACCCGCCCCGGGGCTGGTGGAGACGCAAGTAGGCGACTCGCTGCTGACCTCGCACCTGGCGATCATCCGCACGCCCGAGGGCGCGGCCGAGGGCGAGGGCCAGGAGACGCTCGAGTTGCAAGACGCCGCCGTCACCTTCGACCGCCCCGGGTGCCCGCAGGAGATCACCCCGGCAGAGGCGCCGGCCGTGCAGTTGGTGCAGGGCCGCACCACCGTCACCGGCGCGCGCTTCTTCCTCGACCGCGACGAGGACGTCGGCACCTTCGACGGCCCCGTGCACCTGGTGCGCGCCGCGCAAGACGGCGCGTCGCAAGGCGGCGAGATCGTCGCCGACGCCGAGAGCATGCGCTTCGCGGTCGGCGAGCAGCGCGCCACGCTCAGCGGCAACGTGCGGGTGACGTCCGACGAGCGCACCACCACCGGCGACACCCTCGACCTCGACGAGGAAGCAGGCACCGCCCTGCTCACCGGCGCGCCGGCGCGCAGCACCAAAGGCACCGACGTCATCGAAGGCAACCGCCTGCTCTACTACCTCGACTCCGACGACGTGGTCGTGCTCGGCAACGTGAAAGGCGAGCTCGAGGTGGAACTGGATTGAGCGGCGGCGGGGGGCCGTCGAGCGG
>CAZACZ010000139.1:0-3418 GCA_964483695.1 uncultured bacterium | reverse complement strand
TGGGTGAGGCCGGCGGCGGTGCGCCACCTGCGGACCTGGTTCGCGATCGTGCTCATGGCCGTCCGGTTCGCCATGGTACCACCGGCCTCGCGCGCCCCCGGACGCGGCTAGGCGTCATGCCCGGCACCCGGTCTCGGCCGCTGCACGATCCGCCGCCACCTTGCTATCGCCGTACCAGCCGCCCGGCGGCACGCCTTCGGCCGCCTCGCCGTGCCCGTTCCGAAGCGGCACGGTCGCGAGCCGGCCGTCCTCGATGGCCCAATGCCTGGTGGCCAGGCCGACCCACGCTTCGGGTTCGTGACTGATCACCAGCGCCGAGAAGCCCCAGGCACGGTGCAACTCGGCGATCCAGGCCAACATGCGCAACCGCATCGGACCGTCCAGGGCGCTCACGGGCTCGTCGAGCAGCACCAGCCGAGGGCGCCGGATGAGCGCACGCGCCAGCGCCAGCCGTTGCTGTTGCCCACCGGAGAGTCGAGCGGGGTGCACGTGCGCCAGGCGCTCGAGCCCGGCCCGCTGCAGGAAGGTCTCGACCAGCGCCTCGTCTTCGGCGACGAACGCGAGCTGCCGGCGACAACTCATGTGGCGGAACAGGGCGTACTGCTGGAACAGCACCCCGAGGCCGCGCGCGCTCGGTGGCACGAGCACACGCCCGGCCGCGTCCGACCACTCCTCCGCTCCCCACCTCACGCCGCCCTCGAGCTGGGCGGGAAGGCCGGCCAGCGCTCGCAGGAGCGACGTCTTGCCGCTTCCCGACTCGCCGCTCAGCACCACGATCTCGCCTGCGCCGACGCTGCCTTCGAAGCTCAGGCGCCGCGGGCCGAGCGCGGTCTGCAACTCGCCAGCGAGGTCGAAGCGCAGCGTCTCCGCTCGCGGCTGCGGCCCTGGCACGCGGGTGGTCGGTCGGCGCCGGGTCATGCCGCCTCGATCGTCACGCTGAGGTCGGACGGTTTGGCGGCGTAGACGGAGCTGAGCACGATGCCGTCGACGCCCGAGGCGGCGTACGCTGCGACGTCGCCGAGGTCGATCCCGCCCGCCGCCAGAAGCGTCACGCCGGGATGCGCCCGCTTGAGCTCTGCGCACATCTCCGCCAGGGCCACCGCGGGCACCTTGTCGAACTGCACCATGTCCGCGCCGGCCGCGATGGCGTCGTTTGCCTGGACGCGGTCGTGGCACTCGACGCCGATCTTCTTCTCGCACGCGGCCGCCCGGATGCGGCCGATCGCCGTCGCAAGCGCTGCGCGGCCGCCCAGCAGGCGAACGTGGTTCTCGAAGATCAGCACCGTCTCCGAGAGCCCGAGCCGGTGCGGGTGGCCACCGCCGGCCACCACGGCCTTGACGAGCGGCTTCTTGATCCCCGGCCAGTGCTTGCGGGTGGCCAGGATGGGAACGTCGGAGACGACACGCGCCCGCTCCACGAAGGCGGCGGTGCGGGTAGCGACCCCACATCCGTGCTCGAGCAGGTTCATCGCGACCTTCCAGCCGCGGTGCAGCGCGCCCGCGTCTCCGCGCGCCTCCAGCAGCAGCGTGCCCGGCTCGGCGTCGCTGCCGCTAGGCAGCACGTGGGTGACGTCGGCGCGCAACACCTCGAAGATGCGCGCGGCCTCCTCCGTCAGCGCCACCCGCACGGCTTCGCGTGGGCGAACGCGTAACACGGCAGGGATGCTGGCGATGCCCAGGAGTTCGGTGGTGAGGTCGATGGACGGAGCGTCCTCCTCGATCCACGCCTCGATGTCCCGCGTATGGAAGAAGACCACCTCGTCAGCCTCCTTGGGGGCGGCGCTCGAGTTGCTGCACGACGAAGAACAAGGCAACGGCCACGCCTGCCAGCACCAGCGAGTGATGGCGCGCGCAGGCGAAGTCCCCCTCCAGCACGCCGTTGTAGATCGCGAGCGAGAGCGTGTCGGTGCGCCCGATCAGGTTCCCGCCCAGCATCAGGCTCATCCCCACCTCGCCCAGGCCGCGGCCCAGCCCGAGCGTCAGGCCCGCCGCGAGCGCGCCCGAGATGCCGGGAAGCGTCACGTGCAGCAGCGTCTCCCAACGCGACTTCCCGAGCGCCATGGCGGCTTCGGTCTGTTCGCGGGTGGCGCCGCTCAGCGCCGCCTCGATCGGCCGCACCATCAGCGGCAGGCCGGCGATGGTGCTGGCAAGCACCAACGCTGCGAACGAGAACACCAGATCGATGTGGAGCGCAGCGGGCAGGAGGGCGTTCAGCCATCCTCGGCGGCCGAGCAGCAGAAGCAGGAAGAACCCGATGGCCACGGGTGGGAACACCAGCGGTAGGCTCACGACGATCTCCAGGAGCCTCCGTCCACGCCAGCGCCCGTGGCCGAGTGCCCACGCCAGCGGCAGGCCGATGCCTATCAGGACCAACGCGCTCGCCCCCATCACGCGCAGGCTGATGCCGAGGGGGTGGAGGTCGCAGTGGCCCATGGCGTCGGCCTCAGCACGTCACAGGCCGTAGGCTTCGAGGATCGCGTGCGCCTCGGGCGTGCCGAGGAACGCCAGGAACGCCAGCACCGCCGGGTCGGTCTCGTGCCCGTCGACGACGGCGGCCACGATGGCGATGGGAGCGTAGCCGTCTTCGAGCAGGCGGTAGCCGCCGATGTCGGCCTGGATGCCGATGGCGTCGGTCAGGTTGATGAAGCCCACGTCCACTTCCCCGGCGATGAGGTACGCGCTCACTTGGGGCACGGTAGCGGCGTAGATGAGCTTCGGGGCGAGCGTCTCCTCGTACCCCCGATCCTGCAGCCACTCGGTGGCGGCGATGCCGTAGATCGCCATCTTCGCGTCCGGTAGCGCGATGCGTTCCACGTCGGCGTCGAGCAGGTCGGTGTCGGCGTCGATGGCCGGGGAGCCCTTGGGCCATGCGACGACCAGCAGGCCGACGCCCACCGGGTGGAACTCGGTGAACAGCGCCGAGCCGCTCAGGTAGCGCTGGTCGCCGATGATGAGCGCCACCTCGGGCGACGCCTCGGCCAACGCGATCACCTGTTGCATGTTGCCGAACGACCCGTTCACCTCGCCGTCCCAGCTCTCCCCGAAGCGCGCGATGAGGTCGAGGACGGGCTTCTTGTAGCCCGCCCCGGCGGCCAGCGTGAGGTCGGTGGAGGCCGCTTCACCGGGCGCACCTTGCGCGAAGACGAGGGTCAGGGTGGCGGCGGCGGCGACGGCCACGAGGGCGAGACGCTTCAGGCAGTGGCGCATGCGGTACCCGTTTCCGGCGCCGGAAGGCGCCTGCGAGGCCCACGGCACGGCAAATGAGATGTGCCCAGGCCGCTCTCCCAGGAGCGGCGCGCTCGGGCGTGCCGGCTCGTGCCGATCCGGGGTGTCGGGTCATCTTAGCCACATGTCAGGTATACCTTCCAAGGGATGTTCGTCCCTTGCGCCCTCTTCATCCGACCGTCGGTCTTCTCAC
>CAZACZ010000138.1:0-3439 GCA_964483695.1 uncultured bacterium | reverse complement strand
GGCCAGCGCGATCAGGCGCTCCAGGCGCGCGATGCGGCGCAGCAGGAGCGCGACGACCTGTTGGCGCAACGCGACGACCTGGCGGAGCAGGTCGCGGCCGCGGTGCAGGAGGTGCAGACGGCCGAGGCCGAGGTGGCCGCGGCCGAGGCGCGGCTGGTCACGACCCAGGAGGAGCTCGACGCTGCGATGGCGGCAGCCGATCAGGCCCGTGCCGACCGGGACGCGGCACGGACGGAGGCGGACACGGCGCGCGCGGCCGCAGAAGAGGCGCAGACCGAGGCGGCCAGACTCGAGCAGGAGATCGCCGACGCCCGCAGCCAACTGGACGCTGCCAACGTCCGCCTGGCCGCGTTGCAAGACGACCTGGTCGACGTCGAGATCCGCTTGGCCGCGGCCGAGGCGCAGGTGCTCACGGCACAGGAGGACCAGCGACTGGCCGAGGAGGCACGCACCCAGGCCGAGGCGGCGCGCGAAGAAGCGTTCGCCGCGCGCGACGAGGCCGTGACCGAACGCGACGCCGCGTTGCAGGACCGGGACGCTGCGCAGCAGGCGAGCGCCGACCTGGCCGAGCGCCTCGCCTCGCTCAACGCGGAGGTCCGCGACCTCGAAGCGAGCGCCGCGGAGCTCAGGGCGCAAGCCCAGACGCTACGCGAGCAGAACCAGGCGCTGCTCGACCGCAACCAGGCGCTGGCCGACGACAACGCACGCATCCAGCAGCAGAGCCGCTCGTTGTCGGAAGTGAACGACCGCCTCGAGGACGAGATCCGCCAACGCAACGAGACGGTGCAGACGCTGCAAGGCACCGTCGACGAGCTGCGTGCCGAGGTCGAGGGCCAGGCGCGCGAGCTCTCGGACCTGCAGCAGCAGTACGGTCGCTTCGAGGGCGGCGAGGTGTACTTCGTCAAGGACCAGTTGATCTACTCGGGCGCCATCTACGCCCAGGAGCCGGCGGCGGTGCGCGAGGAGCTGGCGTCGTTCATCTCCGACGCGACCGCCTTCGTCGCGCGCCGCGGGGTGGAGCGCATCCGTGTCACCACCGAGCAGTTCAACGTCTTGGTGGACGTCATCAGCCAGACGCCGGAGTCCGACCTGGTGCGGTTGATCTCGCCCAGCAACCAGATCAGTTCGACGATCGACGTACTGGTCGAAGCGATCGAGAACACCGAGCTGTTCCGCCGGGGCCAGCTGATCGTGAGCAGCCAGCTGCACGTCGGCACCACCGAACTCCCGGCCAGCCAGGACGAGATCCGCACCGTGTTGGCCCAACTCAAGGCCGACGCCGTGCGCAAGATGCGCCGCGCCGGTCTGGACGAGGGGCAGCTGCCGGACTTCGGCCCGGTGACCGAGGAGATGTTCACCAACCTGCTGCTGCGGCTCACCGGACCGGTGACGGTGGGGTTGGTCGCGACCGAGCCGGTCTACCGCGCCGGGCCGGCACGACTCGAACTGATGATCCTGTACTGAGCGGGGCGGCGGGTCACGTCGTCGGGCCACGCCGCGGCTCCGCCGCGCCGGGGTTCACGACGCGGCGGAGCCGACGGTCAAGTCGACGGATCAGGAGCGCTTGGCGAGCAGGTCGCGGATCTCTCGGAGCAGCTTCTCCTCGGCGCTCGGCTCGGGCGCGGCGGCAGGCGCCGCCGGGGCGGGCTTGGTCGCGCGCCGCTTCATCTCGTTGAACGACTTGATGATCAAGAACAGCACGAACGCGATGATCAGGAAGTTGATGATGGTGTTGAGGAACGCGCCGTACTGGATCACGGGCGCACCCGCCTCGACCGCGGCCGCGACCGACGGGTACATGGCGCGGTCCTTGAGGACGATGCCCAGGTTGGAGAAGTCGACGCCACCGAGGAGCAGCCCGACCACCGGCATGATCACCTGGTTCACCAGCGACGCGGTGATGGCCCCGAACGCGCCGCCGATGATCACCGCGACCGCTAGGTCCAGCACGTTGCCGCGGCTGATGAAATCGCGGAACTCCTTGATCATGGACACCCTCCTTTGTCACCCACGACCTCATTCTAGGCTTCCCCTGGCGCAACCGCGTCATGTCCGGTAGGCTCGGAGGCGTGACGAACGCAGACGGCCCAGCCAAGATCCTGGTCGCCGACGACGTCGAAGGGCAGCGGGTCATCCTCGAGATGCTGCTGACCGTCGATGGCTACGACGTCCACGCCGTCGAGGACGGACGAGCAGCGCTCGAGTACCTCAAGGACAACACGCCCGATCTCGCCATCCTCGACGTGCTCATGCCGCACGTGGGCGGGCTCGAGGTGTGCCACCGCATGAAGCGCGTCGCGCGACTGAAGGACGTGCCCGTCATCATCCTGACCGCGCTGCGCGACGATCAGACCCGCGAGGAGGCGCGCCTGGTGCACGCCGACCGCGTGGTGTACAAGCCGTTGACGGGCAAAGACCTGCGCGCCACCGTGCGCGAACTGCTGGCTCAGGGCGCGCAAGCGGCGTCCTGACCCAGCGGGCACGGCCGACCCGCGCAGCAGACCGGCGGGCGGCGGTGCCGAGGCCTCGGACGCGCCCCGTCGGCTGCCGGCGCTATCCGGCCCGGTCGGGTCCTGGCGCGGCCGCGGTCGCCGCGGACCGCTGGCGCAAGGCCTCGTAGAGCACCACGGCCCCCGCCACGGACGCGTTCAAGCTGTCCGCCACGCCGGGCCGCATGGGGATGCGCACGCACGCGTCGGCCGTCTCCAGCCAGGCGGCATCGAGACCGGCGTGCTCCTCGCCCACCACGAACGCCACCCCACCCGAGAGGTCGAGCTCCCAGTGCGCCTTCGCGGCCGACGGAGACGTCGCGACCAGCGGCAGGCCCGCCTGCCGCACGTGCGCGCTCACCTCGGCCACGCTTCCGAGCGCCACCGGAACGGCGAAGACGCTTCCCATGCTGGCTCGGATCACGTTCGGGTTCTCCAGATCGGTGCCGCTCCCGGTCACGAACACGGCGCTGGCTCCCACGGCGTCCGCGGTGCGTAGCAAGGCGCCCAGGTTGCCGGGCTTCTCCAAGCCGTCTGCCACGAGCACGATGGCGCCCGCGTCGAGCGCCACGTCGGCCACCGCCCGACGCCGCGAACGCGCCTGCGCGACCACGCCATCCGGGTGCTGACGCATGCTGATGCGTCCGAAGGCCGCGGCCGACAACGTCGTCACTTGCGCCCCCGCGGCGGCCGCGTCTCGGCGCAAGGCGGTGACCGCGTCCGGGTCGGTGACCAACTCGGGGCAGAGCAGCAGACGTTCGATCGGCACGCCGGATGCCAGCGCGCGGCCGGCCTCTCGCGTGCCCTCGACCAGGTAGGTCCGGGTCCGCTCGCGGGCGCGGCGCTCCTTCAAGCGGGCGAGTTCCAGCACCATCGCGTTCTTGGCGCTGGTGACGTGCAGCGTGGGCGCGCCGGGACGTTCGGGCATGGCGGCATCATACGAGGGCGCC
>CAZACZ010000137.1:0-3482 GCA_964483695.1 uncultured bacterium | reverse complement strand
ACCGGCTCGACGATCTTGTGCTGGTAGACGGCGTACTCGCCGGTCTTGTAGAGGTCGTTGCGCTCGAACAGCGTCGCGGCAGGCAGGACGATGTCGGCGAGCCGTGCGCCGGTCTCCCACCAGCTGGCCTGCACGATGATCGTCTCGAACTTCTGGAACGCCTTCAGCGACTGGTTGATGTCGTCGTGCTGGTTGGGCGTACCGCCGCCGAGCCAGTGCGCCAGCTTGACCTCGGACTTGCCGGGTTCCGGGTAGGTGTACTGGTTGCCGGCGTGGTTGTAGGTCACGGGGGCGTTCAGGATCGACGGGGCCATGTGCTGCTCGAGGATGGTCTGCGTCACCGGGTTGGCCGTCGTCGAGATGCGCCCCGGCCCGCGGCCGATCGCGACGGGTCGGCCGTGCGAACCGTAGACGTAGACGGCGAGGCCGCCGCCCGGCATGCCGAGCTCGCCCTTCATCGAGGCGAGGGCGATGGGGAGCATGACGCCGACGTGCTCACCGAACTCCTGGCGCTGGATGCCGAATCCCGGGGCGAGCATGACGCCCTTGGTGGTGGCGAACTCCATCGCGAGGGCTTGGATGGTCTCCTCGGGGAGGTCGCTGATCGTCGCGGCCCAGGCGGGGGTCTTGGGTTGGCCGTCGCTCTCGCCCATCACGTACTGGCGGAACGGCTCGAAGCCGACCGTGTACTTCTCGATGAACGCCTTGTCGTACAGGTCCTGGCTGATCATCACGTGGGCGATGGCGGCCATGATGGCGCCGTCGGAGCCGGGGCGTGGGGCGATCCACTGGTCGGAGATCTGCGCCGTCTCGGTCTGCAGCGGGTCGATGGTGATGATCTTGACGCCACGCCGACGGAGCGCGTGGATCCACTTCGCTTGCTGACCGTTGCCGTCGGCGGTGTGGGTGGTGTTGACGGGGTCGGTGCCCCAGAAGATGACGAGCTTGCCGTTCTCGAGGATGTCCTTCATCGAGTGGGTCGGGTAGCCCATGCCGATGTGGTGCGGCGCGGACCACGACCAGCAGGCGTAGCTCTTGTTGCCCAGCAGCCGCGTCCAGCCGCCGATCAGGCTGTAGAAGCGATTCTGCAGTGTCTGGAGGTTGAAGCTCCCGGCGGTGAACCAACCCGCGATGCGCTGCGCGAGCAGGCCTTCGTTGCCGTAGGTGTCCTTGACGCGCTTGATCTCGGACGCCACGAGGTCGAGGGCTTCGTCCCAGGAGACGCGGCGGTAGTTGGGTTGGCCGCGGGTGGTGCGGTCTCCGCCGCCGCCGGGCGCCCAGTCGGCGCGGACCATGGGGTAGAGGATGCGGTCGGGAGCGTACTGCCGGTGGTGCCAGTTGAGCGCCATCGGCGAGGCTTCCATCTTCGGGGCATCCAGGCTCTCGACGCGCAGGATCATGCCGTTCTTGACGGTGACCTTCAGCATCCCCTCGCTGTCGGCGGTGGTGAGGACCTGCTCGGTGCCGTACGCGGGGAGGACCTCGTTGATGGCGGAGGCCTTCCCGATCAGCGTGATGGCGCCGGCGGCGCCCATGCCCTTGAGGACGGTGCGGCGCGCGACGGGATGGTCCCACCACGAGGATGCGGTGCTGGAGCGACGTTTGGACATCGATGTCTCCTTGCTTGGTACGGAGGGTGGTGGCGATTCACGGTGCCGAACCGCGTTCGGCGATCTCCTCCTTCCTGCTCCGCGTCGACCCCCCGACAACGAACGAAGGAGCCACCTGCGAACAGGCAGCTCCTTTGCGAAACGGCAGGTCGTCCGGTTGCCCGGGTGGCCCTGGAGAGGCGGAAGCCCCCTCGGTCTGCGTCACCAAGGCGTTCGTGCTTGGTCGCGCCGACTCGGAACCTACCTCCACGTTGCGAACCGTCCGCATCGTGCGGAAGGGTCAACTGTCCCATGTGAAGCCGTGTCCGGGGCCGTAGCGTGAAGGACACGGCAGCGCACTCGCCGCCGGCTGCAGCGGCGTTCGCCGGACGCGACGGCGCGGGGCCCGGCGGGCGCGCTGGCACGGTGGCAGGAGGCGAGTATGCGGTTCGGCTCCCAAGTCGACACGCGGGCGACCGCCGTGGCCGGAGACCCGTCAGCGGCTTCGGCTCGGCGCAGACGTCGTGGCGCCCTGATACGCGCGATCTCGGTCGTGGCGCTGGTCGCGGGTGCCGTCGCCGAGGCGCCGGTCGGGGTCGACGACGAGGCGCGGCGCGCCGCCATCGTCATCGGCGAGAACATCGTGCAGCCGGTGGCGTACTCGCAGTACGAGGTCAGCAAGCGAACCAGCTTCACCATGGAAGACGAGGCGCGCCTTCCCGGGTTCCCGGTGCGGCAGCACCCCGTGAACGTCGGGTTGTTCGATGCCGGCTGCGCCCAGTGCCATCGGCTGGCCGGGCCGCTGCCGGCCGACTCGGGCGCTCCCGAGGACGTGTTCGACCGGCTTGACGCGCCTGTGGTCGTTGCTCCGGCGCCGGCCGGCTTCGAGCGCCTCACGACGTCGGTGGCGCGCGAGGAGTACCCGAGCTGGAGTCCGGACGGCACGGCGCTGTTGTACGAGGCCGCGGACGCGACCGGCCGCTACAACCTCTGGTGGATCGGCGCGGACGGTGAAGGCGCGCGCCAACTGACCGACCATCCGGCAGCCGGGTGGGCGGTGTGGCATCCCGAGGGTCGACGCATCGTCTACTGGGCGGCCGACGCCGAGGGGAGCGGCAACCTGTGGCTGCTCGACTTAGGCACCGGCGGCTCGGTTCAGCTCACCTACCACGCCATGACCGCTTGGCCGCAGTGGAGTCCGGACGGCACCATGCTTGCCTTCCAGGCGCTGGACGGGGCGACCTGGTCGTTGCGGCTGCTCGACCCCGCGAGCGGGTGGGAGCGCGACCTGACGCAACCTCGGGACGCCATGCCTAGCCGACCGTTGTGGTCGCCCGACGGGTTCGAGGTCCTGTACCAGTCTCTGGTCGGTGGCCGCTTCGAGATCACCCGGCTGGTGTTCCCACCAGGAGGGGCCGGCGCACCCGACTACGCCGGATCGTTGCGTCGCATCGCGACCGTCACCGAGACGGCGATCGATCTCGGGGCCGCCACGCAACACCCGGCGTGGAGCCCGGACGGCAGCACGATCGCGTTCGCCATGAACGCACTCGACGCCATCCCGCTTGCCGGCTTGGTGCTGACGTACAAGACCTGGATCGCCTCACCCGATGGCGCCGAGCCGGTGCAACTCCTGCCGCGGACGACGCTGGCGGACCGCAGCCCGACATGGCGCGCGGATGGAGCGTGGCTGGCCCTGTGGTCGTGGAACCCGGACTACCGGGCAGGGATCTGGTTGGCGGAAGCGGAAGGGGTGGGCCGCGTCGAGCTCACCGCCGGCCTCGGCGGGGATTCCCTGTACCCCGCCTGGAGTCCGGACGGCGGCAAGATCGCGTTCGCCGCCAACCGCGAGGGCACGTTCGACATCTGGGTGGCGGACGTGGCGGTGGTGGC
>CAZACZ010000136.1:0-3488 GCA_964483695.1 uncultured bacterium | reverse complement strand
CACGTTCGGCCATCGGCGTGAGCCCCACCAAGTCCAGCACGCGGTCGACGCGCGCACGCAACTCGGTGCCCGGCACGCGCTTCATGCGCAGCCCGAAGGCGACGTTCTCGTAGACGTTGAGGTGCGGGAAGATGGCGTACGACTGGAACACCATGGCGGTGTCGCGGGCGTTGGGCGCTAGGTTGTCCACGCGGCGGTCGCCGAACCACACCTCGCCGCGGGTGGGTTCCTCGAACCCGGCGATCATCCGCAGCAGCGTCGTCTTGCCGCACCCCGACGGCCCCAGCAACGTGACCAACTGCCCCTTGCCGACCTCTAAGTCCACGTCGTCGACCGCGACCACGTTGCCTTCGCCGCCGTGCCCCTCGAACTCCTTACGCAGTCTCACGAGGCGTAGGTCGCTGGCCATCGAGATCTCCTTCGCGGGCGCTTAGAAGCGCAGGGTCGAGGCGGCTTCGGCACGTCGGCCGACCAAGGCGTTGATGACGAACACCGCCACCATCACGATGGCGAGCAGCACCATGCTGAAGGCGGCGGCGACGCCGAGTCTTCCGGAGCCCACCTGGTTGAGGATCTGCACGGTCATCAGGTTCCAGTTGGCGGACACCAGGAAGATGGCGGCGCTGATGGCCGTCATCGCGCGCACGAACGCGAACACGAGGCCGGAGAAGAACGCCGGCGCGATGAGCGGCAGGGTGATCTTGCGGAAGGTGGTGACGCCGTCGGCACCCAGGTTCTGCGCCGCCTCCTCGATCGACGGGTCGATCTGGCGCAGTACCGCGATCCCCGATTGGATGCCGACGGGCACGTAGCGGAACACGAAGTTGAGGACCAGGATGGCGAGCGTGCCGGTGAGGATGAGAGGTGGCTGGTTGAACGCCAGGATGTAGCCGATGCCGGCGACGGTGCCGGGTACGGCGAAGTTGAGGATCGAGCCGAACTCCATCGCGCCCTTGCCCGGGAAGCGACGGCGGACCACCAGGAACGCGATCATCATGCCGAGCAACCCGCTGATCGGGGTGGTGGTGACGGCCACGACGAGGGTGTCCTTGACGGTGTGCCACCCGACGTCGAAGACGTAGCGGAAGTGCCGCAGCGTGAGGCCGTAGTCGAAGCCCCACACGCGGGTGCTGGCGCCGAGCAGGATGACGGCGTAGAAGGCGATCACCACCAGCCCGAACCCCACCACCACGGCGTAGAGCGCCCACTTAGCGGCGGGGGAGACGGCCTTGCTGGTGGAGGCGGTGGGCTTCCCGGTGACGGTCACGTACTGGCGCTTGGCGAGGTAGTAGCGCTGGATGGCGAACGCCGTCACCGACGGCAGCAGCAGCACGGCCGCCAGCATCGCGCCGCGGGCGAGGTTGAACGACCCGGTGATCTCGAGATAGGCCTGCGGCGCGAGCATGGGGAAGCCGGCGCCCGCCAGCACCAACGGGTTGCCGAAGTCGGCCATCGACTCGATGAGCACGACCAAGAAGGCGCTGGCGACGCCCGGCAGGGAAAGCGGGAAGATGACGCGCCAGAACACCTGCCAGCGGCTGGCGCCGACGTTCATCGCGGCGTCCTCGAGCGTCGGGTTGATCCCGGCGAGCACGCCACGGAGCGAGAGATAGGCGATCGGCGCGAAGGTGAACACTTGCGACAGCACAACGCCGAAGAAGCCGTAGATGCGGAAGTTCTCCAGTCCGAGCAGCTGGCGGGTGATCAGGCCGTTGAAGCCGAACAGGAACAGGATGGAGATGGCGCCGGCGAACGGTGGCGAGATGATCGGCAGGATGGTGAGCGTGTGAAGAACGCGCTTCAGCGGCACGTCGGTGCGCGTCAGGACGAAGGCTGCCACGTAGCCGAGCGCCACGCCAAGCACGCCCACCACCGCGCCGACCGCCAGGCTGTTGCGCAGCGCGTTGCGGTAGAGCCGCCGCTCCGCCATCAGCGCGTAGTTGCCGAGTCCCAGGCCATCGGGCGTCTGGAAGCTGGCCAGCAGCACGCGCGTGATCGGCACCACCACGAACACCACCAGCGCCGCCATGATCAGCACGACGAGGAAGAGGAGCAGCGGGTCGCGCGCCAGGACGCGCAGTTCGGAGAGGCTACGGCGAAACATGGTCGGGAGGAACGCGGGCGTCTACGGCTGGGGCGGGGCGGCACCAGGGCCCCGCGCCCCAAGCCGGGGGGGCAAGCCGGCGGGGACAGGCCGAGCACCAGCGCGCCCCACAGGTCGACCAGCCGCTGCCGGTTCTCCGCGGCGTACGCCGGGTCGATGCTCAGCAGATGGATGTCGCTCAGCGAAGGCACGCCCTCGCCGGCGCTGACGTCGGCGCGGATCGGCATGAAGTAGGTCTTCTTGGCAGACAACGCCTGCTGGCCCGCTTCCGAGGTGATCCAATCGGCCAGGGCGCGCGCCTGCTCGAGGTGCGTGGCGCCCTTCAGGATCGACATGGCGGCCACCTCGTAGCCCACGCCCTCGCTGGGGAACACGATCTGGACCGGGAAGCCCTCGTCGATCAGGCGCAGGAAGCCGGGGCTGAACTGGATGGCGATGGCCGTCTCACCGACGCCGAGCGCGCCGCTCGGGGCGGTGCCCGACTGGGTGTAGGTCTGGACGTTGGGGTTGAGGCGCTTCATGTAGTCGAACGCGCCCTCTTCGCCGTAGACCTCGCGCAGCGTGAGGATGACGTTGTATGCCGTGCCCGAGGACTGGGGCGACGGCATCTGGATCAGGCCGCGGTACTGCTCGCCGGTCAGGTCCGCCCAACTGGTCGGGACGGCGGCGCCACGGCTCTCGAGGATGTCGGTACGCACACCGACGGCCAACGGGTTGGTGTAGATGGCGTGCCAGTACCCTTCGGCGTCCTTGAACTCGGCGGGCAACGCGGCGGCGTTGGCGGTGACGTAGGGCTGGGTCAGGCCGCGCTCCTTGGCGAGGATGTGGTTCTCGCTCGGGGCGCCGAACCACACGTCGGCCTGCGGCCGCGCGCTCTCGGCCTCGATGCGCGACAACGCCGGACCGGAGGACAAGAACACCATCTGCACCTGGATACCCGTGTCGGCGGTGAAGGCGTCGAGGATGGCGCGGGAGTTCTCCTCGTCGACGCTCGAGTAGACGACGAGGTCCTGAGCGAGCGCCCCACCGAGCAGGGCGGCGGCGGCCAACGCTAGGGCGATCTTGGGGATGCGCATACGTGAAACCTCCTTGGAAGCCAAGCTTCCATCGCCGGTCGGGGGGCCGGCACCACCGGCGAACCGCGTCGCCTCGTGATCCACCGACGACCGAAGGCGTCGTCGGCGATGCCGTGCGGAACGCGCCGGACCTTCAGTCTACCGCCCGGCGCCGAGGGTCCCCGCCTTCGCTGCCTGGTAGTGCGCTTCGACGCGGGCGAACAGGCGCCGGGCCAGCGGGGTCTGCAGGCGCGCTCCCGCCGACACGAAGAACTCGTCGAGGTGCGTGTGGCTCCCGCGCGAGGTGAAGGGCGCCGCCGGGTCGTAGC
>CAZACZ010000135.1:0-3576 GCA_964483695.1 uncultured bacterium | reverse complement strand
TGGAGTTGCTTGGCCAGGTCACCTCGCACCCGGCTCGGGACACCGAGGAGGAGCAGCACGCGGCCATGGTGGCCAAGGAACTCGACGGCGCCCTGACTGCCGAGGCGCGCGCAGCGGCCCACGATCGCGGCCGCGCCATCCCCTTGGAGGAGATCGCGCGGCAGGAACCGCACGTCGGCTGAGGACCGAGCGCCGCCGCGCCTACCCGGGATGTGGGCGCGGCGGCGCGGTACAGGGCAACCGGATCAGCCGCGCTTCTTCTTCTTCCCTCCGCCGGTGGTGCAGGTCTCGGCCGACGGGTTGGCGGGATCGCTGCAGACGAACACGATGCTGTCCGCCAACGTGCCATCCGGGTTCCACAGGTCGATGCCGATCTTCTGGTAGCGGGCGCCCAACGGTGCCAGCGTGTAGTTCGCGTTGGGGCAGACGACCGCCGGCTCCAGGTCGAGGTTCGCGAACGCGATCTCGGCGGCGGACGCCTTGCCCGGACTGGAGTCGACCGCGAACTCGGCCCGACCGTTGCGGTCGGTAGCGACGAGGTCCGCGATGCCCAAGCCCGACACCAACGGGTAATTCACAGCGCCCTGCGGCACGTTGTTACCGTTGTTGATGCACACCAACACGAGCTCCCAGTCCGCCCAAAGCTCGACCTCGTACGTGTCCGGCCCGAGGCCCTTCGCCGTGCCTTCGACCAGCGGCGACACGTTGGTGTACCCGATGTCGGGCAGGGCGGCGAACGACAAGCTGCCGAACGAGATCTGCCCTCGACTGAGGGTCGCGAGCGGTGCCGCCTCCGGCGCCATCCGCCCGCACGCCGCCAAGAGGACCAGCAGCAAGGTCGCCAGGGACACCGTTCGCCAGGTACGTTGCATCATCGTCGCTCCTAAGGGCCGTGGCGCGCGGCGACGCCACCGTCGGTTCGCTCGAGACCCAGGGTTCGCGCACGTCGGCCGGCGACGTGCCGCTTCGGTCCTGGCGTCCGCCTGCATGCGGCTCGGACCTCGGGACACAGGTCGGCGAACAGCCTACCGGAAGGTACCCGCTGGGCTCGTGCGGCCGTCACAGCCGACGCATGGTGGCTGGCACGGGGCCCCGGGACGGGTGGGTTCCGGCGTGGACGTCCTAGACGGCTGCCGCCGGACTCGCCGCTGGTACGGCGGGTCCGTCCGAGGCGGTCCCCGCCGGCTTCGGAGCGACGTGCGCCTCGAGGTCGGGCCAAGCGTCCAGCGCCGCCGCGCCGTGCTCGTAGCCGATGGCGATCAGCTCGGCGAAGTCGTCGAACTGCAAGCTGGAGGTGCCGCCGGTGGGGTAGCGCACCACCAGGTCGGCGTAACGGTCCATGGCGGACATGAGGTACTTGCTGCTGAGCGACGTCGCCCGCATCAAGGTGCCCAGGATGGTGGGCGCCTTGGACTTCCCACGCCGGAACGGCAGGAGCTTGTCGGCGACCACGCGCCACCCCGAGATGTCGTCGCCGAACGCCATCGGCCGGCCGGCCTCGCGTCCGCCGTAGGCGTTCGAGGCGATGACGATCCCGGCGCCCAGCATCTCGCGCAGCACGTCGACCGGGAAGTTGTTCATCACCCCGCCGTCGACCAGGACCTCCTCGCCATCGTCGGCGAGGACGGGCGTGAACACCCCGGGGATGGCCGACGACGCACGTACCGCCCGCCACAACGGCCCGCGGTGGTGCACCCGCGGCTCGGAGTGCGTGAGGCTCGCCGAGACGCAAGCGAACGGGACCCACATGTCCTCGATGCGCGTATCGGGACCGTACATCTCCTGCAGCAGGTGGCTGACCTTGCGCGAGCGGGTCAAGGCGACCAGCGGAAGCGTGTAGTCCAGCACCTTCTTCCGGTCGCCGAAGTCGCGAGCGAGCGCGTGGCAGGCCGCCGCGTCCTGCGTGAGCGCGAACCCCGCCCCGACGACGGCGCCCATCGACGTGCCCACTACCATGTCGATCGGCAGTGCGCGCTCCTGGATGGCTCGCAGGAAGCCGATGTGGGTGTACCCCCTGGCTCCTCCCCCGGAGAGCGCCAGACCGATGCCCCGCCCCGCCAGCCGCCTGGCCAACCGGTCCATGTCCGCCGTCCTACCGAGACGGACATGGTGATGCGTCCGGAGCGTCCGCGGCTCGAGCCAGCGAACGGTCCCGCTCGGTCGGGTGCGCTGATCCGGATGGACCAGCACCAGGTCGATGGGAAGCTGCGGTACACGCCCAGCGACGTCGGCCTCGAGCGCACCGACGGCCGCGTCCGCCTCGGCATTCGCCACCACCACCACGGCGTCCACTTGCCGCAGGCAGCGAAGCGTCCAGGCGTTCGTCGTCCGATCGACCTCGTGCAACACGAACGCGTGGTCGCGCTCCTGCTGGTCCAGCCAGGTGGCCAGCGGCAAGGCGAACGGGTCGTCCGGGCCACTCCGCGATACCCCCGCCCGCCCGAAGCGCCGATCGACCACGGCACTCGACAGCCGAGCGGTGCTGCCCCAGCGGGCCATGCGCTGCGCCAACGCCGCGGCCACCTCGTCGACCGGTGCGTCATCGGATGCCGGCACCAGGGCGATGCTCACCGCTGCCTCCGGGCGACGAGCGCGCGAGGCCGAACGCTCCACCATGGTCCGCGCCAACGTCCGCAAGAAGACCGGCGAGCCGTCGGCCACCGACCTCGGCACCTCGACCACGTGGCTGTCGCGGACCGCGATCGCGCTTCGGCGCTGCGGTTCGCCATCGAGCAGCGACGACGCGCCGAGGATGCCGCCACGCCCCACGAACTCGGGCGCGTCGACCCCATCGCGCGCCTGCGGCGCCCGCATCTCGAAGCGCCCGCTCACCACCAGGTAGGCGGCTTCGCCGGCGTCGCCGTGTCGGAAGAGCGCCTGGCCTTGGTCGACGCTACGCCAGCGAAGCTCCGCCTGCCGTGCAGCGACCTCGGGCTCGAGGGTCGCACCGAACCACTCGCGCAGGATCGGCGCTAGTTGCGCGCGCTCCAGCCGAGGTCGGGCGACCGCATGCACCTTCGCCAACACGTCTGGGAAGCGCGCGACGAGGTGCTCGAAGGAAGCGCGGTCCAAGCGCCACAAGCGAGCGCCGTCGGCGGCGGCCACCACCGTGGCGCTGCGCGTCGGGCTCGTCAGGAGCGCCATCTCCCCGACCACCGCGCCAGGAGCCAGGCGATCCACCACGGTTGCCGCCGCACCGGGCGCACCAACCTGGACCAGGACTTCGCCCTCGGCGACGAGGTACATCGCGTCGCCTGCATCGCCTTGCCGGAACAGCGTCTCGCCAGGACCGAGCGGGGTCTTCTCGAGGTTCTCCGCCAAGGAGTCGAGCACGCTAGCGTCGAGCCCGCCGAAGAGCGGGACACGGTCGAGCAAGCCACGCGGGGTGTTCGTGGCATCGGCCACCGTCCGTACCTGCCAACTGCCGTCACCGGCGGAAGATGCGCGAGTCTACCACCGACCTTCGTTCGTCGGGCGGGCACTCGCACGTCTGTGACGCGGACCGGGCCGTTCGCTAGGTAGCGTGCCGTACCATCCTGGTATGACCCAGCGTGTCGATCGTTCCCTCCGGTACGC
>CAZACZ010000134.1:0-3598 GCA_964483695.1 uncultured bacterium | reverse complement strand
TCACCGGGATCGCCTTCGCTGCCGGCGCGTACCTCTTCTGGCGCGCCACGCAGGGTGGCGGGCCGCTGTTCTACTTCCTCTCCGCGGTGGGGTTCGGGATGGGCATCGCGTCGCTGCAGCGCAAGCCCGGCGGAGGCTGAGGCAAGGATCGCGGGCGGGACGGCGGACCAGGAGGCACGGCCATGTCTAGGGTTCGGAGTCGGGGAGCGGGGCGCGGCCTTGGGCCGGCGGTCGTGGTCGCGACGGTGCTCGCGGTACTGCTCGGTGCTTGCACCAGCCCGCCGCCGCCGACGCCACCGGCTCCCGATTGGCTATGGGTGGCGGTGTGGGGGCAGTCGAAGGTGGTCGCGTTCGACGAGACCCAGCTGACCGTCGGGGGGGACGCCGTCACCCCGCGGCGCGCGTTCGGTCTGGGCGCGACGAACTACCCCTACGCGATCGCCTTCGATGCCGACGGGAACCTCTGGGTCGGCACGCAAGCCGGGCTGCTGTTGCGGATCGACGCCGCCGACCTGCTGGTGTCGGGCACGCCGACGCCCGGGGTGACCCTGGATACGGGCAGCAGCGACGTCAACGGCATGGCGTTCGGGCCCGACGATCGTCTCTGGGTTGCCACGGCGGCGGGGCTGCTGGCGTACCGCCCCGACCAGCTGCTTGCCTCCGGCACGCCCACGCCCGACGTGCAGTTGACGGGGACGGCCACGTACCCGCTGAACTACCCAGCTGCGCTGGCGTTCGACGCCGACGGTGGGCTGTGGGTCGCGGCGCACACCTTCGTGGCGCGCTACGCCCCGGCGCAGCTGGCGGCCGGCGGCGCGCCCGAGCCGGACGTGGTGCTCGAGAGCGACGGGACGTCGCTCGCGAACGCCCGTGGGGTGGGGTTCGATGCGACCGGTGCCCTGTGGGTCGCCGGCTCGAACGGTTCGGGATTCGAGAAGTTCGTACCGCAGGACATCCTGGTCAGCGGGACTCCCTCGCCGGTGGTGCGGATCGGGTCGATGGGCGTGAGTCCCTCGCGCGTCGCCTTCGACGACGACGGCAACCTCTGGGGATCGCACGTGTTCGGCCCAGGATTCGTCGGCTCGGGCTACGTCGGCATGGTGGAGGCCGCCAACCTGGTGTCGTCGGGTCCGGCGGTGGTGGCCGTGGGGTTCACGGAGGTCGGCAGCATCGACTCCGGCGGCACGATGCTGTTCGCTCCCGCGCCCGAGTGACGCTCGGATGATCCCGACCGGCGCGTTCCCGCACGCCACCTCGCGCGGCGTCGCCCGACCCGGCGCGGTGCTGAGCGTGGCCGGCGCGGCGCCCGGCACGTACCCCTGCGGTGCGTTCGCCATCACTTGGGACGGCGCGACCCTGAGCGCGACGCACGCCTCGGAGCCCGCGCGGGTGGTGTGGTCGTCGCCGCCGGGCCGCGCGTTCGTCGCGGCGTCGTTGGGGCACTTCGCCGCCACGGGCCGCGCTGGGCACCTCACCCCACGCGAGGAGGTCGTGGCGCGCTACGCGCATCAGAGCCTCGACGACGTGCGAGGCGTGGCCGCGGACGGGACCGGTAGTGGCGACGCCGCCCCCGCGGTCGTCGTCACGGGGCGCCTGTGGCAACGTGCGCAGCCGGCGGGTGACGACGCGGTGGCCTACCGGGCGACGTTCCGCCCCGTCGACGACGCCACCCTCGAGATCGCGCTCGAGCTCGACGCCGGACCGGCCGTCGAGCGGCACGGACCCGACGTGCGCGCCTTCGCCGAGCTGGCCTGGGCGCAAGACCCGCAAGCGCGCGTCTTCGGCTTCGGGGTGCAGTTCACCCACCTCGACATGCGCGGCCGCCGCGTGCCCGTGCTCACCGCCGAGCAGGGCGTCGGGCGCGGCGCGCAACCCCTCACCAAGTTCGCCGAGGCGCTGGGCGGGGCGGGCGGCCGCTGGTGGAGCACCTACGCGCCGGTACCCACCTTCCTCGGCACCGACGTGCGCGGTGCCTACCTGAGCGACACGGTGCCGTCGCAGTTCGACTTCCGGCGCCCGGGCGTCGGCAGCGTTCGCGTCTACGACGCGCGCCTCCACGCTCGCGTGGTCGCCGCCACGACGCCCGCGCAGTTCCTCGAGGTGCTCACGCGGCACACCGGCCGCATGCCGCCGCTGCCCGACTGGGTGCATGGCGGCGCCGTGCTCGGCATGCAGGGCGGCGCGGCGAAGGTCGAGCGCGCGGTGGAGCAGCTGCAGGCGCGCGGCGCGAAGGTCGGCGCGGTCTGGCTGCAGGACTGGGTGGGCAACCGCCGGGTACCGTTCGGCAAGCGCCTTTGGTGGGACTGGCGCCTCGACCGCACCCGCTACCCGGACTGGGAGGCGATGGTGGCGCGCTTGGCGCAACGCGGGGTGCGCGTCATGACGTACGTGAACCCGTTCCTCGGGGACGCCTCGGCGCGCGACGGCGGCGCGCCCGGCCTGTTCGCCGAAGCCGACGGCGCCGGGCACTTCGTCCGTCGCCCGGAGGGAGGCACCTACCTGACCGACCAGGGCGACTTCGTGGCGGGGCTGATCGACCTCAGCAGCGACCGGGCCAAGGCGTGGTACCTCGACACGCTGAGCCGCTCGCTCGCCGCCAGCGGCACCAGCGGGTGGATGGCCGACTTCGGCGAGGGCCTCCCGTTCGACGCGGTCCTGGCGCACGGCGAGGCGCACGCCTGGCACAACCACTACCCGGAGGCGTGGGCGGCGTTCACGCACGAGCTCCGGGAGCGCGTGGCGGGCCTGCGCGGCGTGCCCGCCGACGAGGTCGTCACCTTCTTCCGCTCCGGGTACACGCGAAGCCCAGGACATGCCGGGCTCTTCTGGCTGGGCGACCAGACCGTCACCTGGGACCGCTTCGACGGCCTGCGCAGCGCGGTCATCGGGCTCCTCGCGAGTGGGTTC
This sequence comes from uncultured bacterium, assembly GCA_964483695.1. Taxonomy (GTDB): domain Bacteria; phylum Deinococcota; class Deinococci; order Deinococcales; family Trueperaceae; genus CAZACZ01. The sequence goes on along the minus strand of CAZACZ010000134.1, from coordinate 691 downwards.
AGCGGCTTCGCGCTGCAGCACGGCGACGTGGGCGGCTACACCTCGACCATGCCGCCGCTGCCGCGCGTCACACGCAGCAAGGAGCTGCTGGCGCGCTGGGGCGAGGCCATGGCGTTCACCGTGGTGCTGCGCACGCACGAGGGCAACCGTCCGGACGAGAACGTGCAGGTGTTCGACGACGACGCCACCATGGTGGCGTTCGCGCGGGCCACGCAACTCCACGCCGCCTGGCGCGATCTGCGCGTGGCGCTGATGCGCGACGCGGCGGCGACCGGGATGCCGGTCGTGCGGCACCCGTGGCTCGCCTACCCCGACGACCCCGTCACGCCGGCGTTGCGCGAGCAGTTCTTCCTCGGCCCCGACGTGCTGGTGGCGCCGGTGCTCGATCCCGGCGCGGCCGCGGTGCGCGCCTACCTGCCCGCCGGCAGCGGAACGTGGCGGCACCTCTTCGGTGGCGGGTCGGTGGCGGCGGGCGCGCGTGGGCGCTGGGTCGAGGTGCCGGCCCCACTCGGGGCGCCCGGGGTCTTCGTGCGGCCGGGGGCGCCGCTCGTCGAAGGGTTGGAAGCGCTGGCGTAGCTTCCGCGGCGCTACGGGCGCAACGATTCGGGCAACCAGCGGGCGTGCGCCGCCAACAGCTCGTCCACCAACGCCGCGATCTGATCCGGGTCGAGTTCGGCTCCGGTGCGGGGGT
>CAZACZ010000133.1:0-3648 GCA_964483695.1 uncultured bacterium | reverse complement strand
CGCGTCTCCAAGCTTCGTTCCGGTACCGCACGAGCATGAGCGACCTCCGCATCCTGTTGGCGTCCGGGTTGGTTCCCGGGGTTGCCGAAGGATGCGGAGGTGGCTCCGTTCACGGTCCGTTCACGGGTCGGTCGTGCAACGCGGGGGGTCGAGTTGCGTTCTCGCGATCACCTCATGGCCGGCATCGGCGGTCGGTAGCGGTGCGACGCTACCAGGACGCTCGACGACACGGTTCGAGAATCGTAGGCTCGGCTTGGTCCCCCAACCCGAACGCGCCGGCGGCGTACTCGACGGCTGCGGCCGGTGCAGCGAACGAGGTGCCGTAGTACCCGAGCGGGTCGCGCAGATCGGGACCACGCTGGACGGGCGCCTCGAACCACGCACCAAGCGCGCGCACGCTACGCGACGAGAACCAGGCACCGTACTCGCCCACGATTCCCGACGTCTCGAGGTCGGGGAGCGCGCCGGCGTTCGAGAACCCGGCGCGTCCCTCGACGTTCCACGTACACGCCTCCACGCCCACGATGCCCGGCCACCCGGCAGGCGGCATGGGATACGGCAGGTCCTGGTTGCCCGCAGCTGCGAAGTACACGCGGGCGTCGGCGAAGCCCGACACACGGTTGTCGCCGAGAACGTACCTGGATGCTCTTGCGTCCATCTCGGCCATGGCCGCAAGGGCAACGAGACCTGGCGCATCGGGACCGTCGCAGTCAACGTAGCCGTGGATCCCCCACGCCTGGAGGATATGGCATGTCTCTCGTATGCGTTCCGCTGAGTCTGGGCCCGACAGGAGTGCTTCGAGGTAGTCCGCGAAGGTCACGTCGCGCGCGTCACCGTCCTTGGCGGGCACCGATGCGTACCCATTGCGGACGGCGCAGTCGACCAGGCTCCAGCTCAGGACGACGACGGCGCCGTCTTGGCTCCCGCTGGCCTCCAAGGCCCCTACGATGCTCCCGTAGTCGTTGAACGAGATGTCCACCAGCTGGACGTGGATCGTCCAGCCGTCGCCGTTCGTGGTGCCGAGGGTCAACTCCAGCCCCTTGTCGGTCCGTACGACATCGATGATCGCCGCGGACGAGTCGCCTGCAGACCCGAGCGCCGACCCGATGTGCGCCAGGGCGTGGAACGCCACGAGATGCCCGTGTGCCACACGCGGGTAAGGACCGCCGTAGAACACGGACCACATGTCGGCAGCGCCGTTCGGGCCGACATGCAGGCTACCGTACTGCCGCAGCCACTCTCGGAGCGAGCTCTCCAACGCCGGCACTTGGAACTCGTCGACGATGATGATGTCCACCGTGGGTACGAGGTCTGGGCGGAGGTCCGCCAGGTTCACGGTGATGTCGGTCGCACGCGATCTGTCGGGGAAGTCCGGAGACAACTTCGCGACGAGGCTGCCGCCACCGTCCCAGCGAGGGTTGCCGCCCGACCCGATGGGGTAGGCGCAGATCGCTGGGTCACTGGCCATCCCGGTGGCGGGCAAGTCCAACGCTTCGTACACTACGGTTCTCACCTGCTGTGCGATTGCCTGGTCCTGCATGAGCAGTGTGACCATCTCTGCGTAGGCGATGGCCGTCCACTCTCGCCGAAGGACGGAGGCATCGTCTTCGTCTTGCGCCAAGGCCTGCGTCGTGAAGGTGACGGCAACGACCAGCGCCGCGAGGCGTGCGAAACGTCGACCTTTCGTCACTTTCGTCCTCCTTCGAAGCTGCGCCGCACGAGTCGTGGCGGTCGCGAGACGTGTCGGGTCCCTTGGTACCGGTTCGGTCGTGAGGTCATCGTGATGCGCTGGTCGTTTGGATGTTCGCCAACAGCCGCTGCGTGCGTTCGAGGTTGGCGGTCGCGCTCTGATGTCCGTAGATGCGGCACGCCTCGGTCGCGTGCTCGACGGCCTCGTCGAGGTTCCCGAGCGCCTGATGGGCGATCGCGAGGTCTTGGTGGGCGTGCGCCGTCCACAGTTGTTGGCCGCGCGTCTTCGCTACCTCGAGCGCCCGCAGGCGGAACGGCACCGACGCCGCCACGTCGCCGAGTTCGTCGAGTGCCGCACCCAGGTTGAACAAGGAGTAGAACAGCAGGCTGGTGGCGCGTGCGCGATCGCCCACGCCGCTCCGTAGCAGGCGCTCGGCGATCGCGACGGCTTCCTCGTTCAGGTCTCGCGCGGCGGTGTGGTCGTTCCGGGTGGCAGCGACGTAGGCGGCACGCTGCAGGAACTCGCACCGCATGGCGTCGTCGTCCGCCGTCTCGGCGAGGGCGTGGGCGGCGGTGAGGTGCAGGTCCGCATCCGCTGGCGCACTGGCGTTCAGGGCCGCTCCGAGGATGGCATGCAGCATCACCTGGCGCGCGACGTTCCCCGTGCGCTCCGCCAACCCGAGCGCGTGGCGGTAGACCCGCACGGTCTCGTCCATGTCGTTCGTGACGGAGCGCACCGCGTTGGCCGCCTTGACCCACAACCGCTCGGCCACCTCGAGGCGGTCGGCTGCCTCGGCTGCGTGCGCGACGCGCCGGGTCAGGTCGATCAGCCACGTCCCTCCTCCACGGGCCTGCAGGTAGTCGGCGTCGACGACCAGCGCGTGCATCATGCCGATCGCGCGTTGGGACTCGTTCGTCTCGAGCGAGGCGACGATCGCGTGAACGATGTCGGGCAGGTCGGCGCGAAGGCGTTCCAGGACCTCGTTCGGTTCGTCGTGCACGCGCTCGACGCTGCGCTGGAGAAGGCCCTCGAAGAAGTGCCGATGCGCGGCGGAGGCCGAGGACGTCGTGGCGTCGTCGGAACGTTCGCGTAGGTAGGCCGCCATGACGGGGTGCAGTCCGAACCGGCCGCGAGAGCTGCCCTCGCTCCGCAACACGGCACGATCGACCAGACGCAAGAGCATGGCAAGCGGCGCCCCCGCCACGGCCGTCGCGGCGTCGGCCTGGAAGCTGCCTCGGAACACGGCAAGGCGCGTTGCGACCGCACGTTCGTCTTCGCGCAGCAGCGCCCAACTCGGCTCCAGCGCCGCGCGCACGGCGCGATGGCGCCTGGGTGCGTCGACCGGGCCGTGGTCGAGCAGGTCGAGTGCGTGTCGCAGCGACGCCCCGATCTCGTGGACGCCCAAGACCCGCGTCATGCTCGCTGCGAGTTCGATGCCGAGCGGGTACCCGTCGAGCGCTTCGCACACCTCTTCGATCGCAATCAGATCGTCAGCGGCGGCCTCCGGCGGATACCCCACCCGTTCCGCCCGTTCCAAGAACAGGCTGGCGGCGTCCGACGCGTGAACCTGGTCGTGCCTCAGCGCCAGGCCCTGGAGTTCGACCGTCCACTCGTCGGTCAGGCCAAGGCGCACCCGGCTGGTCACGACGACCTGGAGATGCGGACAGGCGCGCAGCAGTTCCGCTACGTCCGGCGCGGCGTCGACGACGTGCTCGAAGTTGTCCAGCACGAGCAGCGCCCGCCAACTCGCCAGCGCGTCCAGCAGCGACGCCAGGCTCGCACCGGCCGCCTGTGGCAGCGCAGCCGCTGCCGCGATGGCCGCCACGACCTGCGAAGGGGAGGTGAGCACTTCGAGCGGCACGAGCACGACACCATCCGGGTAGCGCTCGGACGCGGACGACGCGAGGCGCTCGGCAACGCGCATCGCCAAGCGTGTCTTCCCCACGCCGCCCATCCCG
>CAZACZ010000132.1:0-3687 GCA_964483695.1 uncultured bacterium | reverse complement strand
CGACCGCGCGGCGGAAGGTCGCCTCGAACTCGTCGACCAGCTTCTTCTCGTCGGCCGGATCGTCTTCCTGGCCCTCGTCGGGAAAGTCGAAGTCCCAATAGGAGCGATCGACGATCTCGGCGGGCCGCCCATCGGGACGCAGCTCGATGCGCATGAAGTGGCCGGGGAGCAGGGATTCGACCCCGGCATACATGGTGCGGCGGCGCGCCATCGCGAAGAACGTGAAGACGTGATCGATGCCGAGCGGATCAACCTGCGGATCGACCATTCCCGAGGCGAGCCTGGCGATCTCGGTCCGCTCGATGACCGGGCAGATCACCGGGCACCGGATCCCGGAGGGGACCTACCAGCACATCCTCCAGCGGGTGCTGGAGGACCTGGATGCCCCGACCCGCCTGGTTCTCCACGTGGCCACGATCCTTGGCTCCCGCCTGAACGACCTGTCGCTCTATGCCCTGGCGGACCTGACGGTATCGCAGACGATGATGGGCATGGGGGAGCTGACGCGGCGCCATATCCTTCGCGACACGCCGACGGGGCTGGACTTCGTGAATGAGCTGGTGAGGGGCGAGGCCTACTCACATATGCCAAGTACGCTCCGCCAGGCAGTGCATGGCTCCGTCGCGGACACCCTCCTTGCCCGTCATGCCTCCGGCACTGCTAAGGGTACCGGACTCGAAACGGCGTGGCATCTTGTCCGCGCGGGTCGTGCCGCGGAGGCAGGCCCTCACCTCCTGAGGGGGGCGCGCGAAGCGATTGGAGAGGGCGCTCCCCATGAAGCGGAACTGGCTCTTGGCTCGGCGCTGAAAGAGCGGGGCCTCCTTGATGGTCTGGCGAGGAATGAGGCGAACCTCTTACTGAGCGAGGTGCGCCAAGAGCTCTCGCAGTGGAGTACATCGCGAACACCGCTGAGCCTCCTCGAGGGACCACTCACAACCGACCAGCTTGAGAGGGCCAGACTTCTGGCGTTGGTCGCTCAACGACACCTAGAGCACCCTGACGGGCAACACATAGGGGCCCTGGTGGATGAGTTAATAGAGATGGCGACGACTCTAGAGACTGTGTCCGTCCGGGCCCGTGCCCTTGTGCTGGCGGCCGGCACCATGGACCAGACTCATTCAACCGAGCGCGCTCCATCGATGTGGGCTGCGCTGAGGCTCTTGGAGCCCCAATGCAGCGCCCTAGAGGACAAGTCCTGCCTCCTGACGGCGCGTGCACTTCTTCGATACCATGAACGGGACATCGCTCGCAGTCGCAGCGATATCGACAGTGCTCTCGCTCTACTCGAGAGGGAAGGCATTCAAAGCTCACTGTTCGTCTCTCTCGTACTTGGGCTGAGCGCGCTCGCATGCGCTGACGGACACTATGAGGAAGCGCTTCAGCATGCGGAGCGTGCCCACGGCCTAGCAAGCCGCCTTGACCACGACAGGTTGATGCTCCGCGCAGCAAGCAATGCTGCTATCGCGCAAGGTCGACTCGGCAACTACAGGAAGCAGCATGAATGGGGGGCTAAGACGATCAAGCCGCTCGCAGCATCTGCACTCGACCCAGAGAGAATGCGCACTGGTTGGGCTGTAGGCATGGCCATGGCGATGCTGGGCCAAGCTAGTGCGATTGACGAGTTCCGAGCCTGTTTGCCGGTGATTGGTGACCAGACAGCGCCATGGATACGTCAGACCGTGGCTCTGATGGAGGCTGACCTGCACCAGCTCCTCGGTAAGAGGAGTCAGGCCCTGCGGTGGGCACACCAAGCGACCACTGGCGAGAACGAGCACCTGCACTCCACATCCTACGCCGGGCCCTATGCGCGCTGGATTGCCCTAGTCTCTCTATCCCTTGGGCATAGAGGCGAGGCAGTCCCCCGAATCGAGGCGCTTCTCGACCGGCTTGAAGGATATGACTGTATTGACCGAGCGGAAATTCTCTGCGCCGCGATAGCCCTGGGCGTCGACTGGGGAGGGAAAGGACACGAACTTACTGACGCCGTTCGGGGTATGCTCTCCAGGTTGCCAACGGCGGTCAGTGATCAGCTAGATCGGCTTGGGGTCCTCCCATAGGCTTCAGGAACTGGGGACCGGGGCTTGCCTAACTTATCGAGTCTCGCCCCCGGACCCTCCTGCCATGCCCTTCAGGCCTTCCCAGAAGCTGCTTTGCGAGCGGAGCGGCCCCTTCGCATGGACGGACCGAACGCTTGGAACCACGGCCTTCTCAGCGAAGAAGGTCGGGTCTGACACCATCCGCCTGACGGTCATCGAACGAATCGTGGCGTCCACAAGTTGCGGATCGAACTGGACACCACGGTACTTCTGAAGTTCAGCAACAACGACTTCGAACCCTAGTGCCTTTCGGTACGGTCGATCTGTCGTCATGGCATCGATCGTATCCGAGATCATGATGATCCGAGCTCCCAATGGAATTGCCTCCCCCACGATCCCATCTGGGTACCCTTTGCCGTCCCAGCGCTCGTGGTGGGAGCGCACCATGGGCTCGACATCGTCGCGGAATGCCGCGAAGAGCCCAACCAGCTCAGCACTCTTGATCGAATGGGTCTTCATTATCTCCCATTCTTCGGGCGTCAACCGCCCATCCTTGGCAAGAAGTGGCGCGAACTCAGCATGGATCTTTCCGACATCGTGAAGAAGTGCTGCGTTCTCGACCTTCTCAACGGCCTCCGGTGCGAGTCCGAACTCCACCGCGATCGCCTTGGCGAGTGCACCTACTCGCCGACTATGCCCAGAAGTGTACGGGTCTCGGGCCTCGATCGACTTCACCATCATTGCCAGGACGTCGCGGACGTTCTGTCCGAGCTGCTCGTGCGCCCTCCCAAGCTGGTCAAGGAGGTCTTGTGTTTGGTTTAGCTTCACATAGGCGCGGCGGATCACACCGAGAAAGAATACCAGAACGAGAAAGGCCAATTTGCCGAGTGCCCCGGCCCCGTCCAGCCGGAGATAGAGCCAAACCACAAGCAGGGCAAAAGAGCTGGCAATGAGGTCGTACCGGAGCACCCAGAAAGTGTTGCGGCTCCAAACGCCAGCAAGCGACTTCCCGGAGGACAGGGCGACGGCACCACTTACCAGCATCGAATTGACAAGAAAATACACCAGCGCCGCGAGCAGGAATGCCCCGACCTCTGCCACTCCCATCTGAAGCGTGGGCGCAGAGTTGATCATGAACTCGGGAGGGAAATCGCCACCCAGACGAGAATAGACGGTAAACGCCAGGACAACTGCGATGACAAACTGGGAGACGTTAAAGATCGCCTTGACTGGGGCCTTGCGCTGCTTCAATTGCCACAGTGCTGCAGGTATTGCTGCGAGGACCCCGCCCCAGAAGGACCCAAAGAGCAATCCGCCCGTCAACTGAGGGATGAAGGTAAGCGATCCCTCCGCATCTCCTCCACGGAGTTGGGTACTGCCGAGCTGAAATGCGAACCCAACGAGCACAACCACAATCGGGCCCCAAGCCCCGTCCAGCCCTTCACGGCCAGGAAAGGCCAACGCGAGCGAGGCCGCGGCTGCAAACGCCACCGTGGCAACGTAGATGTGAAGGAGTGTAGATCGTTTCATAGAATGAGGATGGGAGAGAGGCCCGAGTCTAGATTACCACTGCTGAGCTTCGGACATCAGCACGATGTTGCCGAAGAACTCAAGCACGGCTGCGAGCCAAGTAATCATTTGAGCGTCACCT
>CAZACZ010000131.1:0-3821 GCA_964483695.1 uncultured bacterium | reverse complement strand
CGCACCCCGACCGAACTGCCGCTCGATCTGCGACAACGCAGCATCCAATGCCTTCGCGCGTTCCTTCTCCATGGTCGATCCCTCCCGGCAGGTCGGCAGGACGCCGCGCTGCGCGGTCGGCCCTCGACGCCTCAGATGTACCTCAAATACTAAGGTATCCCACTGGGAAGGCACAAGGGAGCGTGGCCGGGTGGAGCCCGGCCAACGCCCAGGATGACCCGGCAGGTGCGTCCAGCTACGCCGTCAGCACCCGCCGCACCGCCTCCAGGACCCGCCTGGCGTCCGGCCGGTAGTGGTGCTCGACCGACGTGAAGGGCGGGTACGGCGCGTCCCACCCTGCCACCCGCATCACCGGAGCTTCCAGGTGATACAGCGCCCCTTCGGCGATGCGCGCCGCCACCTCGGCGCCGAAGCCACCCGAGCGCGGCGCTTCGTACACCACCACCGCGCGTCCGGTACGCCGCACCGACGCCAGGACCGTCTCCTCGTCGAGCGGCGCCAACGTCTCGAGGTCGATCACCTCGAGTTCGACGCCGTCGCGCGCGGCCACCTCGGCCGCCTTCAGGCACACCTCGACCATGCCGCCGTAGGCGACGAGCGTCACCGCGTCGCCGGGGCGGACGATGCGCGCCTTCCCCAACGCGAAGGTGAGGTGCCCTGCCGGCACCGCCTCCCGTTGCGAGCGGTAGAGCTTGATGGCTTCGAGGAAGAACACCGGGTCGGGATCCTCGACGGCCGCCAACAGCAAGCCCTTGGCGCGCGCCGGCGTCGAGGGGACCACCACCTTCACCCCGGGCACGTGGGCCAGGATGGCCTCCGGCGAGTCCGAGTGCTGCTCGGGCGTGTGCACCCCGCCGCCGTACGGCGCGCGCAGCACCATCGGGACGGAGAACCGCCCGCGCGTGCGGTGACGGTAGCGCCCGACGTGGGACAGGATCTGATCGAGCGCGGGATAGAGGAAGCCCGCGAACTGGATCTCGGCGATGGGTCGCATCCCCGTCAAGGCCAGGCCGATGGCGAACCCGACGATGCCGGCCTCGGCGAGCGGCGTGTCGAACACCCGCGCTTCGCCGTGCTTCGCCTGCAGCCCGTCGCTGACGCGGAACACGCCGCCCATGGCGCCGACGTCCTCGCCGAACAGCAAGGTGCGGGGGTCGCGCGCGAGCGCTACGTCGAGCGCGTCCTGGATCGCCTGCACCATTGTCATCTCACGGAGCGCCGGCGCCCCCGACGCGACCTTCGTGTCAGCGACCACGCAGCACCTCCCACGCCGCCCGCTGATCGGGCCCCATGGTCTCGAAGACGTGCTCGACGATCGCATCCGGCGCGGGTTCGGGCGCCTCGTCGGCGCGCCGCACCGCCTCGGCGACCTCGGCAAGGACCTCGTCGATGGCCTGCCGTTCCTGCTCCTCGTCCCACCAACCGCGGTGCTCGAGCAGCGCGCGCAGGCGCCGCACCGGCTCCTCGGCCTCGCGCCGCTTGGCCTCCGCCTCGTCGCGGTACCGCGACGGGTCGTCGCTGGTGGTGTGCGGCGCCAGGCGGTACGTGACCGCTTCGAGCAGCGTCGGTCCGTCGCCGCGGCGCGCCCGCGCCACGGCCTCGCGAGCGGTCGACCACACCGCCACCAGGTCGTTGCCGTCGACGACCACGCCAGGGATGCCGTACCCGGCAGCGCGATCGGCGATGCGCCGGTTGCGCATCTGCCGCTCGGTCGGGACGCTGATGGCCCAGCCGTTGTTCTGCACCACGAACACGACCGGCGCGGCGAAGACGGCGGCGAAGTTGAGCGCCTCGTGGAAGTCGCCCTCGCTGGTGCCGCCGTCGCCGACGTACGTCATCGCCACCCACGGCCGCGGTTGGAAGCGCCCCGCGTGCGCCACGCCCACCGCCTGCGGTAGTTGCGTGGCGATGGGGATGGCGAACGGCAGCACCCGCGCGTCGTCGGGGAAGCGCCAGCCCGCAGGGTGGGCCCGCCAGTAGAGCACGATCTGGTGCATCGCCAGTCCGTGGGTCAGCGCCGCGGCCGACTCGCGGTAGCTCGGCACCAGCCAGTCGCCGGGCTCGAGCGCCAGCGCGGAGCCCACCTGGGCTGCCTCCTGGCCGCGGTACGGAGGGTACACGCCGAGCTTGCCCTGGCGCTGGAGGACGACCGCGCGCTCGTCGAACGTGCGCGCGCGGACCAGGGCGCGGTACCCGTGCAGGAGTTCCTCGCGCGTGAGGGGTAGCTCCTCCGGGGCCTCGCCGGATGGCAGGACGAAGCGGACAGGTTCCATCGACACACTCCTACGTCGGGTCGGGCGCCGCTCTGCTCCCCGACCCGTATCCCGTTGGGTCTCGTCCGCAGGGTACCGCACGGGGGCGGCCTGCCGACTTGCCGAACGAACGCTCGTTCGGCTACGCTGCCGTGCGATGCCCAACGTGCGTGGCGAGCGGACCAGAGGTCGGGGGTCGGGTCGGGGGTCGACGCGCGGCGCAGCGCCGTCGAGCGCCGCGACGCCGACGCGAGCCGCGGTCGTCGCGGAGGCGGAGGCGTCCGACACGCACTCGGCCGGCGCCCTGCCAACGGCCGGCGCCCCGCCAACGGCCGGCGCCTCGCCAACGGCCGGGGGCACCCCCCCGCACGGCCGCAGGGCCGAGATCGTGGCCGCCGCCGGAACGCTCTTCCGGGATCACGGCTACCACGCCACCAGCATGCGCGACCTAGCCAAGCGTCTGAACCTACGGGGCGGCAGCCTCTACACCCACATCGGTTCCAAGGAGGAACTGCTCTGGGAGATCGTCGACGCGGCCGCGAACGCGTTCCAGGCCGCGGCGGACGCCATCGACCCCGAGCTTCCCCCGCCGGCCCGGCTGCGCGCGCTGGTGCGCGGCCACTTGACGGTGGTGGTCGACGGGCTCGAGCACGCCACCGTCTTCTTCCACGAGTGGACCCATCTCCGTCCCGAACTCCGCGCGCGCGTGGTGGAGCGCCGCGACGCCTACCAGGCTTCGTTCCGGCGCGTCATCGCCGATGGCGCAGCGGACGGCAGCTTCGCCGTCGACGACCCGGACCTGGCCACCTTGCTGGTGCTCTCGACCCTCAACTGGAGCTATCAGTGGCTCGATCCGCGCGGCCGCCTCGACGTCGGCGTGCTCGCCGACGCCTACGCCGCGTTCCTGCTGCGCGCGCTCGGAGCGCGCGAGGAGGGCACCGCGACAGCCCGACGCCAGGCCCCATCCCAAGCCCCATCCGCCCGAGGGAGGTAGCCCAGCTTCATGGACACCAGCATCGGTCAGGCCCCCGCCACAGGGGCGAGCCACCAGCAGCCGGACGCCCTCGAGGCGTCACGCCTCGCGGCCTTCGAGCGCCGCATCGAACGCGGCGAGAAGATCGAGCCGGGCGACTGGATGCCCGAGGCGTACCGCAAGCAGCTGATCCGCATGATCGGTCAGCACGCGCACTCCGAGGTAGTCGGCATGCTCCCGGAAGGAGCCTGGATCGACGCCGCTCCCAGCCTGCGACGCAAGCTCGTCCTCATCGCCAAGGTGCAGGACGAGGCCGGGCACGGGCAGTACCTCTACCACGCCGCCGAGACGCTCGGCGCCACCCGGGAGGAGATGGTCGAGGCGCTGCTCGAGGGACGAGCGAAGTACTCGAGCGTCTTCAACTACCCGACGCTCACCTGGGCCGACGTCGGCATGATCGGGTGGCTGGTCGACGGCGCCGCCATCAAGAACCAGCTGATGCTGGCGCAGTGCTCCTACGGGCCGTACTCGCGCGCGATGGTGCGCATCTGCGCCGAGGAGACGTTCCACCACAAGCAGGGCAAGGAGATGGTGCT
>CAZACZ010000130.1:0-4127 GCA_964483695.1 uncultured bacterium | reverse complement strand
GAGTCGAGCAGCTGGCCCAGCTTCTCGAGCAGCGGCGCCACCGACGGGGCGTCCAGGCCCCGCACCCAGGCGGCGAGGTCGCTGATCTGCATGGCGCAGGCGTCGCCGATGTGCTTCCCGTCGATCTTCGACGAACGCGCCTCCTTCGCCAGGCGCGTGCCGCCGCAGTCAGGGCAGGTGGTGAACGTCACCGCGCGCTCCACGAAGGCGCGGATGTGCGGCTGCATGGCGTCGACGTCCTTCGACAACATCGACTTCTGGATGCGCGGGATCAGCCCTTCGTAGGTGACGTTGATCCCGTCCACCTTGATCTTGGTCGGCTCCTTGTGGAGCAGGTCGTGCAGCTCGCGTTTGGTGTACTGGCGGATCGGCTTGTCGGGGTCGAAGAAGCCGCAGCCGCGGAAGATGCGTCCGTACCAGCCGTCCATGCTGTAGTTGGGGATGGTGAGCGCGCCCTGGTTCAGCGAGAGGGTCTCGTCGTAGAGGGCGGTGAGGTCGAAGTCCGTCACCGATCCCATGCCCTCGCAGCGTGGGCACATGCCACCAAGCACGAAGAAGCTGGCCTTCTCCGTGCGGGTCTTGCCGGGGCCGCGCTCGATGGTGATGCCGCCGGCGCCCCGCGCCGACGGGACGTTGAAGGAGAAGGCGTTGGGGGGCCCGATGTGCGGCTCGCCCAAGCGGCTGAAGAGGATGCGCAGCAGCGCGTTCGCGTCCGTGACGGTGCCGACGGTGGAGCGCGGGTTGGCGCCGATGCGCTCCTGGTCGACGATGATGGCGGTCGTGAGGCCCTCCAGGAGGTCCACGTCGGGCCGCGCCAGGGTGGGCATGAAGCCTTGGACGAAGGCGCTGTACGTCTCGTTGATGAGGCGCTGCGACTCGGCGGCGATGGTGTCGAACACCAACGAGCTCTTGCCCGAGCCGGACACCCCCGTGAACACCGTCATGCGGCGCTTGGGGAGCTCGATGTCGACGTTCTTGAGGTTGTTCTCGCGCGCGCCGTGGACACGGATCCGGTCGTGCCGGTCGGCGGCGGGGAGACTGGACGACGCTCCCTCGGTTCGACTGTGCGCCATCTGTCCCTCCTGCGTTCGTCGCGTGCTTTCGTGGATGGGGCGGCGCTCGACGTCGCCGTAGCGGCTCAACGCACCTCTTGGATGCGCACCATGTTGCCGGCTGGGTCGCGCACGGCGCAATCGCGCACGCCGTACGGCTGGTCGGTCGGTTCCTGCACCACCTCGGCGCCGCTGGCTTCGATGCGCTCGAAGGCGGCAGCGAGGTCGGGGGTGGCCAGGACGATCATGGCGTAGGTGCCCTTGGCCATCATCTCGGCGATGGTGCGGCGCTCCTCGGCCGTCACGCCCGGATCGGCCGCGGGCGGCGACAGCACGATCGACGTGCCCGGCTGACCCACGGGGCCGACGGTGATCCACCGCATGCCGGCGTAGCCGACGTCGTTGCGGACCTCGAACCCGAGGACGTCACGGTAGAAGGCGAGGGAGGCTTCGGGGTCGTCGTGCGGGAGCATCGTCTGATGGATGGTGATGGTCATGGGCGTCATGGTAGTGGCAGGTTCGGCTGCCGCGCTTCTCGATTCCTGATCGGCCGGCGCACCTGCTTGGCGACGCACGGCGCCACCCCCGCGCCCGTGCCCTCCAACGAGCGGTACTCGCTCGGCGGCATCCCGACCAGCTCGCGGAAGCGCGTGCTGAAGGTGCCGAGGGACGAGAACCCGACCTCGAAGCACACGTCGGTCACGCTCATGTCCCCGCGGCGCAGCAGCGCCATGGCGCGCTCGACGCGCCGCGTCATGAGGTAGCTGTACGGCGCCTCCCCGAACGCCAATCGGAACTGCCGGCTGAGGTGCCCGGCCGACATGTGCACGCCGCGGGCCAGCGCCTCGACGTTCAGCGGCTGGGCGTACTCGCAGTCGATGCGATCGCGCACGCGCCGCAGCCGCGCGAGATCGCGCAGGTGGTCACGCTGGTCGTCGCGCAGGTCGTCGCGTGGCGGCGGCGGGTCGTGCACGTCGTCGCGCACGTCGTCGCATGGCGGCTGGGTGCCGGTAGGCGTGTCGGGCACGGGGCGATCATGGCACGGGGGGTGGGGAGGGGAGCGGAACGGGGTCACATGCGGGGCGCGACGCCGCCGCCAGCGACGGGCCCTGCGCTGGGAGACTATCTTGGACGGATGCCCGAGACACCCACGCACCGCCTGAGCGAAGCACGGACCAAGCGCGTCTTCTGGTTGTTGGCGCTCGTCAACGTCTTCGTCGGGTCGATGGTCGGCTTGGAGCGCACCATCGTGCCGCTCCTCGCCGAGCAGGACTTCGGCCTGCGGGCCGGCGCCACCGTGGGTGGGTTCATCGTCGCCTTCGCGCTGGCGAAGGCCACCTTCAACCTGCTGGCCGGCGCCGCCGCGGACCGACTGGGGCGGCGCAAGGTGCTCATCACCGGCTGGCTGGTGTCGCTCCCCGTGGCGCCGATGCTGGCGCTTGCGCCCTCGTGGGGCGTGGTGGTGCTCGCCAACGTGCTGCTGGGCATCGGTCAGGCGCTCACGTGGTCGATGACGGTGAACATGATGGTCGACCTGATGCCGGTGCGGCGGCGCGGCTTCGCCGTCGGCATCAACGAGTTCGCGGGGTACTTCGGCGTCAGCGCGTCCGCCTTCCTGACGGGCCTGATGGCGGCGCAGCTCGGGCTGCGGCCGTGGCCGTTCGCGGTCGGCATCGCGATCTCCTCGCTCGGCCTGGTGCTCTCCTTCGGCGCCAGCGAGACGGCGCCGGTGGGCAAGCCCGCTCCGTTGCGCTGGATCCGAGGCGTGGGGGTGCCGAGCGTCCTAGGCCTTGCGACCAACCTGAAGGACGGGTTGGTGTGGCTGTCCCTTCCCTTGCTGCTGGCCGATCGCGGGCTGGGGTTGGCGCAGATCGGCGCGGTGGCTGGGCTGTACCCGCTGGTGTGGGCCGTCGGGCAGCCGCTGTTCGGCCCGCTGTCCGACCATGTGGGCCGCCGGCCGCTGGTGGTACTCGGGATGGCGTTCCAGGGTGCCGGGCTGCTGCTGCTCGGGCTCACGTCCACGTACGGCGCTTCGATCCTGGCGGCGGCGGTGCTGGGGTTGGGAACCGGCATGGCCTACCCCGTGCTGATCGCGGTGGTGGCCGACCGCGCCAGGCCCGAGGAGCGAGCCACCGCGCTGGGCGTGTACAGGTTCTTCCGCGACGGCGGCTACGCGGTGGGTGCGTTGATCGGCGGGTTCGGCCTGCTGCACTTGACGAACGTGACCACCTGGGCCGGGGCGGCCTTCGCGCCGCTGGTGGCGCTGGCCTGGTTGGCCCTGGCGCGACGAACGGACACGGCGGCCGAAGGCCACTAGCGCTGAACCTGCCGTAGATAGCGCGCACGCTGCGCGGCCATGTCGATCTCGAGATTGCACTGTGGACCACTGCGGCAGCGTCACGCCGCGCCGCGCCGCCCATGTGCTATTGCTTTCGCATGTCCGACCCCGTGACCCTCGACAGCCTGCGCTTCACCGTCTCCGGACGGATCGCCCGACCGATCGAAGCCGTCTACGAGCTCGTGGCGGACCCGAACCACCTCTCGAAGTACTTCACCACCGGCGGCGCCCGCGGTCGCCTCGAACCAGGCACGGACGTCAGGTGGGACTTCCACGACTTCCCCGGAGCCTTCCCGGTGACGGTGCTGGAGGCCGTTCCTCCTTCTCGCATCGTGCTCGAGTGGGGCGGAGGCCACGTCGTGAACCCCGCCGGCACGACGCGCGTGACGTTCACCTTCGAGCCGCTCGACGGCAACACGCGCACGCTCGTGACCATCCAGGAGGAGGCGTGGCAAGCCACCCCCGAGGGCGCCAAAGCCGCCTTCGGCAACTGCGAAGGGTGGACCGGGATGTTGGCGGCCATGAAGGCCTGGGTCGAACACGGCGTGGTGCTGCGGGAGGGGTTCTACCGCTGAGGGAAGTCAGGGCCTGCCCGCGTCGCGCCCGAACGCCGGCAGCAGGTCCGCCGCGGCACGCCACGGTCGGCGAGAAGGCTCGCGTACCGGGGGGAGCCGCGACGACTCCGTCGACCCGCCGCTGTTGGTGTGCCGCGTCGGCAGCACCACGCTCACGTACCT
>CAZACZ010000129.1:0-4134 GCA_964483695.1 uncultured bacterium | reverse complement strand
GGGACGGGTTTCTCTCTGGTCGGGGTGGCCGGATTTGAACCGACGACCACTTGACCCCCAGTCAAGTGCGCTACCAGGCTGCGCTACACCCCGCTGGTCGCGTCTGCACCGCTGGCGTCGCGTTGTGGCCGGGACCGGTCGCGCGTGCCGGACGCAAAGGGCAGTCTACGGCCCGCGGCGCGCGGTCGTCAACCGGAAGTACGTGCGCGGCCGCCGGGTGCATCGGTGTGCGTGTGGCGCCCGTGGGGCGGTACGCCGCCACCGTGGAGCCCTTCTCGTCACCCGTCCGATGGTGACCCTAGAATGGTCGCATGGGTGCGCCCGTGGACGAACTCCTGGACGTGCTGGACGACGGCGGCCATCCCACCGGTGAGCGCAAACCGCGCTCGGACGTGCACCGGGACGGCGACTGGCACCGCGCCTTCCACCTCTGGGTGGTGCGGGAAGGCCACCTGGTGCTGTTGCAGCGCCGCGCAGCTGGCAAGGACCTCGAGCCTCTTCGGCTCGACGTCACCGTAGGGGGCCACTACCGCGCCGGCGAGGTGTTCGTCGACGTGTTGCGGGAGGCGGAGGAGGAGATCGGCCTGGTGCTGCGCCCCGGCCAGGTGGCGTTCCTCGGCACCGTGCGAAGCGAACGCCACTATCCCGACCTGGACCCACCCCGGATCGACCGCGAGTTCCAGGAGGTCTACGCCACGCACGACGACCGCCCGCTCAGCGCCTACGTTCAAGACCCCAAGGAAGTCGACACGCTGTACGAAGTCCCGCTCGAGGGCGCCATCGCGCTGTACCGCGAGGGGCGACACGTGGCGGCTGCGGGGTTCGACGCCATGCGGCGGGTCAGCAACGCGCTGCTGATCGAGGACGACCTGATCGCGCATGGCCGCGAACTCAGCGCTCGGGCGCTCGAGCGGGTGCAGCGTTGGGCGAACGGCGAGGACGCGGACGCCCTCGCCGGAATGCCGTTCGTTCCTTGAGCGAGGATCCGGGAGCCGATCGCTAGCGTTGGGTGCCGATGACGAACATGCTCCCATCGGACGGAAGGATCGTGACGACCTCGGCCACGCCCCGGTTCGGGTGGGAGAAGGTCAGCGTCGTCGCGTCGTCTTCACCGGTGGCTTCGTCGGCGATGGTGTAACCCGCCCCGGTGAAGGCGGCCACGAGAGCATCACGAAGCGATGCACCGTCGTGCACCAAGTAGCACGCCCGCGGTTCGACGAAGGCTCCGAAGCGCTCCATCGAGAGGCCCATGCAGGCGTCGTCGTGGATCTGGAGCGTGCCCTCCGGGAGGGTGACCGCCTCATCGGTGTGCTAAACGAACGCGGGAACGGGCTCCTGCGCCAGAGCTAGGACGGTGACCGTCGCCAATGTGAGGAAAATTACGATTCTCATGAGACCAGAAGCGTAGCACGCGGTCCGAGTGGACCGCGTGCGCATGTCTCGGAGGACCTGCCGAGGGTGCGGCGGATCAGCTCTCGACCACCGTCGGGACGATCAGCGGGTTGCGCCCCGTCGTCTTGCGCAGGTAGCGGCGGACGGGGTAGTAGATGTCGTCGCGGATGTCGTTGAGGCGGCGCTTCTCGCGGATGCCCTTCTGCAGGCTCTCGAGGGCGATCTTGTGGACCTCCTCCTTGAGGCCGTTCTGGCCCTGCACGACCCCGCGCATGATCACTTCCACGGCCGGGTTCTTGCTGGCGAGCGCCATGATCACCACCACGCCCTCGGCCGACAGCGTCTGCCGGTCGCGAATGATCGGCTCGGTGACCTCGTCGCCGGTCTTGCCCAGGGTGTCGATCAGCACCACGCCGGCGTCGACGTTGCCCGTCACCTTGACGTCGTCCTTGCCGATCTCGATGACGTCGCCGTTCTGCACGATGAGGCTCTTCTTCGGCGGGTGGCTCATGGAGTTCGCCAGGCGCTGGTGGTGCACCTGGTGCCGCATCTCACCGTGGAACGGGATGAAGAACTTGGGCCGGGTCAGGTCGAGCACCAGCTTGAGCTCTTCCTGGCTGCCGTGGCCCGAGGTGTGCACCTTGAACGCAGGGGGGTAGAGCACGTTGACGTTGCGCTCGTAGAGCATGTTGATGACGCGCCCCACCGCTTCCTCGTTGCCCGGGATCGGGTTCGAGGAGAGGATGACCGTGTCGCCCGGTTTGAGCGAGATCTTGCGGTGGGTGCCCGCCGCCAGGCGCGACAGCGCCGCCATCGGCTGGCCCTGCGAGCCGGTCACGAGGAACAGCACCTTGTCGTCCTGCAGCGAACCGAGGTCGTCGGAGCCGACGAACGGGTGCTTCGACTCGATGTACCCGAGGTCTTGCGCGATCTGCATGTTCTTGACCATCGAGCGGCCTTCCATCACCACCCGGCGGTCGTACTTCTCGGCCACCCGCACGAAGTTCTGCAAGCGATGGACGTGGCTCGAGAAGGTGGTCACGATCACGCGACCCTTCGCCTTCGCCACGATCTCGTCGACCGCCACCATCACGTCGCGCTCGCTCGGGGTGTAGCCGGGCCGTTCGGCGTTGGTGCTGTCGGAGATGAGCAGCAGCACGCCCTCCTGACCCGCTTCCGCGAGCTTGTGCAGGTGGCTGGTCTTGCCGTCGGCCGGGTGGAAGTCGAGCTTGAAGTCGCCCGAGTGCACGACGCGTCCGATGGGCGTGTGGATCACCAGCCCCGAGTTGTCGGGGATGGAGTGCGTCATCCGGAAGAAGTCGACGGTGAAGCTCTTGCTGATCTTGACGCGCGCGTCGGTCGAGATCTCGCGCAGGTCGACATCGGACTCCTTGAGCTTGAACTCCTCGAACTTGCCGTGCAGCAGGCCGAGCGTGAGCTTGGCGCCGTACATCGGCACCTTCGGCAGCAGTCGGAGCATGTACGGCAGGCCGCCGATGTGGTCCTCGTGGCCGTGCGTCAGCACCCAGCCCTGGATCTTGTGGGCGTTCTCGACGACCCAGTCGATCTTCGGAACCAGGATGTCGACGCCCAGCATCTCCGCTTCGGGGAACGCCAGCCCCCCGTCGACCAGCAGGATCTCGTCGTCGTACTCGAAGGCGAACATGTTCTTGCCGATCTCGCCCATGCCGCCCAAGGGGACCATCTTCAGCTTGCGCTCGTCGCGCGGGGCGCGCTCTGCGCCGTTCGCCGCGTCACGGCCGCCCGGCTGCCCTCCGCCGCGCTCCTCGCGGCTGCGATCGCCGCTGCGGCCACCGCGGCGGCTTCGGCCCTGCGTCTTGCGCTCCGGTCGTGGTGCGGCCGCCTTCTCCGGCCGGGTGGGCTGCTGCTTGTCGTTCTCGTTCCGTGGCTTGGTCGCCATGGATGCTCCTCTCGCGTCCTTCGACGTCCCCCTCGCCCTCACCTCGTCGGCCGCACCGGGTCGCGGTGCGTTGCCGACGGGAAGGGCGCGGGCACACGCCTCGGCGCTCCGGCGCGCTTCGACGCCGGTCGCGTGGTGGTTCGATATCTCGCCGGAAGGGTCACGCGCCGTCCTTCTGGCGTTGCACAAGATAGGGGTGGTGCTGCCGCCGTTGCTGCGTCGCGCGTTCGCGCAGGAGCGGGTAGGGGGGACCGGCGCCCGCAGCGGCGTGGGGAACACGCCGGCGCTGCGCCGGTCCCGCGGGGCGTGCTAGCGGTCGCGAGGGGGGCGGTCGCCGCGCGGGCCGCGATCGCGTCCACCGCGACCATCGCGGTCGAAGCGGCCACGGCCGCCCGCGCCGCCGGCACCGCCTCCGCCACGGCGTGGGCTGCGTGGCGCCACCTTGCCCTCGAGCTCGGGGCGCACGAGGTCGATCTTGCCGCGTTCGTCGATGGTGTTCACCTTGACGCGGATGCGGTCGCCTTCCTTGAGGTAGTCCTCGACGCGTTCGACGCGCTCCTCGGCGATCTGGCTGATGTGCAGCAGGCCGTCGGTGCCGGGGAAGAGGGTGACGAAGGCGCCGAACTCGGTGGTCTTGGCGACCACGCCCTCGTACTCCTTGCCCAGCTCGGCGGTCTGCGTGAGCGCCTCGATCTGCGCCTTCACCGCCTTGGCGGCGTCGGAGTCCTCGGAGTAGATGCGCACCGTGCCGTCCTCGGCCACCTCGACGGTGGCGCCGAGCGCTTCGAGTTCGCGGATCTGCTTGCCGCCGGGGCCGATGA
>CAZACZ010000128.1:0-4160 GCA_964483695.1 uncultured bacterium | reverse complement strand
ACCACGGCGCCGCGGCGCACCACGGTGGCGCCGCACAGGCAGACGCCGGGGTGGAGCACGACGTCCGGCTCGAGCACAACGGAGTCGTCGAGGAACACCTGGCCGGGCGCGACCATGGTGACGCCGGCCTTCATCCAGCGCTGCCGGATCCGGTCGCGCAGGATGGCGTCCACCTGCGCCAACTGCACCCGGTCGTTCACCGCCAGCACCTCTTCCTCGGTGGGCGCCACCACGGCCCGGACGGGTCGTCCTGCCTCCAGGTAGAGGCGCACCAGGTCGGTGATGTAGTACTCGCCGGAAGCGTTGTGGTTGCCGAGCGTGGCAGCGAGCGCGAAGGCGTCCCGATCGAAGACGTACAGGCCAGGGTTGACCTCGCGGATGGCGCGGATGGCTTCGTCGGCGTCCTTCTCCTCGACGATCGCGGTGACCGTGCCGTCGGGGGCGCGCACGATCCGCCCCAGGCCGCTGGGGTCCTCCGCGATGCTGGTGAGCAGGGTCATGCCCAGGCCGCCGCCCTCGACCTGGGCTGCCACGAGGCGCGCCAGCGTGTCGGCCAACAGCAACGGCCCGTCGCCGTTGAGCACCAGCAGCGGCCCCTCTCCCCCGTCCGCCTCCGCCTTCGCCTGCAGCAACGCGTGCCCCGTCCCGAGTTGCTCGCGCTGCTCGGCGAACCGCACGCCGGCACCGGCGAAGCGTGCCTTGACCCGCTCCGCTTCGTGGCCGACCACCACCACCACGCGCTCCGGGTCGAGCGGCGCGACCGCGCGCAGCACGTGCTCGAGCAGCGGCACCCCGGCTGCCTCGTGGAGCACTTTGGGCAGGCTCGAGCGCATCCGCGTGCCTTGACCCGCCGCCAGGATCACGACCGTCGGCCGGATCCGCGGCGCGCGGCGGACGCCGTCGCTCATCGGTCCCGCCGCCTCGCTCCTCGCCCGGCCGCCGTCACGCAGTGCGGCGCTCGCGCCGCGGCTTGGACTCGGGCAAGGTGAGCAGCATGTACCCGGCGATCAGGATCAGCACCACGCTGGCCAGCTGCGTCAGGGTGAAGGCACCGATGCCCGCGCTCGGGTTCAGGTACACCTGCCACGACAGCGGGTTGTCCCGGAACGGCTCCTCCAGCACGCTGCGCAGCACCGAGTACCACAACACGAAGGTCCAGAAGGCGTACCCGGCGGGGCGCCTGCGCGCCAGCGCCCAGACCACGATCCCGAGCAGGATCACGCCTACGATCACGCCGTAGGCCTGGGTGAAGTGCACGACGCACGGCTCGCCGGCGGGCACGGTGCGGCAGACCGGCGGCGCGTAGAGCCACAACGGGTCGCCGAACACCACCCGACCGAACGCCCCTAGGAACGGGGTGCCCGGCTCCGGCCAAGCGAAGCCGATGCCCAGGTCGGTGAGCCGACCGCCGGTGTCGGTGCCGTTCATGATGTTGCCGATCCGGCCGCCGATGATGCCGAGGGCGCCCAACGGCGTCAGCACGTCGAGGTACGCCCACATGTCGAGCCCATGCCGGCGCGCGTACCACCACATCGCCACCATCACGCCGGCGACGCCACCGTGGATGCTGATGCCGCCCTGCCACACCTTGAGCGCGTCGAGCGGGTGGCCACCCGGCCCGAAGAAGGCCGACGGGCTGGTGGCGACGTACACCAAGCGTGCCCCCACGACGCCGGCGATCACCAACCACAACGCCATGTCGAGCAGTTTGTCGGGATCGAGGCCGCGGCGCTCCGCCAAGCGCAACGCCCACGCCGCGCCGAACAGCACACCCAAGGCGATGAGGAAGCCGTACCAGCGGATCGCCAGCGGCCCGAGCTGCACCAGGATCGGATCCATGCAAGGCTCCTTGGAAGGGCGGCCGCCTCAGCCGCCGAAGAATCGTGGGAACACCACGAACCCCATGACTACCACGATGACGAGTTTCGCGATGGTGCCCCCCAGGGTTCCGACGAACGCGCCCACGCCCGAACGCACGGCCTCCTCGAGCGGGCGGCCCGCGACCAACTCCGCCACCACCGCGCCGACCAGGGCGCCGACCAAGAAGCCGAACGGCGGGAACGCGAACAGCCCGACGAACGAGCCGATCACGCCGCCCCACACGCCGGCGCGCCGAGCACCGTAGACCTTCGAGCCCAAGTACGTGCCGGCCAGGTCCACCACCTGCGCCAGCACCGCCAGGACCGCCACGTACACCAGGGGCGTCACGCCGAAGCGGTCGATGCCCATCAGGAGCGCAGCGAGCAAGGCGCCGACGGCGGCCACCGGCACGCCGGGAAGCACGGGCAGCACGACCCCCACGGCGGCGACCACGAAGGCGATCGCGAAGAGGACGAAGGCGGCGATGGTCATCCTGCTCCAGCGCGGCACCGCTGCCGCGCTCGGTCACTCGTGCCAGGCACTTGGCGCATCGCGCCGCTCCCCACGGATGACGTCGACCGCGTGCGGTAGCACCGCCAGGACGGCGCGAAGCGACTGCGCAGCACCGGCCGGGCTCCCGGGCAAGTTCACGATCAGGGTGTCGCGCCGGACGCCGGCCAGACCGCGCGACAACACGGCGTGTGGGCTCGCGGCGGCGCACGCCGCTCGCATCGCCTCGGGCAGACCGGGCACCAACCGTTCCAGCACCTCGGCGGTGGCCTCGGGCGTCCGGTCCTTGCGCGACAGGCCGGTGCCACCGGTGGTGAGGACCAGGTCGACCCCGTCCTGGTCGGCCCACAACCGCAGCCGGGCGCGGATGAGCGCTTGCTGGTCGGGCACGATCTGGTAATCGACCTCGGCGAACGGCCCGTCCTTCAAGACCTGACGGATGGCCTGCACCGATTCGTCCTGTCGTTCGCCCGCCGCGCCGCGGTCGCTCACGGTGAGGATCGCCGTCCGTACCATGGCGAGGAGTGTACCGCGCCCCGCTCCCGGCGCGCCTTGAGGTCGGCCACACCCGGGGCGCGGCAGGGTGTACCGTCGCGGACGGCCCCATCCGGCGACGTGGCGTCCCGAGCGCGGTAGCCTAGGTGGGTTTCGCCCGGGCCCACGCTCCGGGCCGATCGAGCGACTCGCCAGTGCGCAGCCGACCTGGCGCTTCGAGCCAACCTGCACCGCGCGCGCCGCGGTGCCCCGGAGGTCGAACCTTGAAGATCCACGAGTACCAAGCCAAGGAGCTGATGAAGCGGCGGGGCATCGCCGTGCCCATCGGGCGCGTCGCGCACAGCGTCGAGGAAGCGGTGGAAGCGGTCCGCCCGATCGTCGAAGCGAGCGGCAACGCGGTGGTCGTGCTGAAGGCGCAGATCCACGCCGGCGGCCGCGGGAAGGGGCGCTTCCGGGAACATCCCGACCTTGCCGGTGTGAACGTGATCACGGTGGGCATCCAAGGAGGCGTGAAGGCCGCCGAGGAGAGGGTGCGGGAGCTGGCGAAGAAGATGCTCGGCTCCACCCTGGTGACGATCCAGACCGGCCCAGAAGGCAAGCAGGTGAACCGCCTCTACGTCGAGCAGGGCATCGATATCGCACGCGAGCTCTACCTCTCGGTCGTCCTCGACCGCGCCAGCGGCCGGAACCTGGTCATGGCGTCCACCGAAGGCGGCATGGACATCGAGGAGGTGGCGGCACACACGCCCGAGAAGATCCTGCGAGAGAGCGTCGACCCGTCCGTCGGGCTGGCCGAGTTCCAGGCGCGCCGCCTGGCGTTCTCGTTGGGGCTGGCGGGCGAAGCGCATCGCAACGGCGCGCGCTTCGTGAGGGCGCTGACCGAGGCGGCCGAGGACCTCGACACCGACATGATCGAGATCAACCCACTGGTCGTCACCAAGGCGGGCCAGGTGATGGCGCTCGATGGCAAGATGAGCTTCGACAACAACGCGCTCTACCGGCATCCCGACGTCGTCGAGATGCGCGACCTCTCCGAGGAGAACCCCGCCGAGATCGAGGCCGGGACCTTCGGCCTGAGCTTCATCAAGCTCGACGGCACGGTGGGCTGCCTGGTGAACGGCGCGGGGCTGGCGATGGCCACCATGGACACCATCAAGCAGGTCGGCGGCGAACCCGCGAACTTCCTCGACGTCGGCGGTGGTGCGACCACCGAGAACGTCACCGCGGCGTTCAAGATCATCACCCGCGATCCCAACGTCAAGGGGATCTTCGTCAACATCTTCGGCGGCATCATG
>CAZACZ010000127.1:0-4345 GCA_964483695.1 uncultured bacterium | reverse complement strand
ACCGCTCGGCTTTGGCAAGCCTGATCGTCAGAACTACAAGTAGTGCGTGTGGAAAGCTGCTGAGTGCAAGCGCCTGCGCCTGAGGAACACCCGATCATGACGAAAGCGGGCCTCTACTAGTACACAGCATGGTTGTCTTGGAGAGCGCTTGGCGGCTAGGAGCCGCTGGGGAGCTGGGTTCTGGCAACAGGCAAGACCTCTCAAAGCGCTGGATCATCGCTTCGCTAGTCCGGGATCATGGGTCGACTTGGCGGACCTAGCCGAGTCTCCCTTGTCAGCCGTCCTGGGTGCCCTTGTGCTTTTCGGACCAGCCACACGTGGTCGTCTCCAGCGTCGCAGACGAGCGTGGACGTGAGTCGTGTCCAGAGCAACCACTGCAACCCTAACGCAACCTAGACGCGCCCACAATGGTGGTCCAGGAAGCTACCCCATTGGGAGGTGCAGCAGGATGCGCAACAGCAGGATCGGCCTTCGGATAATCGTCGCGCATGAGGACTTTCATGCTCTTGTCCAGGGTGTCATGCAGCGAGCTGACATTGCAAAGGAGCCATCTTCCAGCACGTCCACAGCGCATCTCCTTCTGGATCTGCCACTGACGTGGGCATTGGGTCAGCTTGAGCGGCTCAACAGTGTTGAGCGCGCGCGAACGGTAGTTGTCACCCAAGGCCAACATCCTGCCTATCTGGACACGCTAGCGAGTTTTCACATCAGCGGGGTAGTCACGTCTCTTGACGAGCGGACCTTGCTTAGTCGTGTCTATGCGGCTGCATCTGCCCTGAAGACATACCAGTGGAAGTCAGGCCTAACGTATATGGAGCTCCGTGTCACCCGCCTTCTTCTCGCCGGCATGGGCACTGAAGACGTTGCGACCCGGCTACGAGTTTCGGGCAAGACGGTAAACGCACACATCTCAAACGTGCTGGTCAAGCTCGGATATGAGAACCGCGCCCAGTACATTGCGGCGATTCTTGGCAACGCCGACTCCTGAGGCGCGTCACTCTCGGGCTGGCGTCCCGTCCGAACCTGTGGACGGGACGCGGCCTTCCGTCCCGATGGCGGACGGCGTAGGCCAATTCGCTTCACTTGCGGACATCGGTAGGCGTGGGCGATTACGCAGTTGTTGTGTCACTCGGAACCATCTGCGCGGAGATCCCACTGCTTTCGAATCCGCCGTATTCGGGCGTTTATGAGTGGCCTTCGATGGTCCTTCATACTTAGATTCTCGCGTGCGCGCTCCCAGAGCTCTAAGTCATCCTCCAGCACCGTTGCAAGGTGGACTAGTGCATCAGGATCTCGTGATGCAAGTACGGCAGATCGGATGGATGCTTCGAGATGTTCTCTCAGTTCAACAACTGCGGGCGCAGTTGAGTCTGGGAGTAGCGGTCCATCATAGAGACTCAAGGCTAGATGTAATTGGTCGCGTTCAAGGTACTCAAGTAGCTGTACGAAGTCGGCACTGAAAGTGTCAGTGAGTCGATAAGGCGAAGGTTCAATTCCAAGAGTCTTTCTCAAATGCGAGATGTTCGCCTTGACCGTGGATGTCTGGCCATGATCTCCGTATTGCATCATCGTAAGGCGCTGTGCCGTGATGCCTTCAGGATGCTGTGCAAGGAGAGCGAGCGACTCACAGTGGCGCAGCCGAATGTCGACCTCTCTGCCACCTATGACTACCTTCTTGGCGCCCAGGAAGTGCAACTCGCATCGGACACCGGGATTGCCCAGGTGCTTTCGAACCGCGTCGATGCGGGGGTTAGTTGAACCCATCCAGTTCCAACCTGAGTCGCCGAGTTCGCGTAGTCCCGCGGCGCCCTTGTCAAGTGTGCGAAGAGCATCCGCTTGGCGGCCGGACTCTAACTGGTACATCGCCAGCCATACGCAAGCAAGAGACTCGAAAATCGCGAAGCTGGTCCCGGCAAGGGCCTGGATGGCCGCTGCAAGCATCCTCTCCGCTGTGGGCTGGCGCCGATAAGCCTGTACCATCCCGAGTGCAAGATCTCCAAAGGCACGTTCCTGAGGAGTCGATGACCGACTGATCGACTGTATCTGGTCCGCAACGACAAGCGCTTCATCTTGGTCCCCGCTGGAGAGCAAGAACCGCACAAGGTCCAGCGCAACGAAGGCCTTGCCGTCGACTGGTGCAGCTCTGTAGTTCAATCTATACAGCCGCTCTGCGACTTCCAGTTCGCCTCTCATTGCTGCGAGGTCTGCGAGAGTCGAGACAACTCCCTCTGTACCGGGGGCCCCAGCCGTATTGGAGGCAACTGCCACGTCAGGAAGGGCGTCTGACTCCAACGGGAGTTCCCCAATGAGCAGCCTGGCGAACACCAGACTCGCCGCCGCCGTGACCCTCCTCAACTCCTCGCCAAGACCACGTGAGGTGTACTCGGCGAGAGCCCAGTTCGCCCACTCCATGCCATTGCGATACCGGCCGAGGCAGATCTCATGGTTACTCAGATCAGTTGCGCACGCGACCACAAGGTGATTCGCTCCAGTACGTTCGGCCAAGCTGAGGGCACGTCGAAAGTGCTTCGTGGCTTCTTGACGGTGGCCGGAGACAGCGAGCGCAAAAGCATGGGCACGGAGAGTGATGGGCGTCTCGCGTTCTTCGACAGCCACTCGTGTCTCGTCGAGCGCATCGCCAGAGTGCCGTAGGACTGCCGCATACGCTCGCAAATCCGGGGCGCTATGCTCGGTGAGCACGCTCGATACCAGCTCTGTCACGAGGTTCTGCCGGTTTGTTGCTGCCGCGGTCGCAAGGAGCCAGTAGGCAACCTGGGGTACGCGCTTGACGTCAGGTGGCAGCCGGTTCAGTCGAGTCCAGAGGAAGTCGAACTCACCCAGGTCGAATAGCTCGTTTGCAGCGCGCTCTAGTACCCCTTCGACCGCATCCGGCAGATAGGAGCAAGTCAGGTTGAACGCTTCAATCCAACGATGTCGCGCTTGGTAAGCGGCAATCTGGTCCTCAATCCTAAGGCCCGCAAGTTCGACATGCGCGGTTGGCCGGTCGTTGGACGCAGCAAACGCTGGGAGCGGCTCGGGCACTCCAAGTCGAGCCGCAAGCTGCGCTCGGAAGCTCCCGTAGCGTCGCCCACTCCGCTTCAGGAGCGCAAGGGCTTCTGTGGTCGTTAGCACGCTACCTACTTCGGCGATCGCTTCACGATCCTCCAGTGCAAGCTGTTGGTTGTCTACGGTTGCGAAGCCTGCGGTCGCTGCTTGTGCGAACGGCCCGTCAGAGACCAAGATCAGACTGTTTGGCGGACGGATCAGTGAAATCAGTTCGTCGGCGGCAGTCCCTAGGTGAGTCACCCACCCTGCGACAAAGCGTAGCGGTGCGAGCAGTCCGAGGTGCCGCCCCAGTGTAGATAGACCGTACTGAAATGGCACATTGCGTCCGAACAGCGGTGAACCGAGCGCGTTAGCTACGGCATCGCTCAGCATGTTTCCCAGTTGCACGGTATCCACATCCCGCGTTATCCACAAGCGAACTAGCGGTGCATCAGCACTGTCCAACCGGTCAACTGCATACTCGATCCCCGAATCGCGGTGGCAGCTAACGAGCACACGGGGACCCGCGGACAGAATCGTCTCGGCGGCACGCACCTGCCACGATTTAGACGTTGCCGTCCGGTTGCCGTCGCGCAGATCCACGAAGGCCTCCTCTCGGTGGCACAGGTCGACTCCAGGGACCAAGGTCTGCCGTAACGAACCATGTGCCTGCGCTGAGTGGACAACCACTTGCGTAGGGGTCACGGCGGAGCCTTGAGCCAACTCCAGACACGCCAGAGCCGTTATTGCCAAGGAGTGCATCCAAGCTACATGATTCTGACACTGTCCCGGGAGAGCGCTCCATGCGGAATGGGCAAATGCCTAGAACTCGCGTCATGGCCGGACCAGTAGGGGCGAAGCCGCGCCCCTGCAAGTGGGCGTGACGAGGCATCCACGTCTATAGCTGGCGACCGCCACGTCTCCACGTCGGCGCAGCCACCTGAGTGGTCTACGGCGCCCGGCGCAACGCGGACGGTCGCTGCGTCGTAAGCAGGACCACCGCTTCACCGCCATGGCTCACCTGACGGCTTAAAAGGCCCAGGCCACCGTGCTCCTCCACGCTCAGGTCGCGAGATGCACCGGCGCGAGATACGAATAGGCTCGCCTGCCAACGTCCCGAGCCCCGACGTACGGCCCTGACGACCTCCACCAGCAGGCCCGCCGCCCCCTCTACCGTCCCCACCCTCTTCCCGTACGGCAGGTTCGACACCACCACCCCCGCTTCCGCCCCGAATGCGTCCAGGTCCAGCTCCCGCGCGTCCGCCACGCCCAGCTCGATCCCTTCCACCCCCGCGTTCCG
>CAZACZ010000126.1:2290-4435 GCA_964483695.1 uncultured bacterium | reverse complement strand
GACGAGCTGCCGGTCCCCGAGCCCGCCGCGGCCGGCGAGCGCGCCGCGCTCCACGCCGCGGGGATCGACCCGTTCCTGGCGATCGCCGAGGCGCGCCACGTCACGGCGCACCAGCTCGCGACCGAGAGCACCGTCCGCCTGCACCACCGCGCCGATCCCGGCGAGCGGATCGACCGCTGGTTGCTCCATCCCGTGGTCGGACCGATCGCGTTGGTGGTCGGCTTGGCGCTCACCTTCCATCTGACGTTCGCGCTCTCCGACCCGTGGGTGGGTCTGCTCTCCACCGTGCAGGGCGTGCTGGCCGGTTGGGTGGCCGGCACGGCGCTCCCCCCGCTGATCGCGTCGTTCCTCACAGGAGCCGTAATCGACGGCGTGGGCACGGTGGTGTCGTTCGTTCCCGTGCTGTTCGCGCTCTACGCCATCCTCGGGTTCTTGGAGAACGCTGGCATCCTGGCGCGGGTGGCGTTCCTCGCCGACGGCCTGATGCGCCGGCTCGGACTGCCGGGTCGGGCGGTGCTGCCGATGGTGTTGTCGCTCGGCTGCACCGTACCGGCGGTGCAGGCCACCCGGGGCCTCGAGCAGCGCGGGGACCGCCTGCGCGTGGCGCTCGCGCTACCCTCCATCCCCTGCAGTGCGCGCCTTCCCGTGCTCGTGCTGCTGTCCGCCGCCTTCGTGCCCGCCTACGCGGCGATGGCCGTGACCGGCATGTACCTGCTCGGGTTCGGGGTGACGCTGGCGTCGGCGCTCTTGTTCCGGCGCCTGCTCAAGACCCCGAGCGCCGGCGGCGCCATGGAGCTCCCGAGCTACCGTTGGCCGCCCGCGCGCTTGGTGTTCGGGTTGGCGTGGGCGCGCACGCGCAGCTTCCTGCGCAGCGCCGGCGGGCCCATCCTCGTCGCCATGGTGGTCGTCTGGGGGCTCCTGAACGTCCCGTTGCCGGGCGACGCGAGCCTGTTCGAGACGGTCGCCCGCGCCATCGCGCCGCTCTTCGCGCCGCTGGGCCTGAACGACTGGCGCATCGTCGGGGCGTTGATCCCGGGCGCCGTCGCCAAGGAGGTCGTGCTCGGCGGCCTGGCGCTGACGTTGGTCGGCGGCACGTCGATCGAACCGATCGCGCTGCTCGAGGGCCTGCGGTTGCTCGCCGGCGGCGTGCTCGTCGCGGTGCGCGACACCGTCACGGCGCTGTGGGGGTTCGGCGGCGGGTCCGGCGCCATCGACGCCGTCCTCGGCGCGCGTCTCGGCGCGACGCTGCCGCTCCCCGCCGCGATGGCGTTGATGGTGTTCACCCTGCTGTACCTGCCGTGCGTCGCCACCTTGGCGGCGCTGCGGCACGCCTTCGGCGCCCGCTGGATGCTCTTCTCCGCGGCGTACCAGACCGGGGTCGCGTACCTGGTCGCGTGGGGGGTGTTCGCGCTGTGGCGCTGACCATCGACATCCTAGAAGCCACCGGGCAGCCGATCACGTACGACGAGCTGTCGCGTCGGCTCGGCGTCCCGGTGGCGTTCGTGGAGCGCGAGGTCGAGCGCCTCCGGCGCCGCGGCTACCTGCGCACGTGGGCCTGCGAGCAGGGCGCCTGCGGCACTTGCTCGCTGCGGGCGACGTGCGCCGGCGTGACCGCCGGAACGTACGTCGTGCGAGCGTCCGAGGGGACCGTCACGGCCGCGCCAGGACGTCGTCCACCCGCAGGCGCACCGAGCGCACGGTGAGCCCGCCGTCGTCGGAGCGCGCCTCGACCCGCAGCGTGCGCGGACCGGCCTGACCGAAGGTCACGTCGGCTGCGCCTGCCACGCCGGGCACCACCACGTCGGTGGGATCGCTCGAACTCCACACCAGACCGTCGAGGGCGGTGTTCAGCACCAGGTTCGCGGTGTCGCCCTCGTAGCCGGTCGCGCCTGCCGGCAGCGTAACGTCGAGCGTTCCCAGGTTCGGCGGGTCGCGCAGCGGCAGCAGCGCCGCGAGCTCCACGCTCGCTTCGGTCCGGCCGCTGCCCCACACGGCGACGGCCGTCACCGTCTGGCCGACCGGCTCGGTGAAGGTGTGCTCGAAGCTGTGGAACAGGTCGTCGCCGACGCCCTGGTACCCGCCGTTGGTGGTGCCGAGGTAACCTTCGACGTCCGAGTACCAGTCGAGCTCGCAGCACGTCGGGCC
>CAZACZ010000126.1:0-2190 GCA_964483695.1 uncultured bacterium | reverse complement strand
TGCCGAGGTAACCTTCGACGTCCGAGTACCAGTCGAGCTCGCAGCACGTCGGGCCCGGCAGGCCCCCGCGCGTCGCCGCTTCGAACACCTTCACAGCGCCCGGGGTGAAGATCCCGGGGGCGGCGCCGGGCACGCTCAGCTCGACGACGACCGGCGCGTCCGCCACGCAGGCGGTGTCGACCTCGATCGCGATGGTGTCGACGTCCTCGGCGCCGTCCGTGTCCACGGCGCGCGCGGTGATCAGGTGGGCGCCCATGGTGGCGAGCGCCACTTGCAGCACGTGGCCGTCGCCGTTGGTGGTGCCGAGTTGGCCGTCGACGTCGGAGCTCCACACCACGCTTCCCTCGCCTCGGCCGTCCTCGGCGTCGTCGGTGTTGGCGTCGAGCGTGATCGTGCCACTCAGCACACCCACCGCCACCGTGCCATCGGAGCACTGCGGCCCGGCCGACAGGCGGGTGATCTCCGGCGGCGAGTTGGGCGCCGTGGCGATGGGCCAGTCGGTGTCGAACACCGGGATGGAGAACTCCTCCTGCCACACGATGACGTCGAGGTCGACGTCGACGTCGCCGCGCAGACCGCCGCGCACCTCCCAGGCGGGGTCGCGCGGGGCGCCCGCTTCCAGCGTGGCGTACAACTCCAGTCCTGCCGAGACGCCGGCCACGCCGTAGAGCATGAGCCTGCCCTCCACGCCGAGGGCCGCTTCGGCCTCGAGCTCGGCGGCGAAGGTCGGCGGGTCGGCGTCGGCGTCGTGGGTCAGGACGTCGATGGTGTCCCAGCCACTGCCGGACTCGTACTCCACGCCGACCTCGAGGTCGAGGCTCTGCTCGACGTGGAACTCCATCGACAGCTCCACCTCCCCAGACGCGGTGAGTTCCACCACGATCTCCGGCACGAACACCAGGATGGCCGCGGTGATCGGCGGCAGCGGGATGCGCGCGAGCTGCACGCGCTCGTCGAACTGCAGCGCCGCGGTACCGACCACGTCGAGGCTGGTGCTCTGCTCCAGCACGAACTTCGCCAGGAAGTCGGGCTGGGAGCAGAGGAACCCGGAACAGTCGAGGTCGATGACGATGCGCGGGGCCACGAACAGGTTCCCCATCACCGCCACCTGGTCGTCGGTGGTGCCGTGATCGCCGTCGTGGTCGTACAGCACCCGGTCGAAGTCGAGGTCGATGGGGTCGAACAGCGCCTGCGGGGCAAGCAACGAGGCCGCGTCGGACCGCGCGCCGCCGCTGGCGAACGCCACGTCGCCGGCGGTGAAGCCGCGCGAGAAGCGCACGTCCGCCTCGGCGATGGCGTCCTTCAGGGTGGCGCGGGTGGTCGTAACGGTGACGCCGTCCACGGCGTGGTCGATGGCCGCGACGCGGCGCAGGAAGCCGTTCGGCGCGGCGCCTCGTGGGGTGCTGACGATGACGTCGTCCACCGCCAGCCCCGCCAGGCTTCCCTTGAGGTCGGTGAGGACCAGCGTGCCGTCCTCGGCGTCGAACGACACTAGCTCGGCGCCCGCTTCGGCGTCGACGACGCGCGCGCCGGCAGCCGGGACGACCCGGACGAACCCGACGCTCTCCGGCAGTTCGCCGCCGACCAGCAGGGCGAAGGTCGGCATGGCCGCGCCGGACGGCGCTCCCACCCAGCCGGGACCGCTCAGGAAGACGCCCATGTGGGTGTCGACGGCGGTCGTGAAGAGCGACGTCACCACGTTGGCCGCGAACCCCGTTCCTGGCGCGCATGGCGCCTTGTCCGGGAGGTACGACACGAACACCCCGCGGGCCGTCCGGCCGACGGGTCCGCCGGGCGGCCCCAGGTCGATGCGGCCGGCCACGTCCTCGTCGCCGCAGATCCCGCCTGCCGATGCCACGCCGCGGAGCTCGAACACCGTCCCTTCCGGCGGCCCCGTGAAGGTCGTCGCCATGCCGGAGGCGAAGAAGGGGTAGGCGCTGATGACCTTCGTGCCGGCGGCGGGGAGCACGGCGGCGTCGGTGGCGACGAGAGCGGTGCCGCGCAGGACGGTCTTGCCCTGGATGGAGGTGACGCGGGCGCGGAGCTGCATCGAGCCGCTGAACCCGATCAGGCTGGTGTCGATCGACGGGCCGTAGAACACCATCTTGAACTGCCGCCCCATCGGCGTCTTGGCCGTCGCTTCGACGATCAGCGGCGTGTCCTCGAAGGCGCTGGCGTAGGTGTGGAGCG
>CAZACZ010000125.1:0-4772 GCA_964483695.1 uncultured bacterium | reverse complement strand
CCAAGCGCGAGGAGTTCCACGAGCAAGGCGGCGTGGCCGCGTTCGCCGCCAACCTGGCGAAAGAGGGCAAGCCGCTGTACGACAAGCCGGTCGAGGTGCACGGCACCGCCTCCGTCGAGACCGATCGCGGCGCTCACGACATCGAGGTCGACGTCGGCCTGGTGCACACCGGCGGGTACGGCCAGACCGTCTTGACGTACGCCAACATGATCACCAACCGCGACGGCGGCACCCATCTCACGGGGTTCAAGCAGGCCTACACGCGGGTGCTGAACAACTACGCCAAGGCCAAGAACCTGCTGAAGAAGGGCGACCCCGCCCCCGGCGGGGAAGAC
Organism: uncultured bacterium; assembly: GCA_964483695.1. Lineage (GTDB taxonomy): Bacteria > Deinococcota > Deinococci > Deinococcales > Trueperaceae > CAZACZ01. The sequence continues at coordinate 4,437 of CAZACZ010000125.1, read as the reverse complement.
TTCCTCGAGGGCATCTCGTGCGTCATCTCGGTCAAGCTGCCCGACCCGCAGTTCGAGTCGCAGGCCAAGGTGAAGCTGCTCAACCCGGAAGGGCAGACGGCAGTCGCGCAGGTGGTGTACGAGAAGCTCAGCGAGGTGCTGGAGGAGAACCCCAAGGTCGGCCGCGCCATCATCGAGAAGGCGGCGCAGGCGGCGCGCGCCCGCGAGGCTGCGCGCAAGGCGCGCGACTTGGTGCGGCGCGCGAACCCGCTGGAGAACGACGACCTGCCCGGCAAGCTCGCGGACTGCCAGTCGCAAGACCCGTCGGTCAGCGAGGTCTACATCGTCGAAGGCGATTCGGCCGGCGGCAGCGCCAAGCAGGGGCGCGAGCGGCGCTTCCAGGCGATCCTGCCGCTACGCGGCAAGATCCTCAACGTCGAGAAGGCGAACCTCACGAAGATCCTCAAGAACGCCGAGATCCGCGCCATGATCGCGGCCATCGGCGCCGGCATCGAAGGCACCGGAGACGACGCCCACTTCAACCTCGAGGACGTCCGCTACCACCGCATCATCATCATGACCGACGCCGACGTCGACGGCTCGCACATCCGCACGCTGCTGCTCACCTTCTTCTACCGCTACATGCGCCCGCTGATCGACGCCGGGTACCTCTACATCGCCCAGCCTCCGCTCTACGGCGTGCGCGTCGGGCGGCAGAAGGAGATGCAGTACCTGTTCGACGAGTCGGCGTTGCAACGCGTCTTGAAGGAGAGCCGCGACAAGAAGGTCGAGATCCAACGCTTCAAGGGCCTGGGCGAGATGAACCCCGAGCAGCTGTGGGAGACGACCATGAACCCCGAGACGCGGGTGCTCAAGCGCGTCACCATCGACGACGTGCTGGAGGCCAGCGAGACGTTCGAGATGCTGATGGGCACCGAGGTGCCGCCGCGGCGCCAGTTCATCGAGGGCAACGCCCACCTCGCGAGACTCGACGTCTAGCCCCCGCCGCCGAGCTCGCGCGCGTTCAGCACGTTCGGCGCCGAGCCACCCCGCAGCACCGCCCGCACCGCCGTCGCGCACGCCAGCGCCATGGCGGTGCGGGCGGCTTCCGTGGCCGACCCGGTGTGCGGCGCCAGCAGCACGTTGGCGCGCCCGAGCAGCCCCGGGTGGACGCGCGGCTCGTGCTCGAACACGTCGAGACCCGCGCCGAACAAGCGCCCTCGGTCCAGCGCCTCGACCAGCGCCGCCTCGTCCACCACCGGCCCACGCGCGGTGTTGATCAGGATCGCTCCCGGCCGCATGCGCGCCAAGGCGCCCTCGTCGATCAGGTGACGCGTCTCGGGGGTCAGCGGGCAATGCAGCGACACCACGTCCGAACGCTCCAGGAGCTCGTCCAGGGTGGCGTACGACGCGTCCAAGGCCGCTTCGGCGGCCGGGTCGCGCCGGCGGTTGTGGTACAGGACGCGCATGCCGAAGCCGCGGGCGCGACGCGCCACCGCCCGGCCGATGCGCCCCATCCCCACGATGCCCATCGTGGCGCCGACGTTCCCGGGTCGGCCGGACGCCTCCTCGGCCTCGCTGCCGCCGCCGAGTTCGCGGCCCAGCAGTTGCAGCGGTTGCCAGCCGCTCCAGCCTCCCGACGCCACCAAGTCGTGGCCCTCGCGCAGGCGGCGGGCCACGCCCAACAGCAGCGCGAAGGCGTGATCGGCGGTGGCGTCGGTGAGCACGTCCGGCGTGTTGGCCACCGCGACCCCGCGACGAGTGCAGGCGCCCACGTCGACGTTGTCCACGCCGACGGCGTAGTTCGCCACGATGCGGAGGTCCGGGCCGGCCGCCTCGAGGAGCTCCTCGTCGACCCGGTCGCTGATCAACGTCACCAGCGCAGCGGCGCCGGACGCGGCCCGCAACAGCGCGTCGCGCGCGATCGCCTCGTCGTCCTGACGCACCTCGAGCAGAACGCCGGCCTCGCGCAAAGGCGCGAGACCGGCGTCGGGCAGCCGGCGCGTGACGAACACGCGAGGAGCCGAAGCGCTCAGGGCAGACCGATCTCCACGCGGCGAGCGTGGATCTCGCCCGACATGAGCATGAGATCGCGCTGCGCGGCGACGTCGTCGGCGGTGTACGGCGCGAAGTCGGCCGGCAAGGCGGCGTCGTTGCCGAACGACGTCATGACGTGGTTCAGCACGGCCGCGATCTCCGCGTCCGACAGTTGCAGCTGCGGCGTCATGACGCTGTTGTACGAGGCGCCGGCCACCTGGATCGGGCCCTGCAGGCCGTACAGCACCACCAGGATGGGGTAGTCGCGGTCGGCGACGTACAGCTCGGGAGCGTGGCCGCCGGCAAGCGGCGGGAACGCTCCGGGGATCCCCTGGGCGTTGGCCTGGTGGCACCCGGCGCAAACCTGGGAGAAGACGGCGGCGCCGTCCGGCAGGCTCGCGTCGGCCTGCGCGGCCGGCGCGGCCCCGTCACCCGCCGGTTGGCCCGCACCCGCCGCCGGTGCGGCCCCCGCCGCCGGCGCCGCACCCGCCGCTGATGCGGCGCCCGCCGCGACGATGCCGGGGTTCGTTACCCCGCGCTCCACGACCAGCTCGATGGCGCGGTCGATGTCGATGCGGGCCCGGCCGTCGTCGAGCACTTCGTAGCCTTCGAGATCGGCGGTGGCGGCTGCGAGCTGCTGGTCGAACGCCGAGGTGTCGAGCGGCACCAACGAGCCCTGGGGCCGGGCCGTGGCGAGCAGCAGGATCGCGACCAGCACCGCGACCATGCCGACGGTGCCGAGGACGAACGCCAAGCGCATCTGACGTTCGCTGAAGAGGTACTGGCGGGTCGGTTCAGGCATGGTGTTCGGCCACCACCCTCACGAGGCGCGGGTCGTTGGCGGGCAGCACGTTGCGCGTAGCAAGGGCGCGCGCGAACGCCGCCAACCAGACGCCGCCCATCCCCACCAGCATCAGCACGTCGACCAGCGTCAACGCGAAGCCCTCACGACCGAAGGCGGGGAGCAAGAACCAGAAGTAGTTGAGGAGCTGCACCAGGATCGCCCAGACAGCCACGACGGCCAGGGCCCGGCGCTTGCGCTTGACCCACCGCGAGAACAGGATCATGAACGGCGCGAAGAAGCCGAAGAACAGCAAGAAGGCGCTGACGCCGATCCACTCCGGGCTGAACCGCACCACGTACCAGGTGGCGGTCTCGACGACGTTGTTCGACCACTGGATGATCAGCTGCGATACCTGGGTGTACGCCCAGAACATCGTGAACGCCATCAGGAAGTTGCCGAGGTCTTGCAACCGCTTGGGGGTGAGCAGTCTGTCGATCGAGGCGTTGCGCCCGGCCAGCGCCACCAGCACCAGGATGATGAACGCCACCGCGGTGATGGCTTGGCCGGCGAGCAGGATCACCGGGTAGATGCCCGAGAACCACACCGGCGTGATCGACATCGCCCAGTCGATGCCGGCGAAGGTCCAGGTCAGGATGTACACCACCAGCCACAGCCCCGACATGCTCTTGAGGCGGTAGCCGGTGCGGCCGGCGTCGGCAGCTACCCGATCCTGGCGCGCCGAGAGACGCCGGTAGAGCATCGCCGCGAACGTCCAGATGGCGAAGAACACCACCGCGCGCACGATGAAGAACGGTGTGTTCAGGTACGCGACCTTGGCATCGACGGTCGGGTGCTCGGCCAGGTAGGCGGCGTCGGTCCAGGGGAAGAGCTCCCGCATGCCGAACAGCAACGGCACGAACAGCAGCGCCATCATCGGCACGAGCGATACGGCCGCCTCCAGCGGGCGCGTGATGAGCGCGCCCCACGAGCCGCCGGCCATGTGCTGCACGATCAGCATCACCAGGGCGCCGAGCGACAGCCCCAGCCAGAACAGGAAGGCCACCAGGTACGACTCGAAGAAGGCGCCGCGACCCGCGAAGCCGAGGATCACGGCCCCGGCCAGGGCGATGGCGCCGACCGCCAACGCACCGACCTGTAGGCGCGTGGTGGCGGGAGGGGTGACGTCGAGCGCGCTCATCGGTTCGCCTCCAGGGCGCCGGACCCTGCCAGCGCTTCGGCGGGCACGTCGTCGACGCTGGCGTTCTGGCTCAGTTGCAGGGCCTTGATGTAGCCGGCGATGGCCCAGCGGTCCTCGACCGGGACGCGCGCGGCGTAGCTGTACATGCGTCCGAAGCCGTTGGTGATGGCGTTGTAGAAGTAGCCGACGGGGGCGTCCAGCAGCCGCTGGGTGGCGGTGAACGAGGCCGGCTGCGGGAACCCGCGTTGCACCACCTGGCCCTGGCCGTTGCCGTTGTAGTTGTGGCACGGCGAGCAGTAGATGTCGAAGCGCTCCTGGCCGCGTTGCAGCAGGTCGACGGTGAGCTCGAGCGGCAGCTCGGTGAGCAGGCCGGCCTGGTCCTGCCCCGCGAGGTACGCCGGGTCGAGCGCTCCGAACTCGCGCGAGACGGTGCCTTCGG
>CAZACZ010000124.1:0-5006 GCA_964483695.1 uncultured bacterium | reverse complement strand
TGCGCGAGAGCGGCGCCGGAGCCGAGAGCGGCGACGGCGATCAGGGTGACCAGAAACTTGCGCATGCAAACCCTCCAAACCGATCTGAGAAGACCTGGACGTTCTCCTCGCCTGCCCGGTTATAACACGCCCCTCTCGGAGCGGCAAGTAGGGGTTTTCACACATTTGCGATGGTTATCGTGTTTTCGGAGGGTCAGTCGGGCGTGATGCCGAACCACTCGCGCTTGCGGCGCGCCGCGTCGCGCGGGAGCGGGGTGGCGCGGTTGCACGGCGGCAGCGCGCCTTGGTTCCGCGCTCGGAACGCCTCCAGCAGGCGCGCCTCGTCCGCCTGCGGCACGCGGCTGTACTGGTAGCGCCAGTACGCCGCCCGCTGGGCGACGCACCCCCCGGCCGCGAGGTGCTGACGGATGCGGTTGGGTACGTCGCGCGCCGACTGCCCGACGTACACCACCTGCTTCTCGGCGTCTGCCAGCTCGTACACCCCCGGCATGGCGTCGCGCCCGCGCGGCGCAGGCAAGCGCGCGATGCTCCGCCACCGACCCGCGATGCCCACCTTCAGGGCCGACGCGAGGGGCGTAGAAGCCACGCTGCTCGTGCGACGCTCACGGCTCGTAGCCCAACTCGCGCAGCGCTTCGCGGTCCTCGCGCCAGTCGCGCCGCACCACCACCTCGAGCTCGAGGAAGATGCGGTGCTGCAGGAACACCTCGAGTTGCTTGCGCGCCATCTTGCCGATCTCCTTGATCATGGCGCCCCCCTTGCCGATGACGATGCGGCGGTGGTTCGTCTTCTCGACCCAGATCTCGGCGGTGATGACGATGGGCTTCTCGGCGTCGCCCTCCTGCCAGTCGACGACCTGCACCGCCACGGCGTACGGCAGTTCTTCGCGCAGGTGGATCATGGCGGCTTCGCGGATCAACTCCGACGCCCACTGCTCGCGCGTCTGGTCCGAGCGGATGTCGGCGGGGAAGAAGAACGGCGCCTCGGGAAGCCGATCCAGGAGGTCGTCGCGCAGCGCGTACACCGCTTTCGGGTCGTTGAGCGCCGAGATGGCCATGGAGCGTTCGGCCTGGGGCGCGAGGTCCTTGTAGAGCTGCAGCGCCTCGTCGGGGTACTTGGCGGCGTCGACCTTGTTGCCCACCACCAGGATGGGGGTCTCGGGCGGGAGGTTGCCGAGCAGGCGCGCGACGTCCTTGTCCTCGGCGCTCGGCGGGCGCCGCAGGTCCACGACCCACAGCACCGCGTCGACGTCGATCATGGCGTCGCGCACCTCGCGGTGCATGGCTTGGTCGAGGGCGGACCTGCCGCCACGGTGGAAGCCTGGCGTGTCGACGAACACCAACTGGCGATGCTCGTGGGTGTAGATGCCGCGCACGCCGCGCCGCGTGGTCTGCGGCTTGGGGGTGATGGGCGCCACCTTCACGCCCAGCATGGTGTTGAGCAGCGTCGACTTGCCGACGTTCGGTTTGCCAACGATCGCCACGAACCCGGAGCGGGTGGGGAGGGAGGCGGCGCTCTCGGTCGCGCCGGCGCTCGGATCGGTTGCTAGCGGCTCGCGCGGTGCTTCGGGGGGCGAGACGGGGTGGTCGTTCACCGGGAGGTCCTTTCGCGACGGGACGCAGGCGCGCGGACCCGCGCCGGCCGGGGGTCAGCGTGCCGCGTCGCGGCAAGCGCTCGGCCGTGGCCATCCGTCAGGACCCATGCTAGCCGTTGCCCGCTCCCGAGGTCACCTTCGCGGCGTCATCGTCGGCGCTCACGGCACCGTTTCCGGCGGCGGCGCTGCCGACGTCGGCGCGTGCCACCGAAACCGACTTGGCGATGGCGAAGCACGGGGTGCCGGGCTCGAGCGCCAGGGCGGCGGCCGAGCGCCGGGTGATCTGCGCCAGGATCCGGTCGTTGCCCACACGCAGCTGGACCACCACGTCCGGTCCGGCGCCGCGCTTGAGCGCGGTGACCTCGCCTGGCAGCACGTTGAGCGCCGAGATGCCGTCGGGGCGCGCGCGGGACAGCATGACCTCGTGCGCGGAGAGGCGCACGCGCACCTTGGCTCCGGGCGCTGCGTCGATCCGCGGCAGGTAGAGGCTGCCGGCCGACACCGCGACCTCGCTGAGCCCATCGGCATGGTGGCGCACCACGCGGCCGGTGAGGATCGCACCGGCATCGCCGACGCCGATCGCCGGCACGGCGTCCGGGTCGGCCAAGACCTCGGCCGCCGGACCAGAGCGCACCACGTGACCGGCTTCCAGCGCCACCACGGTGGTCGCCAGCCGCGCCACCTCGGCGACCGAATGGCTGACGTACAGGATGGGCACGTCGGTGTCGTCGCGCAACCGCTCGAGGTACGGCAGGATCTCGTCCTTGCGCGCCTGGTCGAGCGCCGCGAGCGGCTCGTCCATCAACAGCAGGCGCGGCCGCGAGAGCAGCGCCCGCCCGATCGCGACGCGCTGTTTCTCCCCGCCCGAGAGCGCGCCCGGCCGACGTGCCAGCAGCGGGCCGACGCCCAGCAGCTCCACGACCCGGTCGATCTCGGCCGCCTGCCACGGCCCACCGGCGAAGCGCCGACCGTACAGCAGGTTCTGGCGCACCGTGAGGTGCGGGAAGAGGCGGCCCTCCTGGAACACGTAGCCGACGCGCCGGCGGTGCGGCGGGAGCCAGCGTCCCGCTTCGGTGTCGAAGAGTTCCCAGCCGTTCACGGCGACGCGCCCACGCTGCGGCCGCAGTAGCCCGGCCACGGCGTTCACCACCGTGGTCTTGCCGGAGCCGGAGTGGCCGAAGAGCGCCGTGACCCCCGCCGGCGCCTCGAACGTCACGTCGAGGGCGAACGCCGGGAAGGTGTGCCGCAGTTCCACCGAGAGGCTCACGCGGCGCTCACCGTCCGGCGATCCGGCGCGCCACCCAGGCCGCCAGGTACTCCGAGGCGACGAGGGCGAGCATCGCGATGACGATCGACACCACCACGAGCCGCATGGCCGCGTCGTTGCCGCCGGGGACCTGGAGGAAGGAGTAGATGGCGGACGCTAGCGTGCGCGTCTGGCCCGGGATGTTGGACACGAACGTGATGGTGGCGCCGAACTCGCCCATCGCCTTGGCGAACGCCACGATGGCGCCGGCGAAGATGCCGGGCAGGATGAGCGGTAGGGTGACGGTCACGAACACCCAGACGCGTGGGGCGCCGAGGGTGGCGCCGGCCTGCTCGAGCTTCGGGTCCACCGCTTCGATCGATAGCCGGATCGCGCGCACCATCAGGGGGAACGCCACCACGCCGGCCGCCAAGGCCGCGCCGGTCCACCGGAAGGCGAACACGAGCCCGAAGGCTTGCTCCAGGAACCCTCCGATGGGGCCGCGCCGGCCGAAGGTGAGCAGCAGCAGGTACCCGGTGACGACCGGCGGCAGGATCAGCGGTAGATGGACCAGTCCGTTCAGCAGCTGTTTGCCGGGGAACCGTCCGCGCGCTAGCGCCAGCGCCACCAGCACCGCCAGCGGCAGGCTGCACAGGGTGGCCCAGAAGGAGACCCGGAGGGAGAGCGCGACTGCGCTCCACTCCTCCGGGCCCAAGAACTCGCTCATCGTCTCAGTCTACGAGGACGGTGAACCCTTGCTTCTCGAAGGCTGCACGGGCGGCGTCGCCGCGCAGATACTCGAGGAACGCGCGAGCGGCGGCGGCGTGGGCGCTCTCCGTCGTTACCGCGACGGGGTAGACGATGGCCACGTGGCTCTCCGGTGGGAAGGTGCCGACGACCGTCACGCCCGGCTCCGCCGCCGCGTCGGTGGCGTAGACGATGCCGTACGGCGCCTCCCCGGTGGCCACCAGCGCCAGGGCGGCACGCACGTTGTCGCTCTGGGCGACGTTCGCTGCCACCGCGTCCCACACGCCTAGGTTGGTCAACGCTTCCTTGCCGTAGACGCCGGCCGGCACACTGTCGACGAGCGCCATGGCGAGCTTCTCGTCACCCAGCAGGCCGGCGAGGTCGAAGCCGGGGACGATCTCGACCGGCGCCGCGTCCGTGCCGTGCGCGATCAAGACGATGGCGTTGCCGAGCAGGTCGAGGCGGGTGGTGGTGTCGACGTCGCCCCTCGCGACCAGGGCCTCCATCCAGTCGACGCTGGCGGCGAAGAAGACGTCCGCCGGCGCGCCTTGCTGGATCTGCGTGGCGAGCGTGGAGGTGCCGGCGTAGGAGATCGCCGCGGTGTTCCCGGAGGCGGCCGCCCAGCTCGCGGCGATCTCGTCGAGCGCGTTCTTCAACGACGCCGCCGCGAAGACCGTGATCTCCTCGGCGGCGGCCACCGACGTCATGGCGGCGGTGGCGACGAGGAGCGCTGCGGCGAGGCGCCGCAGGCCGCGGCGCCGAGGGCGGTGCGGCGTCGCGGTGGGGGAAGCTACCGAACGGGGGCTGGGCATGGGGTCACGTACCTTCTCCGAGGACCGCCGAGCGGCTCGGCGGGAGGAATCGCGGTCGGGCCGCGGGTGCGTCGGCGAGGCGGCTCAGCCGTGGTCCTTGCCGATCAGGACGTCGGAGGACTTGATGACGGCGTAGGCCTTCTCGCCGACCTTCAGCGCCAGGTCGTCGACCGCTTCGTTGGTGATGGACGACGTGACGATGGTGCCGTTGACGTCGAGGCGGACGTGGCTGGTGACGGCGCCACGGCGGATCTCGACGACCTTTCCTGCCAGGATGTTCCTTGCACTGATCCTCATGTGGGGGAGTCCCTTCTCGGGCGCGTGCGCGACCCGGAGACGGTGCATCGCCCCGCTTCGTCGGAGTCGATGCCCAGTACACTGTACATTTTGACGGGTATACCTTCGCGAGGGCGGAATGTCCTTCGCCCGCAAGGGTGCGCCGGGAACGCGCGCGGCGACGCCGCGGCGGGTGCGGGCCGCGCCGAGGGATCCTCGAACGAACGAGGAGCGCCTCGGGAGGCGCTCCTCGTTCCGCACTGCGCGGGCGTTTGGTTGCGGGGGCAGGATTTGAACCTGCGACCTTCGGGTTATGAGCCCGACGAGCTACCA
>CAZACZ010000123.1:0-5093 GCA_964483695.1 uncultured bacterium | reverse complement strand
GTCTGAATGGCATTCAGAAGGTCAGGGGTTCGAATCCCCTCGGCTCCACCACAAGAAAGAGCGTCTAGAACGCGGATAAGGGCCCCGGAGCGATCCGGGGTTCTTGCTGTTGGGTCCGTTCCGCAGCGCTCCGTTGCCGGGTCCGATCCGAAGCCGAGGAAATGGCGTTGCACCGTCGAGCCGCATGCAGTCGGCCAACGACCAGTCTGGGGCACACCACCATCGGCACGATCGTGACGGAAGAGGTGCTACCACCAGCTCGCACCGACACCCAACGGGACGGTTGTCCCTACTAGGCCATCGCCGAAAGGAGAATCTTCCAGATGGAAGGACTCTCCGCACCCACGGCCCGGACGTGCTGAGGGCCTCCCTATACGAGGCCTGCGAGTGGCGCAGCACCCCTTGTGAAACCCTTCGCGACCAGGATCCCCGGGCACCCGGCCGACGGCGTTGGCACCAATCCGGGGGGTATGAGGCGGCCCAACGCGCGCGACCAGCGATGGAGCGTACCGCCATGAGGAAGGTCAACCGAAGAGACTTCTTGAAGCAGTCCGGGGCGCTTGCGGGATCGCTAGCCTTGGGGAACTTGGTCCACGCCCAACCGTTCGGGATGGACCCGGCCGCGGCCCCGAACACATCCACGTACACCCGCCTGAACGCGAGCCACTGGGGCGTGTACTACGGCGAGGTCGCCGGCGGGCGGTTGACACGCATCGTCCCGTTCCATGACGAACCGTATCCGAACCCCAGCCTGCAGGGGTTGCCCGACCTGCTGTACTCACCGACGCGGATCAAGTACCCGATGGTGCGCGAGGGCTACCTCAAGGACCGCTCCAAGAGCGACACCTCCAAGCGCGGCACGGAACCGTTCGTGCGCGTGAGCTGGGACCAAGCGCTCGACATGGTGGCCGAGGACCTGGAGCGCGTCAAGACCGAATACGGCAACGAGTCGATCTGGGGTGGTAGTGGCACGGGCTGGCAGAGCGCCGGGCGCTTCCACAGCGCCTCCGGGCAGCTCAAGCGGCTGTTGGCGATGTACGGCGGCTTCAGCTACTACGTCAACACGTACAGCGCTCCCAACGTGCTGGTCATCCTGCCGCACGTACTGGGATCGGGCCGCCCGCAGAACTCGACGATCTCGGACATGATCGAGAACTCGAAGCAGGTCGTGTTCTTCGGCTGGGATCCGCTCAACACCACCGCGATCCACCACGGTGGCGTCGGCCAGAACTACAGCTACGTCGGGTACACGCAGTTGCGGGACGCCGGCGTGCCCATCATCTCCATCAACCCGGTGCGCACCGAGAGCGACGACTACCTCAGGACCGAGCACATCCCCATCCGGCCCAACACCGACACGGCGCTGATGATCGCGATGGCGCAGGTGATCTACAGCGAGGGCCTACACGACCAGGAGTACCTCGACAAGTACACCGTCGGGTTCGCGGCCTTCGCCGATTACCTGACCGGCAAGACCGACGGGCAACCGAAGACGCCGGAGTGGGCGGCCGCCATCACCAACATCCCGGCGGACACCATCCGCGACCTCGCCCGCCGCATCGCCTCCGGACCGACGCACTTCATCGGCACGTACTCCGCGCAGCGCGCGTCGCACGGCGCCCAACCGGTGTGGATGATGTACGCGTTGTCGTTCATCCTCGGCCAGTTCGGCAAGCCGGGCGGCGGCGCCGTGTGCAACAACCCCATGTCCATCATCTTCAGCTCGATGGGGTACATGCCCGGCATCCCGTCGCCCATGCCGCAAGTGGCGAACCCGGTCAAGACTTACACCACGCAGAACCTGTGGTCGGACATGATCGGGAACCCCGGCAAGACCATCGACTACGACGGCAAGACCCTCACCTACCCCGACATCCAGATCATCGCCCAGACCGGCGGCAACAACTTCTTCCACTCGCAGGACACGAACCAGCTGATCCGAGACTGGAACCGCGTTCCCACGACCGTCTACTGCGACTACGTCTGGACGGCGACGGCCAAGTACTCCGACATCGTGCTACCAGCTACGACCCACATGGAGCGCAACGACATCACGGCGGACCGGTACTACATGTTCGCCATGAAGCAGCTCGTCGAGCCGCTCTTCGAAGCCCGCGACGACTACGACATCTGGGCCGACCTCGCCGACCGCCTCGGCCTGAAAGAGCAGTTCACGGGCGGCTTGTCGGGCTTCGAATGGGTCCAAGAGATGTACCGGCTCGCGCGCGAGCAGGGCTCGGGGATGGGCCTCACCATGCCCGCCTTCGACGAGTTCTGGGAGCGCGAGTACCTCCAGTTCGAGGAGGCAGAAGCCACCCGCAAGGTCGTGGCGTACGCCTCGTTCATCGAGGACCCCGTCAACAACGCCCTCAACACCCCGTCCGGCCGCTTCGAGATCTACAGCCAGACCATCGCCGGCTTCGGGTACCCCGAGGACGACTCGCCACCCCATCCCAAGTGGATCGAACCGCGCGAGTGGCTCGGCTCGCCCAAGGCCGCGACGTACCCCCTGCACGTGCTGAACCCGCACTTCAAGTACCGGGTGCACTCCCAGATGAACAACACCTTCACCCGCAACTGGTACGAGGTGAACCAGCGCGAACCGATGTGGATCAGCCCAGCCGACGCGGCCGCCCGCGGACTGGAAGATGGTGACATCGCCCGCGTCTTCAACGACCGCGGGGAGATCCTCGTCGGCACCGTCGTCACCGACCGCGTCCAGCCCGGCGTCATCGTGATCCACGAAGGCGCCTGGTACGACCCGCTCGAACCCGGCAAGCCCGGCACGCTGTGCAGACACGGCAGCATCAACGTGCTCACCTCGTACGAGGGCGACTCGAAGCTGGCGCAAGGCAACGCGAGCAACAGCCTCCTCGCGCAGGTCGAGAAGTACACCGGGCCGGTGCCCGAGATCACCGCGTTCACGCCGCCCACGACCAAGGAGGCGTAGCGACAGCAGTTCTCACACGCGTGGAGCCACCGGGGCCGGCCATCGCTGCCGGCCCCGGACCTCATCCCATCGGCTCCGGCAGTAGGCGCGGCGGGCGAACCGCACGAGGGGCGCCGTCAGGGCGTCGGGGCCCCACACGTGCCCACTGGGATACCATCGAGCACCTTGGCGAACATCCTCCTCCTATGCTTCGCCCCCGACTCGCTTCCGGAAGGCACCGTCGAGACGGTCCGCTCCCTCTGCGCCCCCATGCGCGTCGAAGTCACGCGCGACCGCGCGGAGATCGAACGCCTCCTCCCCGACATCGAGATCGCGGCGGGTCAGTTCCCGCACGATCTCATCACCAACGCGCCCAAGGTGCGCTGGATCCAGCAGTGGGGTGCGGGCGCCGACTGGCTCTTGAGGCACCCCGAGGCCGCCGCGGCTCCCTTCGTGCTCACGAACGCGTCCGGTGTGCACGCCGTTCCGATCAGCGAGCACATCCTCGCGTACCTGCTGGCCTTCGCGCGTGGGTTGCCACAGGCCCAGCGAGACCAACTGCAGGCGCGATGGAGTCCTGTCCAAGGCAGGGACCTCTTGGAACTAGCCGGCAGCACCCTGCTCCTCGTGGGCGTGGGAGCGATCGGCGCGCGTACCGCCAGGCTCGCCGCGGCGTTCGACATGCGTGTCGTGGGGGTGCGCCGGGACCCTAGCATCCGTGTCGATGGTGTCACCGAGATGCGCGGACTGAGCGACCTGCCAGACCTACTCCGCGAAGCGGACTACGTCGTCTTGACGGTCCCGCTGACGCGCGAGACCCGCGGCCTGATCGGCGCGTCGGAGTTGCGCTCGATGAAGCAGAGCGCGTACCTGGTGAACATCGGCCGAGGCGGCACAGTGCGCGAGGGCGATCTGGTTCGCGCGCTTCAGGAGGGCTGGATCGCCGGCGCCGGCCTCGATGTCTTCGAGGAAGAGCCGCTCCCAGCGGACTCCCCGCTGTGGGGCATGGACAACGTGATCGTCACGAGCCACTACTCCGGCGCCACGCCCCGGTACCACGAGCGCGCGTTCGCGATCTTCGTCGACAACCTGAAGCGCTACATGGCCGGCCAGCCCCTGAAGAACGTCGTCGACAAGAGCCTCGGGTACTAGCGGCGTCCGCTGCCCGGGTCCGCGCACCCGGATGCCTGGAATCGACGGCCCCGCACATACAATCCCCCATGGACCCCCGCGTCAACCTCGTCACCCTCGCCGTCACCGACCTCGCGGCGTCCGAGTCCTTCTACCTGCACGGGCTCGGGTGGGAACCGATGCTCCGCGTGCCGGGCGAGGTCGTGTTCGTGCGCCTATCGCCCACGCTCGTCCTCTCGCTGTGGAACGCGGCGGAGTTCGAGCGCGAAGTCGGCGCCATCGGACCCAGAAGCGGGATGCCGCCGTTCACGCTCGCGCACAACGTGCCCACCGAAGCGGACGTCGACGCGGTGCTGGCGGACGCCGCCCTGGCGGGCGGCTCCATCCTCACGCCGGCGGCACGCCGGGACTGGGGCGGGTACACCGGCTACTTCCAAGACCCGGACGGGTTCGTGTGGGAGGTGGCGCACAACCCGGGTGACCTGGGCGTGGAGTTGATGGAGGCGGAGGCGCGTGCCCGCATCGGCCCCGTGGTGGACGCCATCCGCTCCCGTCGATCGGTGCCGCAAGGAAGCCTCCGGGATGGGCCGGGCCTCGACCACACCGAGGTGGTGCGCGCCGTCGAGTCGGCGCGCTGGGCGCCGAACCACAAGCGCACCGAGCCGTGGCGGTTCTACCTGCTGGACGCGGCGCGGATCGCGGTGCTCGCCCAGATGTGGGCGGAGCAGCTCGAGCGCAGCGGCTCGAAGCCGGAGCGCGTGGGAACCAAGCGGCGGGAGTGGTCGTCGGTGCCGGGTGTGGTGATCGTCACCTGCACCAGCACGGCGAGTGCCGACGAGAAGACGTGGCGGGAAGACTACGCCGCCACGGCGTGCGCGGTGCAGAACCTCTGCCTACACCTCTGGTCCAAGGGCATCGCCACGAAGTGGTCGACGGCGGAAGTCGACGACCACGAAGGCTTCTGGCCGCTCCTCGGTCATGAGGCGCGGCCCGCCGGCACGAGGGTGGTGGCGCTGGTGTTCTACGGGCTGGC
>CAZACZ010000122.1:0-5184 GCA_964483695.1 uncultured bacterium | reverse complement strand
TACCTACTCAAGGACGCTGGACGGGACGAGTTGCGCCTGGCGGTCGAGACCGTGGCGAGGGGAGGCGCGATCTTCAGCCCTGGCATCGCCATGAAGGTGATGACCTATCTCAGCGCGAGCCTGCAGCCGCTGCCCGGCCCGGACTTCGCCGACCTGACCGGCCGCGAGCGGGCGATCCTCGAGCAACTCGCGCAAGGACTCAGCAACCCGGAGATCGCGACGAGGCTCGGCATCAGCGCCAAGACCGTGAGCAACAACGTATCCAACATCCTCTCGAAGCTCCAGGCCGTGGACCGAGCACGACTTATGCTCATGGCGCTGGATGCGGGGTTGGGAACCGGTAAGGCGTATGCCATCGACGAAGACGAACCTGGAGTGTAGGTGGGCCAGCTCAAACTGGGATCGCGTCGCCGCTCCGACACGGAAGCCATCGTCGGTCCGGCACCCGCTTGTCGGTGCGAGCGCCGTCCGGGCCTGTCCGACACCCGCCCCTACCCCGGCGGCCCGACGTGCCCGTCGCCTACCACCTCCCGGACCGCCCCCCGAAGCGCCTCCACCTGCGGCATGTGATGCTGCATGTGGTACCGCAGGAACTCCAACCGCTGCCGCATCGTGAGCGGCCCCGACAGGAAGTGCGGGTAGATCACGTCGTCGAGCTCGTCGGCCTGGATCTCCTCGGCCACGCGCTCCACGACGTGGTGGGATGCCTGGAACAGCGCCGTCCAGTACGGCAACGGACCACCCATCGTCGGTTCCGCGCTCTCCGGCGCCGTCTCCTTCTTCCGCCACGTGGCCCGGATGATCTCCTCGATCGTCTTGCCGCGGTTCGGGTTCGCGTCGGTCCACACGGGCTGGCCGCGGCGCCACGCCTCGATGGCGGACATCATGCTGTTCAAGCCGCCCAGCTCGGCCCACACCAGGTGCTCGAGCACTTGCGCGATGGACCAGGCGTCGGGGGCCGGCTGGAACGCGCCCTGCGCGGCAGGTACGTGCTCGACCGCGCGCAGCAGTTCCTGGCGCGCGACGGCGATCTCGTTCACGAGTCGTTGCACTTCGGGCAGCATCGGTCACCTCCTGCGCGCGCCGGCACGGATGCCGCGCCCGCCGCACGTGCCGCGCGAGGCGAGCGTACGGCAGGTGCCGTGGTGCCTGGCGCGCGTCCTTGCTTCCTCCACTACGCCTCCTGCACGAACCGCTCGAGGACGGCGGCCCAGGCCGCCTTCGCCTCGAGGTTCCGTTCGTGCGACTCCAGGCCCGTCTGCATCGCCACGAGCGTCGCGGCGCCGTGCTTCTTCGGTTCGCTGGTGACGACGACGGACGAGCCGTCCACCGCCTTGGCCCGCCAGGTGATGCGCTTCTCGGAGCCGCTGACGCGGGGCTCGTCCGCGATCACGCCGGCGAGCGTGGCGTCGGCCCGGGCGAACGCCACCCAGGCGTCCATCAGCTCGTGCATGCCGAGCTTCGTGGCCTTGCTGACGCTGGTCTGGAAGGTGCCATCGGACCGCTGGCCGGGGAGGCGGCGGCCGATCTGCTGCTCGTACGCCACCGTGACGGTCTGCGCCCACCACCCGGGGTTGTCGACGGTGCCTTCTAGGTCGGCCTGCACGGCGCGGGCGATCTCGGCATGACCCAAGTTGGAGGCGTCGATGCCCTCCAGGAACGCCAGCCATTGCTCCCACGACCTGCGCGTCGCCTGTTCGATCGGTTCGACGCGTGATGGTTTCGCCATGCCGTACCTTCCCGTCTCCTCGGTGCGCCCGACGGACGCGTGTCCCGCCCTAGCCCACGGACCGCGGTCTGCCCCCACGGTCTACGCACGAAGATGGTTTCGCCCGAGCGTACGGAGTCGGGCGCGTCGATGCAACATCTGGCCAGAAGACCAGGACCCCTTGGCAAGCGCCCGACCGCACGACGAGGTCCTTGCTTCGCGACGCGACCCGACGCGGCCCGGGTGGTAGCGTTGCCGCCCAAGAGGAGGCGCGGATGCTCGACCTGCCCACGTTCTCGATCTTCCTCACCGCGGCCCTGACGCTCGCCGTCATCCCCGGCCCCGGGATGTTCTACGTGCTGACGCGCACCCTACGCGGAGGGCGGCGCGAGGGCGTGCTATCGACGGCCGGCACGGGCGTCGCGGGGCTCGTCCACACGTTCGCGGCGGCCCTCGGCGTATCCGCCATCCTCGCCACGTCGGCGGTCGCCTTCGCGGCGGTGAAGTGGCTGGGCGCGGCCTACCTGATCTACCTGGGCATCAAGACGTTGCTGGGCGGGGCGGGGTTCTCGCCGAACGACGTCACCCAGCCGCCCGCCGGCGGGGCGTTCCGGCAAGGCATCATCGCCGAGGTCCTCAACCCCAAGACGGCGCTCTTCTTCCTGGCGTTCATCCCGCAGTTCGTGAACCCCGACGCGAACGTCTTCTGGCAGTTCGTCCTGATGGGGTGCATCACGACCCTGCTGACGAGCGGCGCCGACCTGATCGTGGCGTTCGCGGCTGGCCCCCTGAGCACCGTCCTGCGGCGCAACCGGGGCCTGTACTACGCCCAGCGCTACGGCACGGGCTCGGCCCTCGTCGGGCTTGGCGTCTACGTGGCCGTGAAGCGCTGACGACCGAGCGTGAGTGTCGCCCAGGGAGCGTCGCCGAACCGCAACGGCCGCACTAGTGCCGCGCCTGGAAGCCCCGCCTCCGGGTCAGGAACTCGGGGCTGAACTCCACCGGCAGTTCGATGCCGGTGCGTTTGCCGTCGCGGGTCTCGATGTGGATCGCGCCGGTGTCCAGCAGCCCGAAGAACGTGGCGACGATGCTCGGGTCGAACTGCCGTCCGGACTCCTTCGCGAGGATGTCGATGGCGTCCTCGGGGTCCATCGCGCGGCGGTAGGGGCGGTCGCTCGTCATCGCTTCGAACGCGTCGACGACCGCCAGGATGCGGCCGAACACCGGGATCTCCTCGCCGCCCAGGCCGCTGGGGTACCCACCGCCGTCCCAGCGTTCGTGGTGGGCGCGCACGGCTTCTGCCATGTCGTGGAAGGCGGGGGTGATGGTCATGATGGTGTCGGCGCCGATGGCGGCGTGGCGCTTCATGACCTCGTACTCCTCCGCGTCGAGGGGGCCGTCCTTGAGGAGCATCTTGGCGGGCGACGCGAGCTTCCCGAGGTCGTGCATGTAGCCGGCCCAGTAGAGCGTCTCGAGCTCGAGCTCGGAGAAGCCCATGGCCTGGCCGACGGCTCGGGCGTTGCGTGCGACGCGCTCGCAGTGGCTGCTGGTCTCCTCGTCGTGGTTCTCGAGCAGGCGCATGAGCGCGCGCAGGGTGCGCGCGTAGGTGCGGGTGAGGTCCTTGACGGTGTGTTCGAGGCGGTTGCCGCGCTGGACGAAGAGGCCCCGGAGGTACCCGGCGGACGTCCCGACGCCGACGTAGAACACCATGCGGTACGCCCACGCCAGGTCCCCTTGGTCGATGGGGGTGGCTCCGCCGATGACGTAGGGGCTCGCCAGCACGCCGGCGGCGATGCCGGCGAGGAAACCGCCGGGAGCGTAGAACCAGTGCGCGGCGAGCAGCACGGGGATGTAGAACCAGTGGACCAGCACGAAGTACGGCCGGCCGGCGGCCGCCACCAGCAGGGTACAGAGCACCAGGTGCAAGCAGATCAGCACGATGCGAACGGGCCTGCGCGCGAGGTACGCGTCGAGCGCTCGGACGCTCCAGCGTCCGCCGGACTGGGCGGGTGGGGGTGGCATGGGTTCCTTCACGATGCGGTCGCGGCGCCTCCCTGCGCGGGTCGTTCCTTGCGGGTGATTCTTGGCCTCCGTGTGGCACGGGGTTCTCACAGGTGGGGCGTCCGGGAGCGAATGTGAGCTATCGCACGCTGGCTGGGCCGCTCCCGGTATCGGCGATGATGACCCCGTGATCCCGCGCGTCCGCCCGACGGCCCCCACCCTTCCCCACCCCCTCGCCTTCGACGCCGTCCTGTTCGACGTGGACGGCACCCTGGTCGACAGCGAGCCGATCTGGTTCCGGGTGCTGCGCGCCGTGATCCCGGAGTTCGGCGGGTACCTGCCGGCCGACGCGCATGCCGCCCTGCACGGGAACGACCGCCCGGCCACCACGCGCATCCTGCGGGAGCGCTTCGGCCTGACGGGCAACGCCGAGGCGTTCTGGGAGCGGGTGGTGGAGCGGCTCGTGCTCGACTTGGCCGACGTGCGGCCGATGCCGAACGCAGGCGTTTGGGTGGAGGCGGTGGCGGCGGCGGGACGCGGGCGCGCCACGGTGTCGAACTCGCCGCGCGCGATGGTGGAAGCCTCGCTGGCGCCACAAGCCTGGGCCCGCCACCTGAGCGTGCGCGTGGCGATCGAAGACGTGCCGCGCGGCAAGCCGTACCCGGACGGCTACTTGCTGGCTGCGGAGCGGCTGGGCGTGCCGGCGGCGCGCTGCCTGGCGGTCGAGGACAGCCTCGCCGGGGCGCAGGCGGCGGTGGCCTCCGGCGCCACCTGCCTGTTCGTCACCAACGGCGTCGTCGATCCGGAGGCGGCAGGTGCGATCACGCCGCACGTGACCGACGCCCTGCCTGCACTGGACTGAGTGACGCTTCGCGCACTCACAAGGTGTTGCCGGCGCGCCTGGGCGTCGCCGACGGAACGGCGGGCGGCGGCACGGGTGCCGCTGCTCTTGGCGGTTGTGGCCCCGGCCCGTCTCAGCCGCCGTGCATCGGCGGTCGGGTCGCGAGCACGGAGGTCGCCACGATCACGGCTGCCAGGAGCGCCGACTCGAGTCGTACCGCACGCCACAATCCACCGCGCTCGCCGCGGGCGAACGCCGGGACCCGCCTCCAACGGTTGACCGCGGCCGTCGCGACCACCGCCGCCACAAGCGCAAGCTTCGCGAGCAGCGCCCAGCCATAGCTGCTCGAGACGATCGCCTCGAGCGGGTGCAAGTGCAACCGCGCCATGGCGGTGCCGCTTGCCGCCAAGACGATCACGCTGACGACCCCCACCTTGCCGACGTAGTCGACGGCCGCGCCGAGCCGCGCCCCGTCGGGCCACACGGGAAGCCACGCAAGCCAGGCGAGCGCTCCGGCCCACGCGACGACGGCGGTCAGGTGCGCCAGGCTCGCGATGGCGCCGCCCAGGCCCATCGCGCCGGAGTGGCCGACCCACGCGGCCGTCGCCAACCAGGCGAGTCCGAAGGCGACGAA
>CAZACZ010000121.1:0-5192 GCA_964483695.1 uncultured bacterium | reverse complement strand
TGGCCGTTGGCTTCACCGACCACCGCGTGCGCCGTTTTGCGGATTACGTCGTGACTGGCGCACCTTCGCCCCACGAAGGCGGCGAGACCTGCTGCATCGCCTGGCCGACCGGATCGAGGAGCGCACGGACGACATCGCCCTGCTCGAGGTGCTCGACACCGGCCAGCCGCTGCGCTTCATGCGCCAGGCGGCGGCGCGCGGGGCGGAGAACTTCCGCTTCTTCGCCGACCGATGCGAGCGCGCCCAGGACGGCCTGTCGTTGCCGGCGGAAGGGTTCTTGAACTACACCCGCCGCCGCCCCATCGGGCCGGTGGGCGTGATCACGCCGTGGAACACGCCGTTCATGCTCTCCACCTGGAAGATCGCGCCGGCGCTGGCGGCGGGCTGCACCGTGGTGCACAAACCGGCGGAGTGGAGCCCGCTGTCGGCGACGCTGCTGGCGCAACTCGCGCTCGAGGCCGGCATCCCGGCCGGGGTGTGGAACGTCGTGCACGGCCTGGGCGAAGAGGCGGGCAGGGCGCTGACCGAACACCCCGCCATGCGGGCCGTCGCGTTCGTCGGGGAGAGCGCCACCGGCAGCCGCATCATGGCGCAGGGCGCCCCCACGCTGAAGCGGGTGCACTTCGAACTGGGCGGCAAGAACCCGGTGGTGGTGTTCGACGACGCCGACCTCGACCGCGCGCTCGACGCTGCGGTGTTCATGATCTACAGCCTCAACGGCGAGCGCTGCACCTCGTCCTCGCGGCTGCTGGTGCAGGCCGGCATCTACCGGGAGTTCACCGTCGCCCTTGCCGAGCGTGCGCGCCGCGTGCGCGTCGGTGACCCGTTCGACCCCGCCACCGAGGTCGGCCCGCTCATCCATCCCGAGCACCACGCCAAGGTGCGCTCGTACCTCGACCTGGCCGGGCGCGAGGGCGCCACCGTGGCGGTGGGCGGCGACGCGCCGGACGGCCTCGCGGGTACCTACCTCGCGCCTGCGTTGCTGACCGACGCGCGGGCCGAGATGCGCATCGCCCAGGAGGAGATCTTCGGCCCGGTGCTCACCGCCATCCCGTTCGACGACGAAGCCGACGCGATGCGCATCGCCAACGGCGTCCGCTACGGCCTGGCGGCGTACCTGTGGACCCGCGACGTGGCCCGCGCCCACCGCTTCGCCCAGGAGCTCGAGGTCGGGATGGTGTGGGTCAACTCCCACAACGTGCGCCACCTGCCCACTCCGTTCGGCGGCATGAAGGCCAGTGGCGTGGGGCGCGACGGGGGCGACTACAGCTTCGACTTCTACATGGAGACCCAGAACGTCGCCGTGGCCCTCGGGGACCACCCCATCCCGCGCTTGGGCGTCTGAGGAGGAGAACGATGCCAGCTCGCACCGGCAAGCAGTTCCTGGAAGGGCTCCAGCGCAACCCGCCGAACATCTCCGTCGACGGCGAGCGCATCCAAGACCCGACCACCCACCCGGCCACCGCCTCGGTGGCGCGCTCCATCGCGGCGCTCTACGACCTGCAGCACCGGCCCGACCTCGTCGACGTCCTGACCTACCCCAGCCCGACCAGCGGGGAGCGCGTGGGCATGAGCTTCCTCGAGACCACCACGCAGGACGACCTGCGGCGGCGCGCGCGCATGCACAAGGTGTGGGCAGACGCCAGCCTCGGCTTCATCGGACGCAGCCCCGACTACCTCAACGTCAACCTGATGGCGGCGGCGCGCGCCCAGGAGTACTTCGCCCAACTCGACCCGCGCTTCGGCGAGAACATGCGGCGGTACTACGAGCACGTGCGCGAGAACGACCTGTGCCTCACCCACGCGCTCACCAACCCGCAGGTGAACCGCTCGGCTCGCGCCGACGAGTTGGCCGACCCGTACATCGCCCTCGGCCTGGTGCGCGAGACGCGCGAGGGGATCATCGTGCGCGGCGCGCGCATGATGGCCACCCTGCCGATCGCCGACGAGATCCTCATCTTCCCCTCCACCGTGCTCAAGGAGCAGGAGGAGATGACGCGGTACGCGCTGGCGTTCGCGGTGCCTTGCTCCACGCCCGGCCTCGGCTTCGTCTGCCGCGAGCCGCTCGACGTCGGCCGCGGCACCGAGGACCACCCGCTCGGGTCGCGCTTCGACGAGATGGACGCGCTGGTGGTCTTCGACGACGTGTTGGTGCCGTGGGACCGCGTGTTCCTGATGAACGACGTCAAGCTGGCCAACCGCGCCTACGCCTCCACCGGCGCGGTGTACCACATGGCGCACCAGGTGGTGAACGTCAAGATCGCCAAGACCGAGGCGTTCCTGGGCGTGGCAGAGGCCATCGTCCAGGCCATCGGGAGCGCGCAGTTCCAGCACGTGCAGCAGAAGATGAGCGAACTCATCATCGTCCTGGAGATCCTCAAGGCGCTTCGCACCCAAGCCGAGGAGACCGCAACGCTCGACGCGTACGGCACCATGACGCCCGGCAAGGACGCGCTCAACGCCGCGCGCAACTACTTCCCCCAGGTGTACCCGCGCATGGTCGAGGTGCTGCAACTGCTGGCTGCCAGCGGCTTGATCATGATCCCGACCGAAGCCGAGCGCAGAGGGCCGATGGCCGACGCCATCGACAAGTACCTGCAGGCGTCGAACTCGAACGCCGACGAGCGCATCCGCCTCTTCCGCCTCGCCTGGGACATGACCATCTCGTCCTTCGGGGGCCGCCAGAACCTCTACGAGAAGTACTTCTTCGGGGACCCGGTGCGTACCCAGTCGGCGCTCTACCAGGGCTACGACGTCGAGCCGTACGTCCGGCGCGTGCGCTCGTTCCTCGAGGCGGGGCGAAGCGGCGCCGCCTCGGACGCCGCCGCCGTGGCCCCGGTGGCGGAGCGAGGGGACTGACGCGCATGCCGCTGCGTGACGCCAACCCCACCCCGCCGTTCGACGTCCTGCGGGTGTCGCACGTCGAACTGGGCGTGGCCGACGTGGACCGGTCGCGGGCGTTCTACGTCGACGCGCTGGGGTTCGTGGAGACGGTGCGTACCGAGGACGCGCTCTACCTGCGCGGCCTGGAGGACCAGGGCCATCACTGCCTGGTGCTGCGCCGGCAGGAGCCCGGCCGCTGCCTGCGCATCGGCTTCCGCGTGCGCAGCGAAGCCGACCTGGACCGGGCCAACGCCTACTTCACGGAACGTGGCCTGGAGGCGACGTTCCGGTCGCCCCTCGGTCAAGGGCGCACGCTCGAGGCGCGCGACCCGTTCGGGGTGCCGCTGGCGTTCTACGCCAGCCAGCCGTCGGCGGAGCGGATGCTGCAGCGCTACGACCGCTACCACGGCGCCGCGCCCCAGCGGCTCGATCACGTCAACGCCTTCGCCGCCGACCTGCAGGCCACCCACGACTTCTACGCTGGCGAGCTCGGCTTCCGCACCAGCGAGTACACCGACACCGACGAAGCGACGCCGCGCCTGTGGGCGGTGTGGATGCACCGCAAGGGCAACGTGCACGACCTCGCCCTAACCAACGGGGTGGGGCCGCGGTTGCACCACGTCGGCGTGTGGGTGCGCGGGGAGATGGACATCCTCCATGCCTGCGACGTGCTGGCCATCAGCGGGTGGCGCGGCGCGCTCGAGCGCGGCCCCGGGCGGCACGGCATCTCCAACGCGTTCTTCCTCTACCTGCGCGATCCCGACGGCCACCGCGTGGAGCTGTTCACCGGCGACTACCGCACGCTCGATCCCGACTTCGCCCCCATCGGCTGGAAGCTCGACGACCCGCAACGCCAGACGCTCTGGGGACACCCCGCCCCCCCGTCGTGGTTCGAGGAGGGCAGCCCGTTCCACGGGACCGCGCCCACCGAGCCGTCGATGCCGCTGAAGCCGGTGGTGGCGCGGTGACCCCTGGGGTGCGCCACCCGAACGAGGCACGTCCGATCGCGTCCACCCTGGCCGCATCGCGCGCACGCACGAAGGAGGAAGTCATGTTCCGTCGCATCGCCACCAGCCTTCTCGCCGCCGTCTTGGTCTTCGGCGCCAGCGCGTTCGCGCAGGAGACCATCCGCATCGGCGCCGTCGCCGCCGCCACCGGACCCGCCTCGGCGCTGGGGGAACCCGAGGCGAACACCTTCCGCATGCTGCAGGACGAGATCAACGCTCGCGGCGGCATCGCCGGCCACCCGGTCGAGATCGTCTTCCTCGACAGCGCCAGCGACACGGCCCAGGCGGTCACCAACGTCAACCGGTTGATCGAGGAGAACGACGTCCACGTGGTGATCTGCTGCACCATCACCGCCAACTCGCTGGCCATCATCGACCCGGTACAGGCGGCCCAGGTGCCGAACATCAGCATGGCCGCGTCCGCCGCCATCATCGAGCCGGTGGCGGAACGCCACTGGGTGTTCAAGACCCCCCAGACCGACCGCCTGATGATCCGCGGCATCGTCGAGGACATGCTCGCCAACGGCTACACTACCCTCGCTTTCCTCGGCATCGACGACGCCTACGGCGAAGGCGGCCTCAGCGAACTGAACGCCGCCATCGAGGGCACCGGCATCGAGGTCGTGGCCGTGGAGCGCTACGGCCGCTCCGACACCAACGTCACCGCCCAGGTGCTCAGCGCCACGCTGCGCCGCCCCGACGCGGTCCTGATCTGGGGCGTGGTGCGCGACTCTGCGCTGGTGGTCGAGGCGCTCGCCGGCCGCAACTACCAGGGACAGATCTACGTCAGCCACGGCGTCGGCAACCCGAGCTTCCTCGAGCTGGCCGGCGACGCCGCCGAGGGCGTGCGTCTCCCCATCGGCCCGATGATCGTGGTCGACGAGATGGCCGACGACAACCCGATCAAGCCCGTGGCGCAGGCCTACGTCGACGCCTACGAAGCGATCTACGGCGCCGGCACCGCCAGCACCTTCGGCGGCCATGCCTGGGACGCGGTCAAGGCGATCGAGCTGGCCGTCGAGTACGCCCAGGCCAACGGCACCCTCGACCTCTCCGACACGGCCGCCGCGCGCGCCGCCATCCGCGACGCGCTGGAAGCGATGCCCGCCTTCGTGGGCGTCGGCGGCGTGTTCGACTACACCGCCGACGACCACCTCGGCCTCGACACGCGCGCGCTGGTGATCGTCGAGATCCAAGGGGGCGACTGGACGTTCGTGCGCTGACGCGCGAGCGCACCGTGGTGGGGCCGTACGGTCGGCCCCACCACGCTGCGCCGGCAGCAGGGGCGCGCTGGGCGGCGGT
>CAZACZ010000120.1:0-5255 GCA_964483695.1 uncultured bacterium | reverse complement strand
GCGCTCGGGCTGGTCGAACTCGAGCATCAACCGCGCAACAACCGCGTGCGCGCACGCTGATTCGTGCGCGCACGCTGACGCGAGCGCGCACTCCCGCACCGCCGCTCAGCGACCGCCCCGGGCCTTCAGGACTGCCTCCACCCGGTCGCGCACCCCTAGGCGCGCGTAGATCTCGCTGACCACGTTCTTCACGGTCCCCATCGTCAGACCGAGCCGCTCGGCGATCTCGCGGTTGGTGTGGCCGTCGGCGATCAGGGCGAGCACCCGGCGCTGTCCGGGCGTCAGCGGCTCGGTGGTTCTCGGGTCGTCGCGCGTGGCGGCGGTACCCGCGGCGGCGTCGATCAGCGCGCCGGCTAGGTCACCGGCGATGCCCCGGCGCCCCTCGACGAGCCAGCGGACGGCGCGCGCGAGGTCGTCCGGGTGGGTGTCTTTCAGCAGGAACGCGGTCGCCCCCGCCTCGATGCAGCGCTCGACGACGGCGCGGTCGTCGAACGTGGTCAGCATGAGCACCGGCAGGCTCGGGTGCGCCGAGCGGAGGGCGCGCGTCGCCTCGATGCCGTCCATCCCTGGCATGCGCACGTCGAGTACGGCGACGTCGAATGGCAGGTCGGCCGCCGCGGCCGCCGCAGCCGCCTCGACCGCGGCGCGGCCGTCGCCTACCGCGGTGGTCTCTATGCCGTCTTCGAGGTCGAGGAGAACCTTGATCCCGTCGCGTACAAGCGCCTGGTCCTCGGCCAGCAGGACCCGGATCATCGGCGCCGCACCGCCACCTCGACGCGGAAACCGCTACCCGCGCGAGAGTCGAAGCGGATCGAACCACCCACCGCCTGGATCCGTGCGACCATCGCGGCCAGTCCCATGCCCGGGCGGGTCACGTCGGTGCCCCGTCCGTCGTCGCCGATGCGCAGGTAGAGGCGCGGTCCGACCGCTTCGAGCTCGACGCCGATGCGCGCGGCCATGCCGTGACGCACGGCGTTGGTCAGCGCTTCGCGCACGGTGCGCAGCAACGCGTCGGCGACCTCGCGGTCGACGTCGACCAGGTCGGCCGCGCTCGGTAGGAACGCGAGGTCGACGGCGGTGTCGCCCGCCGCCTCGAAGTCGCGGGCCACGTGCTCGATCGCCGTCGGCAACGCGACGTGGACGCCATCGTCGAGGGTGCGGCGCAGCGTCACCCGCACCTGACCGAGCGTCGCGCGCGCGTCCGTCTCGACCGCTTCGAGCCGCCGAGCGGCCCCCTCCGGGTCGTTGGCGAGGCTCCGGCGTGCCACCTGGACCTGCATGAGCATGGCCATCAGCGCGTGGCCGAGCGTGTCGTGCACGTCCGCGGCGATGCGCTGGCGCTCGCGCTCCACCGCCCGCTCGCGGCCGGCGTCCGCCAACGCGGCCAACCGCTCCTGGGCGGCCTCGAGCGCCGCGACCGTGCGTGCGTGTGCCAGCGCTTCGCGGGCCTGCACCGCCGCAGTCGCCCCGATCCAGTGCGCGAGCCCGTAGGCCAGCACCACGGCGAAGGCCGCCTCGGCACCGAGCGCCGAAGCGGCCACACCGCCAGTCACGAGCGCCACGCCCGACGTGAGCGCGCCCCGCCACCTAGGCGGGAGTGCGACCGCGATGCCGGCGATCACCGCGGCCACCACGACCGCGGTCGGGAGCCCTGGGGCAGTCGCGAAGGCCGCGCTCGCCGCCCCCGCCTGGGCGAACGCCGCCCAAGGGGCGGCCGCGCGCTGCTCCGGACCGTGCATCCACAGGTCCAGGAGCAGCGCGAGCGACGTCCAACCGACGGCGGCAGGGAGCCCGGGCGCCGCTGCGGGCGCCTGGGTCCAGGTCATGGCCGCGAACGCGACCGCCGCGTAGCGCACGACGTGCAGCGACCACGCGTCACGGAACCTCGGGGTCGCGGCGGGGGCAGGGACCACGGGTGCCCACCTTAGCGCACGCCTCGGGCCCGTTGTCGGCCGTGCCGGTCCGGCCCGTTACAGGTCGGCGCGGCGCAGCGCCTGCACGCCCGCCACCATGCCGACGATCCCGACTAGCGCGAGCATCGCCAATGGGCCCACCTGCGTCGACCAACCCGCGTAGACCGTCCCGCCCGCCAGGGCCTCGAGCGACCAGTAGGCCGGTGTCAGGCGGGCGAGCTGCTGGAGCGCCGCCGGCGCGCCGTCGATGGGCCAGAACGCTCCACCGAGCATGGCAACCAGGCTCGGCGCGACGTAGCTCCAGACCAACACTTGCGCCGCGGTGCGCGCGAACCCGGTGATCGCGACCGCGATGCCCGCCACCGCCAGCAACGTACCCGTCACGGTGGCCACGAACGAGGCGGCGCCGCCCGCGAACCAGGGCATCCCCAGCGCTCCGGTCGCGCCGAAGAACGCGACGGCCTGCAGGCCGCCGGCGACGAGCAGCGACACCACGAAGGCGGCGAGGACTTCGCTCGCTCGCGCTCCGGCCGCGACCGTGCGGGCCAGCCGCCCCTCGAGGCGCTCGCGCTGGAAGGCCGCCCCGCGGCCGATGAGGACGAGCAGCGACACCACGAGGAACACCGCGAAGGCGAGCCGCATGGGGACGGCGTCACCGTCGTCGGTCCCGCCGCGCGGGGTCTCGCGCTCGGACAGCGCACCCGTGGGCGGAAGACCGGCCGCCACGCGGCCGGCGACGGCGCGTGCCCAGCCGACCATCGGGGGTTCGGCGTTCGGCGCCTCGTCACCACGAGCGAGGACCTCGACGTCGTAGCCGCCGCGAGGGCCAAAGCCGGCCGGCACCACGACCGCGTAGTGCAGGCCGCCCGCGGCGATCCAGTCACGGGCCTCCTGCCGGCGCGCCGGCACCACCGTGAACGGCACCGCGGCCAGAGCCTCGCGGTAGGCGGTGGCCGCCGGGCCACCCGATTCGTCGACGACGACGAGCACCGGGGGGGCGCCGCCGCCCATCGAACCGGCGATGGCGACGAGCCCAAGCGCGGCCAGCCCCGGCATCACCACGAGGAGGAGGAGTGCGAGCGGCTTCGCGTACGCCCGCCGCAGGTCGAACAGCGCGATCACGAGAACGCGTCGGAAGGCGGCCACGTCAGCGCTCCCCACGCGCGGCGCGGGCCGTCGACACGACGGCGGCCAGGGCGAAGGCGACCACGGCGGCGACAGCCATGCGGGCGATCGGCCCGCTCAGGTCGGACCACCCCCCGCCCGTGCTCCAGGCGAAGTAGCCGTCCAGCAGCGCCCGGGTCGGCAACCACGTGAAGCGCGACACGAGCGCGTCGGGTAGGACGAACAAGGGGACCATCGACCCCCCCAGCATCGCCAACGCCATGTTGGCGACGACGCCGATGGAATCGAATGCCGCCGGCGTCGGCAGCGCGACGAGCACCAGCAGGTTCACGGCGACGAACGCCACCGAGCCCAGCGCGGTGAGCGCGAGCCAACCGAGCGGTCCGCCCCAACCGACGCCGAACAGGACCGCAGTGGCGAGCGCAAGGCCCGCGAGCACGACCACGACGTAGGCGACGCTCGCGAGCACACCACCGAGCGTGCGG
This sequence comes from uncultured bacterium, assembly GCA_964483695.1. Taxonomy (GTDB): domain Bacteria; phylum Deinococcota; class Deinococci; order Deinococcales; family Trueperaceae; genus CAZACZ01. Next base: position 1,732 of record CAZACZ010000120.1, on the reverse strand, counting down.
GTGCCACGTCGGACACCTGCGGCGCGCAAGCGCGCCGCGATGCCGCCACGCACCCCGGCCGCGTGCACGGTTAGCGCCGTGTGTGCCGCGATGAGCGAGAAGAAGACGGCCATGGCGACGCTGAAGTAGCCGTAGGTGTCCGTCTCGCGCCATGCCGCGCTCGCGCCGGTGGGGGCGTCGGTCGGCGCGGCGGCGGCGACGAGCGTGGTGGTGGCGGGCACGGGCTCGACCCCGAAGGCCGCGCCGACGAGCGCCTCGTCCGCGTCGATCACGTTGCCGATCACGCCCGCGACCACCTCGGTCGGGGCCGTCCCCGGCGCGCCCACGAAGGTGAGCGGCGACTCGGGGAAGCCATCTGGCACGATCACGGCGACGTCGTGGATGCGTTCCAGGACGTCGCGTCGCGCCTCGTCGGCGTCGGCGACCGGCGTCACGCGCACGAGAGTCTCGGCTCGGCCAAGCGCGGTGGCCACGGCCTGCCCTGCCGCCGAGTCGCCGGTGACCAGCGCCACGTCGTAGGGCCGGAGCGGCACGAAGCCGCGGTCGTCCAAGGGCGTCGGGCTCGCGCCCGCCACGAGCACGAGTGCGAGCGGGAGCACCAGGCCGAGGAGCAGGTGCGTGCGGTCGAGCGCCATCCGCTGGAGCTGATTGGCGGCGATGACCGCCGCGGTCCGCAGTCGGTCCATCAGCCCACCACCGGCGACGCGTCGTCGTCCCGCAGACCCCGACCCGTCAGCGCCAGGAACACGGACTCGAGGTTCGGGCTCTCCACCCGCATGCCGTCCAGCGCGACGCGGTGGCGGCCGAGCAGGTCGAGCACCTTCGGCACCTGCGCCGAGCCCTCGGGCAGCACGAAGCGCAACTCGTGGCGGTGGACCTCGACCGGCACCGGCGCATCGGACCGCAGGGCGGCCACGTCGAGCGCGTCGTCGTCGAGCGCGCTGGCCTGGAGCGGGACCCGCACCACGACGCCGTCGCCGGCCAGCGCCCGCACCTCGTCGAGCGGACCGTGCGCGATGACGCGTCCCCGCGCGAGGATCGCGAGGCGGCGGCACAGGTACTCGACCTCCTCCATGTAGTGGCTGGTGTAGAGCACCGCCATGCCTTCGTCGGCGAGGCGGCGGACCGCGTCGAGGATGTGGCGTCGGCTCTGCGGGTCGAGGCCGACCGTCGGCTCGTCGAGCAGCAGCAGCCGCGGCCGCCCGATCAAGCCGATCGCGATGTTCAGGCGACGGTTCATGCCCCCGGACAGCGTCTTCGGCCGCCGGTCGGCGACGTCGATCAGGTCGACCGCGGCCAGCGCGGCGGCGGTCTCCTCGCGGCGCGTGGCCCCGTGCAACCCGCGCAGCCGAGCGAAGTAGGCCAGGTTCTGCCGCACCGTGAGCTCGGGGTACAGGGCGAGCGCCTGCGGCACCACGCCCATGAGTCGCTGGGCGGCCACCGGGTCACGCTCGACGGCGTGGCCGCCCACCCGCACGCTGCCGGATTCGGGCTGGACGAGGCCTGACACCATCGACAGCACGGTGGTCTTGCCGGCGCCGTTGGGGCCGAGCAGACCGTAGATCTCGCCCGGTCGCACGTCGAAGGAGACGTGGTCGACCGCGGTGACGTCGCCGAAGCGTTTCACCAAGCGGTCGACGCTCAGGATGGGTGGCGCGGCGGCCCCATCGCGGGGCGTCGATTCGGTGCGATCGGTCATGGGGCGTGTACGTTCGGTCATCGGATCACCTCT
>CAZACZ010000119.1:0-5259 GCA_964483695.1 uncultured bacterium | reverse complement strand
AGGCTTGGAACGCTCCGGTGCTGGAGATCGACGACCTGCTGTTGCGGGAGTAGCGCTCGTCCGTGTCAGGGCCGCGGTGGCGGCGAGGAACGAGCCGAACCGCAGCGAGGCGGTTCCGCCATGCCGCCCAGTGCGTCGAGCGCACGGACGGCCGCATCGTCGGCCAAGGTGGTCGTGTCCTCCGTCGGCAGACGACCGACGAGGCGCGCCGCGGCCACTTTGGCGCTCAGCGTCACGCCCCAGGTCGCGCTCGGGTCGATCGCGACGACGTACAGCGGTTGGCGCAGCTCGTGGGACGCTTCGCGGAACGACACGCCCGGCCCCTTGCCGGTGTCGAAGCGGGTGTCCGGCGCGGTCAGGTAGGCGAGGATGGCTTCGGAACCGAGGCTGGATGTCGCCACGACCGCCTGGTGCAGCATGCGGATGGCCTGGTACGTGCTCCACGCGGTCGGGTCCATCGGCTGGCCCCAGCGCGAGGTGAAGCGCTCGTTCAGGTCGTTCGCGTCGCCATCGGTCAGCGTCGTCTCCCACAGGACGATGCGTGGAACGTCGAGGCCGACGCCGTAGCGCGCGCTGGAGGCAAGGTAGTCGCGCGTCTGCGTGACGGGGTCGGGGAACGGCGCCACCCGCAGCGTCATGCCTGCGTCCAGCGCCTGGCCTTGGAAGGCGAGTTGGTCCGCCGGGTCGAGCAGCAGCAGGACGGCGTCGGCACCGGAGGCGACGACGTCGTCGAGTACGTCGAAGTAGGTGGGACGGCCGGGCGGCACGGCGCTCGATCCCACGACCACGTCCCCCACGGCTTCCGCCGCGAGGCGCGCACGCTCGGCGCGCGCCAGGCCTTCGGCGCTGTCCTCGCCGACGACGAACCAGCGTTGGGACGCGTCGGGAGAGGCAGCGCCGACCGGTCGGTACCACCGCACCATGGCGTCGAGGTACGTCCCTGCCGACGGTTCGAGGTGGAGGGTCGTGGCGAAGCAGCGTTCCCGCAGCGTCAGGTCGTTGCTGCCGACGTTCAGGAACGCCACGCCGCGAGCCTCGGCAGCCTCCGCCAGCACCTCGGCCTGCCCGGCGCCGAGGCCGCCGACCAGCGCGTGCACGCCATCGACGTTCAGCAACCGGTCGGCGGCTCGCCGCGCCGCAGCGGCGCTGGGCGCGCTGGCCATGTGCAGCGCGACGTCGAACCCCGTCTCGTCGGCAACGGCGTTCACGGCGCCTTCGGCTTGCAAGGCGCCCATGCGAGCTGCCTCGCCGACGATGTCGTTGATGGCGGCCACGCGGGTCCTGCCGCCGGTCGGGTACGGCAAGATCACGCCGATCGGCAGGACGCCGGTCGTCGTAGGGCGCTCCGCCAGCAGCGGGGTGGGCAGCGGCGTGGTAGGGATGTCGTACTCCTGCAGCACGCGCTGGATGTCGTCCCAGCGCGCCGCGATGGCGCGATCGAGGAGGTCGCGAAGCGCGGTGTCGTTGCGCCGGACGCCGATGGTCATCGGCACCATCTGGAAGATGCCGGGGAAGTCGAACTCCGGCTGCACCGGTTTCACCACCAGGTCGACGCTCGACGCCTCGGCGAAGGGGCCGACGGTGGGTCCCCAGCCGAACCCGACGTCGATCTCGCCCTCCTCGACGGCGCGCACGAGCACCGCCAGGTGGTCCTGGCCGACCTCGCCGCCGTAGACGTTGGTGACGTTCAGCAAGAGCCCGCGGCGCTGCAGCGCCTGGTGCGGCGGGCTGCCCTGGCCTTGGACGCCGATGCGCAGGTTGGAGAGGGCGTCGTCGTCGAGACTATCGAGGGTGAAGCCGGCGTCGGCGCGGAAGACCATCACGTAGGGGCTCTGGTAGTAGGCGATGGTCGTCAGGCTCTTCTCGAAGCCGTCCGGGACACCCATGATGACGTCGCACTCGCCTTCGGCGAAGCGCAAGTTCACGAGGTCCTCGGTGAACACCGACCAGTCGTAGGTCAGGCGAGCGTTCAGCGTCTCCGCCAGGATGGCCGCGATGCGGTTCTCGAAGCCGGTGCCGTCTCGGTGCGAGAAGGGCAGGGCGTCGGGATCTGCGCACACGCGCATCTCCCAGCTCGGCCGTTGCGCGCTAGCCAGCGGGACCAGTACGAGCGCGAACAGCGCCAGCGCCGCAGCGCCCAGCCAACGCCACGTGCGCAGACATGGTGGGACGGACATGGAGAACGGACTCCTTCCGCGCAGGGAGCGCGTCGAGGTGGTGTGGATCGCCAGCGGTCGTGCGATACGGGGAACCAAGATACGGGGGAAACGGTAGCGAGGTGCGGGAGATGGGACTCCCGCACCTCGCTGGGTTCAGCCGCCGAGGATCAAGGCAGGCCGAAGATGTACAGGGTGGTGCCGGCGCGGCGGTAACGGGCCGCGCTGTCGGCTTCGGTGTCCTGACCGACCTGCGGGTCGGACGGCGCCTTGCTGGTCACCACGGCGATGTACTGACGGCCGTCGGGGCCGAGGTAGCTCATGGGCGAGCCACGGAAGTCGGCGCCGGTGTGGAAGGTCCACAGCACCTCGCCGGTGCGTGCGTTCACCGCGCGGAACTCGCCGGAGTCGGTGCCGCCGAAGATGAGGTCGCCGGCGGTGGCGAAGACGGGCTTGTTGTCGCTGGCCACGGCCGACTTGAGTCCCCACACCTTCTGGCCGGTGGTCGGGTCCCACGCCTGCAGTTCGCCTGCCCAGCCGCCCGGGCCGGTGCCGGTGTTCTCGAAGCGCATCAACACGTAGCTCTCGCCGGGGGTGTACTCGCCCTCCGTGCCGGTGAAGGTGGAGCAGCGGTTCTCCGCCTGGAAGTACACCAGGCCGGTGCGCGGCGAGTAGGCGTCGTTGAACCAGTTGTTCCCGGCGATGAAGGGGCAGATCCGCTCGGGCGCGGTGACGTCGGTGTAGATGAGGGCGTCTTCGTTGAAGTCCGGCCGTCCGGTGGCGAGGTCGACGCCGTGCGCCCAGGTGACGGTGGTGTACGCCCACGGCTCGAGCAGCAGTTCACCGGTGAGACGGTCGAAGACGTAGAAGAAGCCGTTGCGGGCGGGCTTGAGCAGCGCCTTCACCGCACGGCCGTCGATGGTGACGTCGGCGACGAAGTTCTGGCCCGGCTCGTCGAAGTCCCACTGGTCCTGCGGGGTGGTCTGGTAGGCCCACACCAGCTCGCCGGTGGTGGCGTCGCGCGCCAGGAGCGAGGCGCAGTACTTGCTGGTGTAGACGTCCAGGCCCGGAGCCGTGGCGGGATCGCGGCGGTAGTCGGGGTTCCACGGACCGCAGTTGGCGGTGCCGTAGTAGAAGAGGTTCGACTCGGGATCGTAGGTGAAGTAGCCCCACGCCGTGCCGCCGCCATGGCGCCAGGAGTCGCCGTACCAGGTGTCCACGCCGGGCTGCTCGACCTGGTCGTCGGGGTAGAAGGGCTGGAAGCGGTCGGTGATGCCCATCTCGTCGTTGGGGCCGGTGCTGTACCACTTCCACACCTGATCGCCGGTGTCGAGGTCGAAGGCGGCCACCCAGCCGCGGATGCCGCGCTCGCCACCTTCGTTGCCGATGATGACGAGGTCGTCGACGACGAGCGGGGCGTTGGTCGTGGTCTCGGTGATGCTCAGGTCGGTGACCTGCTTGCTCCACACCACCTCGCCGGTGTCGGCGTTGACCGCGAGGAGCTGACCGTCGAGGGTGTTGAGGAGGATCTTGCCGTCGGCGTAGGTGATGCCGCGCGACTGAGCGCCGCAACACGCCTTGGCTTGATCGAGGCCCGGCATCTCGGGACGGAGCGACCAGAGGATGTAGCCCTCGTTCACCAGGTCGATGGCGTAGAGCGTGTTGGGCTTGGGCGTGAGGATGTACATCACGTTGCCCACCACCAACGGCTGCGCTTCGAGCGAGTCGGTGACGCCGAGCTGCATGGTCCACTTCACCTGCAGGTTGCGCACGTTGTAGGTGTTGATGCGGTCCAAGGGGCTGAAGTTCCAGCCTTGATAGTTGCCGTTGGTGATGGCCCACTGGCCCGCGTCGCGTTGGATGCGCAGGAGTTCGGCGTTGGCCGAGGCCACGCCGAGCGTCAGCAGCACCGCGATCGCGGCCGTGAAGACGCTCGCGCGCAGGCGCCAGCTCCGTGCTTCGGCTCGCAAATTCATGTCGTCTGCCACCCATGCCTTTCTGGAACGTGATGTCGTCGTGCCCCACCGGGGCCGAGACGGACGAGGCTTGCTCCCTCTGCTACCGCAGTCCCGCGACCTCCTCCTCGAGCACGGCGCCGAGTTCGTTCCCCCACGAGTTGCGGACGAACGTGACAACGCCGGCGATCTGACGGTCCGACAAGGCCGCCCGGAAGCTGGGCATGCCGTGCTCGATGAAGCCATCCAACACCCGCTTGACGACGAACGCGCCGTCGGCAAGCACGGTGTTCCCCGCGAGCGCAGGGCCGATGCCGCCGCCCCCTTCGGGGCCGTGGCACACCGCGCAGTTGCTCGCGAACGTCTGCGCGCCTTCGCTCATCAGCGCGCTCATGAGGTCGGGGTCGACCTGCACCGCCTCCTGCGGCAGCTTGTCGCCGACGGCGTCTCCGGTGGGGGCCACCAAGAAGAACGCCTCGCCGAGCTTGTGCCCGCGGGTCTGGCCGGGCTCGGTGTCGCGACGGAAGGTGTAGAGCGGCCAGCCGGCGTAGGTCACTTGCACCCCGCCGTCGGCCCGCGTCGTGGTGCCGAGGAGGTTGGCGTCGACACCTTCGCCGCCGACCGGTGCGGCACCGTCCGCGATCAACAGCGGCGGCCAGTTGGTCACGCAGGCATCGACGCAGGTGCTGGCGCCGGCTTCGTCCTGCAGGTAGAGGTAGAGGCTCTTGCCGTCGGCGTTGGTGAGGATCGGCCCGTACTCGGGGTTGTCGGCGACCAGGACGTCGAAGCCGGCGGCGGACTGAGCGACCACCGTGGCGATCGAAGCGGCGGCCAGCAGGGCGGCGAGCAGAGCGCCAAGGGCGATCGGAGAACGGGAAGGAAGGGGCATCGGGTACGACCTCCGTGGCGCGTTCAAGTGCTGCCGGTGGGCATGAACCGTGGGGTGGGACCGTCCGCGGGCAGCATCGGCGCACGTGCGTTCGTGCCGGCCGAGAACGCTAGTTGCGTGCCGGTATCATATATCGGGACATTTGTCCCGGGTCAAATCCCTGAGCGTAAGGGCCCTATGCTCATACCTCGCGCCGGGGGTAAGGTCACGTCGTTCCCGTCCCCCGGCCGAACGTAGCCGGCGTGCTAGACTTACCGGT
>CAZACZ010000118.1:0-5287 GCA_964483695.1 uncultured bacterium | reverse complement strand
CCGCGCCTGTCTCCGCACCCCAGATCAGGTCAAAGCCCTCGCCGCGGCGCCCGTGTACGGCGAGCGGGAGCGCCGCCGCAGCGAGCGCGTCGCTGGCGCCAAGGCCGCGGCCGGCAAGACGCCCAGCCTGCGCTTCGCGGCGGCACCCGGCATCGTCACGTTCGTCGACGCCCTGGCCGGACCGCAGCGGTTCGACGTCATGCAGGACGTGGGCCACTTCGTGGTGCGGCGGGGCGACGGGCAGTGGGCCTACCAGCTGGCCGTGGTGGTGGACGACGCCGCCATGGGGATCACCGAGGTGGTGCGCGGGGCGGACCTGCTGCGAAGCACGGCGGCCCAGCTCCTGCTGTACCGTGCCCTCGGCCTCGCCCCGCCGACGTTCGCGCACGTGCCGCTGCTGGTGGACGACCACGGCGAACGCCTCGCGAAACGCACCGGCGCCCTCACGCTGCACGACCTGCGGGCGGCCGGGGTACCGCCCGAGCGCGTGCTCGGACTGGTGGCCCACGGACTCGGCCTCGTCCCGGAGCGCGTGCCGGTGCGCGCCGACGACCTCCTGGCGTCGTTCGATCCGCGGGCGCCCGTGCACGCGGGCAGCGTCGGAGCCGCCGACATCGGCTGGCTCGTCGGCGCGGGATGAGCGCCTCGCGAGGCGGGTGACGCGCCCGATCAGCGCGGGGCGCGACGCGGGTCGAACGCGTCGCGCAGACCGTCGCCGATGGCGTTCACCGACATGACCGTCAAGAAGATCATCAGGCCGGGGAAGATCGCCAGCCACGGCACCCGGGTCATGTACGTCTGGGCGTCCTTCAGCATGTTCCCCCAGGTCGCGGTGGGCGGTTGCACGCCGAACCCGAGGTACGAGAGGCCCGACTCCGCGATGATCGCCACCGCCACCTGCAGCGTCGCCTGGACCAGCACGGGACCCAACGCGTTGGGCAGGACGTGCAGCGCCATCATGCGCAGGTGGCCGGCACCGTTGGCCCGCGCTGCCTCCACGAACGTCCGTTCCCGGATGCTGAGGAAGCTCGCCCGCACGATGCGCGCCACCACCATCCACGACAGCGCGCCGACGATCACGACGATCATGATGGTGCCCCCGTAGGCCTCGGCGAACGAGGTGCCCAGCAGGAGCGTGCTCGTCACGATCAGCACGAACAGCGAAGGCAGCGACAGGAAGAGGTCGGTGGCGCGCATCAGGACCGAGTCGAGCGCGCCGCGGAAGTACCCGGCGAGCGCCCCGACGATGGTGCCGAGCGTCACGGACAGGGTCATGGACAGAAGCCCGACGAGCAGCGAGATCCGACCACCGTGCAGCACGCGCGTCAGGATGTCGCGTCCGAGGTCGTCGGTCCCGAAGGGGTGCTCGAGGCTCGGCGTCTGGAACCGGCTACGTAGGTCGATGTCGTCGGGGTCGTAGGGCGAGAGCCCGGCCAGCACGACGGCGACGACGATCGCCAGGAAGACGCCGGCTCCGACCACGGCGAGCCGGTTGCGCCGGAAGCGCCGCAGCGTGAGGCGCCACCCGGCCGAGCTGGGCGCGGCGCGAGGCCGACCGTCCGAGACGGACGCCTCAGTCATAGCGAATCCTCGGATCGACGTAGGCGTACGCCAGGTCCGCCAGCAAGTTCGCGACGACGATGGCCATGGAGGTGACCATCACGATCGCCATCAAGACCGGGTAGTCGCGCCGCAGCGCCGACTGGAAGAACAGCCTTCCCATGCCGGGCCAACTGAAGATCGTCTCGGTGAACAGCGCGCCAGAGAACACCATCGGCAGGTCGAGCGCGACCAGCGTCACCAGCGGCAGAGCGGCGTTGCGCAGCGCGTGGCGGTAGATCACCCGCCGTTCCGGCATGCCCTTGGCGCGGGCGGTCCGCACGAAGTCCTGCGACAGCGTCTCGATCATGGAGGCGCGAAGGAAGCGCGTGTACCACGCTACCCACGTACTGGACAGCATGGCCACGGGGAGGATCAGGTGCCACGCCCGGTCCGCCAGCGAGGACTCGAGCCCCGTCGTGGACATCCCGCCCGGTGGGAAGAGCGGGCCCGCGCCGAACGGATTCGGCAACCAGAAGTAGAACACCAGGATCAACATCAACCCGAGCCAGAAGATCGGGATCGACTGGCCCATGAACGCGAACGCGGTGACGAGGTGATCGAACCAGGAGTACTGGCGCACGGCGCTCAGCACGCCGACGGGGATGGCGATCAGGAGCGTGACCACGAACGCGGTCGCGACCAGCGTGACGGTGTTGGGCAGGCGGTCGAGGATCTCGCGCGTCACCGGGCGCCCGGTCTGCAACGACCGCCCGAAATCGCCGCGCACGGCGCCCCGGACCCAGCGGACGTACTGCACGGGAGCCGGGTCCAGCAGACCGCGTTCGCGTGCGATCCGCTCGACGTCGCCCTGACGGATGGTCGGGTCGCGTTCCAGTTGCGCCAGCGGGCTCCCGGGGCTGGCTTGCAGCATGCCGAACACCAGCGCGCTGACCAGGACGAGGAGCGGGACGCTCTCGAGCAGGCGCCGAAGCAAGTAGTTGGTCATGGCAGCGGGTGCGGCGTGGAGGCGGTGCGGGTGGCGCGCGCATGGCGCTCCACCCGCACCGTGGTGTCGCTACTCGAGATGCCACTCCGCAGCGTTCCACACCAGTCCCGCCCAGGTGCTCGTCCGGAACCCCTTCAGGCGCGTGGCGTAGGCGTTCCCGCCCGCGAACTGGTAGAGGAAGATCTGCGGGACCTCTTCGTTCACGAGCTCGGCGACCTCGCAGTAGGCGGCGCGTCGCTCGCCCAAGTCGGGCGAGGTTCCGGCCGCCTCGAGCAGCGCGTCCGCCGTCGCGTTCGACCAGCGGGCGTAGTTCCCCCCGGCGCCGTCGTTCTCCTCGCGCGGGATGCGGCTGGAGTGCAGCAGGTCGAAGACGTGCAGTTGCGGGTTGATGCCGGTGCCGGTGTCGTAGACCAGGATGTCGTAGTCACCGATCTTGCGGGCCGCGCGATCGCTCCACCCGCCGAACAGCACGCTCTGTTCCACGGTGCGTACGTTCACCTCGACCCCGAGATCGCGGTAGAGGTCCTGGAGGACCAGCATCGTCTGTTCCAGCAGACGGAAGTCGCTGTAGCCGACCATCTCGAGGCTGAGACGCGTGCCGTCGGGGGCGTTGGCCGCTCCTTGCGCCACCCGCACCCCGTCGCTGCCGAGCACCCATCCCGCCTCGTCCAGCAGCGCGGCCGCCCGCTCCGGGTCGTACGCGTAGCCGTCGACGTCGCACGCGTACCAGCCGAGTTGGAACGGGGACGTGGCGCGGAGCACCCGGCCCAGCGCCAGGTCGTCGATGATCAGGTCGTAGTCGATGCCGTAGGCCAGGGCCTGACGCACACGCAGGTCGCCGAGGATCGGGTGGGGCGCTTGCCCTTCGACCGGGTTGCCCCGCTCGCCCAGGTTCAGGAACATGCGCATGATCCAGATCTCGGGCGCCGTGTCGAGCGTCACGCCGGGCGTGGCGTCCCACACGTCGCGCAGGTTCGAACCGGGCCACAGCATGACGTCCGCGTCGCCGCGCTGCATCATCGCCGCGCGGGTCTCCTCGCTGGGCACCACCAGGAAGACCACTTGATCGAGGTGCGGCGTCACGCTCTCGCGCGCCTGCGGGTTGCGCTCGAGCACGATGCGGTCCCCGGTCCGCCACTCGGCGAGCCGGAAGGGACCGGTGCCGACCGGGGCCCGGTTGAACTCCCAGGTACCCATGGCGGACGGGTCGCCGGTGGCGTGCCTCGGCAGGATGCCCCATTGGAACTGGTCGAGGTACGACGAGTTGTACGCCTCGTAGCGCACCACCACCGTCAGATCGTCGACCGTCTCGATGGACGACACCGCCTCGAACGCTCCCGCGCGAACGGTGTCGGTGCCGGTCGACGCGGCTTCGGCCGTGAACACCACGTCGTCCGCGGTGAAGGGCGTGCCATCGGACCAGGTCACTCCGTCACGCAAGCGCCACGTGATGGTGCGCCCGTCCTCGCTGACACCACCGTTGGCCACGGTAGGGACCTCGCGAGCGAGGATGGGGTAGTAGGCACCGTCGGGGTCGACGCCGACCAGCGGCTCGAGGACGGCCGGCACGACCTGCATGGTGATCAGGGCCGTCGTGGTGTAGGGGTTCATGGTCGTGAGGTCCTCGGGCAGGAGAACGGTCGCCGTCCCCTGCGCGTTCGCTGCGCTCACGAGCCACGTGAGGACGAGCGTGAGGGATACCAACGACCTGATGACGAGTGTCCGCATGGGGACCGCTCCTTTCAGGAGGCGGACGCGCGTCGCACGCCCTGGACGAGATCAAGGTTGAACGCGGGCAGTATATACCGTTCCCGCCGCGGCGCGTACGCGGGCCCACCGAGAGCGACCGCGCCCGCGCCGCCGGACCGCCCTCCACCTTGCCCGGCGCAGGTCGTGCCGGTACACTCTGCCCATGGGTCCCCGCCCGCGCGTCCGCACCCCGCGGAGCTTCAAGCGCCATCACCAACGGTGGTGGCGTCGCGGCGAGCGTCGCTAGCCGAGCGACCGGCACGCCAGCCTCGCGACCGGCCCGGCACGGGCGCAGCGTCATCGGCGGCCCGCTCCCGATCCCGAACCAACCGAACGACGAGATCCCCGTGGTGGTGGCGCATGACGCGCCGCACCGACCCACCTGCCTCCCGCGAACCGCATGCGCATCCTCGACCCGGAGGTCGACCATGATGTCCCCAGCGTTCCCGCTCCCCGACGAACGCGGCCGCTTCGGCCCGTACGGCGGCCGCTACGTTCCCGAGACGCTCATCCCCGCCCTAGACGACCTCGTCGCCGCCTACCGCGAGGCCCGCGCCGACGACGGCTTCACCCGTCGCTTCCACGACATCCTGCGCGACTACGTCGGCCGGCCCAGCCTCCTCTACCGCGCCGACAACCTGACCCGCAACCTCGGAGGCGCGCGCATCTACCTCAAGCGCGAGGACCTCAACCACACCGGCGCCCACAAGATCACCAACACCATCGGCCAGGTGCTGCTGGCGGTGCGCATGGGCAAGCACCGCGTCATCGCGGAGACCGGCGCCGGGCAGCACGGCGTCGCCACCGCCACCGCAGCAGCGCTGTTCGGGCTCGATTGCGTGGTGTACATGGGCGAAGAGGACGTTCGGCGCCAAGCCCTGAACGTCTACCGCATGCGCCTGCTCGGCGCGGAGGTCGTGCCGGTGGCGAGCGGCACCCGCACCTTGAAGGACGCCATCAACGAAGCCATCCGCGACTGGGTGACGAACG
>CAZACZ010000117.1:0-5461 GCA_964483695.1 uncultured bacterium | reverse complement strand
CGAAGCGATCGACCCCGACGAGGCGCTACGCATCGCCGCCACGCTCGAACGACGCAGCGAGCACCCGCTGGCCACCGCCGTGGTCGCCGAGGCCGAAGCGAGGGACCTACCGATCGGCGAAGCGACGTCGTTCGAGGTGCTCGCGGGCAGAGGCGTGCAGGGAAGCGTCGACGGCACGACCTACGCTATCGGCCGGCCGGAGTGGGTGGCGGAACGAGGAGCGACGCTTCCGACGGGCCTGCGAACCGCCCTCGACGAGGCGGAGGCCCGCGGCGAGAGCGCCGTGGCGTTGATGGATCGGCACCGAGCGCTGGCGCTCTTCGCGATGGCGGACAAGGTGCGTCCGGGGGCGCGGGACGCGGTGCGCGCCTTGCGCGACCTGGGCGTCGAGCCGGTGATGATCACCGGCGACTCGGAGGCCGTCGCGCGCAGCGTCGCGCACGAACTCGGCATCGAGCGCTTCCGCGCTCGCGTGCTGCCGCAGGAGAAGGCCGGACTGGTGAAGGACCTGCGCGCCAGCGGGCGCACGGCCTTCGTCGGCGATGGTGTCAACGACGCCCCCGCCCTGGTCGAGGCCGACCTCGGGGTGGCCATCGGCGCCGGGACCAACGTCGCCATCGAGTCGGCCGACCTGGTGCTGGTCGACGACGACCCTTCGGACGTACTGGCAGCGCTCCGGCTCTCGCGCGCGACCTACGGCAAGATGGTGCAGAACCTCTTCTGGGCCACCGGGTACAACGCCGTGGCGATCCCGCTGGCGGCAGGCGCGCTGGCGTGGGCCGGCGTGGTGCTATCGCCCGCCGTGGGCGCCCTGCTGATGAGCGCCTCGACCGTCGTCGTCGCCGTGAACGCGACGCTGCTGCGCGCGACGCGGATCTGACGCCGGGCTCGGAGCCCCGAGGATGGCCGGAGGTGAACGACTCCGCACGCGCAGGCAGCGGCGTCGGCCAGAATGGTGGGACTCCCGCCGGGCGCGTCTGGACATCGGCGGCACCCCCGGATGATGCAGCCTCCCTTCTCCAACGCTTCGCTGGCCGCCACCGAGCCCCCGCTCTCGGACGTCCTGCGCTCGGCGCAGGCGCGGGTGCTCGAACGCATCGCCCGCGGTGACGACCTTCACGACGTCCTCCACGTCGTGACCCACTTCCTAGACGAGCAGTTGCCGGGCGTCCGCACGTCGGTGCTGCTGCTCGATGCCAGCGGCCGGCACCTGCGGCACGGTGCTGCCCCGGGCCTCCCGGACGCGTACAACCGCGCGGTCGACGGGCTTGCCATCGGCCCGAACGTGGGCTCGTGCGGAACCGCCGCCTACCTGGCCGAGCCCGTGGTGGTGGACGACATCGCGACCGACCCGCGCTGGGAAGGTCACCGCGACGTGCCCCTCGCCCATGGGTTGCGGGCCTGCTGGTCGATCCCGCTGTTGAGTCCGGAGGAGCGCGTGGTGGGCACGTTCGCGATGTACTACGACGAGCCACGCCGCCCGACCCCGGCCGAGCGCGCCTTCGCGCAGGTCGCGGCGTACCTGGTCGAGTTGGCCGTGACGCGCTGGCAGCGGCAGCAAGAGGCCCTCGAACGCGAGCAGCGCCTCGAGCGCATGGCGGAGTTCCGCCGGAGCGTGCTGCAGGTGATGGAGCAGGCGCTGCTGGCGAGCGACGTGCAGCGCGTCTACCAAGACCTCTTGGACCACGCGGTGCGGGCCATCCAGGGCGCGCAAGCCGGCTCGCTGCTGGTGCGTGAGCAGGACGGCAAGTTCGGCTTCGCGGCAGCGAACGGCTACGTCTTCGAGGAGCTGCGCGCCATCCGCTTCTCGCCCGAGGGGGCGGGCTTCGGGCACCCCCTCGGCGATCCGCGGCCGCGCGTGGTGACCGAACTGCGCATGGACCCGGCGCTGCGCGAGGACGAGGTAGAGACCATCCGGCGCCACGGCCGCGACGACGACATCCGCTCGGTCCTGGTGGTGCCGATCGTGGTGGACGGCGCCACCGCCGCCTACCTCACGCTCGACAGCTTCGAACGCCAGGACGCCTTCGGCGACGAAGCCGTCGAGACGGCGCGGGTGTACGCCGGCTACGCCGCCCTGCTGCTGAAGCGCTTCTCGCTCGAGAAGCGCATGCACGACCTGGCGTTCCTCGACGCCCTCACCGGCCTGCCGAACCGCAGCCACTTCAAGGACCTGCTGGCGGCGACGATCGCGGCCGCCGACCGCGAGGCGGGGCGCGTGGCCGTGTTGTTCCTCGACCTCGACAACCTCAAGCCGATCAACGACTCGCTCGGCCATTGGGCTGGCGACGCCGTGCTACAGGCGGTTGCTGCCCGCCTGCGCTCCTGCCTCGGCGATGGTGAGGTGCTGGCCCGCCTGGGAGGGGACGAGTTCACCTTCCTGCTCTCCGGCCCCTCGGCGCGGCAGGCGGCGCAGACGCTGGCGCGCCGCGCCCTCGACGCGTTGGCGCCGCCGATCCCGGTGGGCGAGCATGTGGTGCACGTCACCGCCAGCATCGGCATCAGCGTGCACCCCGACGACGGCGAAGGCGCCGAGAACCTACTGCGGCACGCCGACATCGCCATGTACCACGGCAAACAGCGCGGCAAGAACACGTTCGCCGTCTTCACCCCGGAGATGGAGGCGGCGCCCCTGGAGCGCCTGATGCTCGAGGAGGCGCTGCGCCAAGCGCTGGCCGACGACGCCTTCGTGCTGCACTTCCAGCCCCGCGTCGACGCCACCACGGGCCGGGTGGTATGCCTCGAGGCGTTGGTGCGCTGGCGCCGCGACGACGGCACGCTGATCCCGCCCGGCCGCTTCATCGCGTTGGCGGAAGCGACGCACCTCATCCACCCCCTCGGGCGCAAGGTGATGCACTTGGCGGCGCGCCAGGCAAGGCGGTGGCGCGAGCACGGCTACCCCGACCTGCGCGTCGCGGTGAACCTGAGCGCCAAGCAGCTCCTGCGGCCGGGGATCGTCGCCGAGATCGCCGACGTGCTGGCCGCCGAAGGACTCCCCCCGTCGGCGTTCGAGGTCGAGGTGCTGGAGAGCGTGGCGATGACCGACGTCCACGGCAGCGCCGAGAAGCTCGCGGCGCTGCGGGCGCTCGGCGTGCGCGTCGCGCTGGACGACTTCGGCATGGGCTACTCGAGCCTGGCGTACCTACGGGACTTCCCGATCGACGCCCTGAAGATCGACGGCACCTTCGTGCGTGGGCTGGGGGGCACCACGGCAACCTTCGCGGGCGCACCTTCCTCGATCGGCCCCGGCGCCACGGACCATCGTCGCGGCACGAGAGCGAGCGCGGTGCCCGCCGACGGCGACCTGGCCATCGCCACCGCCATCGTCGCGCTCGGCCGGAGCCTCGGCTTGAGCGTGGTGGCGGAAGGTGTCGAGACCAAGC
Source organism: uncultured bacterium (assembly GCA_964483695.1). Lineage (GTDB taxonomy): Bacteria > Deinococcota > Deinococci > Deinococcales > Trueperaceae > CAZACZ01. The sequence continues at coordinate 2,078 of CAZACZ010000117.1, read as the reverse complement.
GCCAGCTCGAAGTCGTGCGCGCGCTTGGGTGCGACGAGGCGCAGGGCTTCCTGCTATGCCGGCCCTTGCCTGCGGACGAGTTGGAGTCGTTGCTGCGCACCGGGCGCGTAGCGCTCTAGGCTCGTTCGTCGCCGGCGAGGTCGTCGACCGCGCGCAAGCCGCCCGTCAACGACGGCCAGGCGTCGCCCAGGCGTTCCATCGCCGTCGCCTGAGCTTGGCGCCATCGGCGCGCTCCTCATGAGCGCCTCCACGGTCGTGGTGGCCGTGACCACCACGCTGCTGCGTACGTCCCTGTCGTGACGGCAGGTCGCGTCCACGATGCGGTGCGCGGTGGCATGCCCGTGCGTGATTCGCCCTAACGGGCCTACTCGAGGCCGTCCGCCAGCACCGCGGCGATCTTGCGGCGCGAATCGGCGACCAGGTACGGGTTCGTGTACTGGTAGTACGGCAAGGCGATCAGCGCCGTCGATAGGGCCCACCCTCGCCCTCTCGCCCACGTCGCGTCGTCTACGTCCACGGCAGCCCGGAAGCGCGTCCGCGCTGCTGGGGGCAGGACGCTCCATGCCGGCATCAGGTCACTTGCGGGGTCGCCGACGCCGCTGGCGCCGAAGTCGATCACGCCATGGAGGCGCCCTCGGCGACACAGGAGGTTGCCTGGCCCGAGGTCACCATGCAACCACACCGGAGACCCCGTCCATGCCGGCGCCATGAGGGCGGAATCCCACGCTGCGGTCATGGCGCGTCGATCGATCGTCTCTCCCAGCGCGTCGATCGCCGCCCGCGTCGGTTCGTCACGGTCGGCCAACGGGACGCCGCGGCCGGCGACAGGACCCGAAGACGCGTCGATGGCCTGCAGGGCCGTGACGAACGCCGCGATGTCCTCCGCCAGCCGCTCGGGCTCCGGCAGAGCATCGACGTCGGGGTTCTCTCCCTCGATCCAGCGGTAGATCGACCAGTGCCACGGGTACTCGCCGGACGGGACGCCGAGTGCTATCGGCTCGGGGATCTCGACCGGCAGGTGGGGCGCCAACAGCGGTAGCCACGTCTGCTCCTTCGCCACGTCGTCCGCCGCCCAGTGGATCCGCGGCAGCCGCACGACGAGGTCGTCACCGAGGCGGTACAAGGCGTTGTCGGTTCCGGCGGAGACGACCGGAACGAGCGGGAGTTCGGCCCAACGTGGGTACTGGTCCGCGACCAACCGCCGGACGAGGTCCGTATCGATGGGCAGCTCATCTTCGTGCATACGTGGCGGAGGCGTCATGCGCGCACCGACGTCACACCGAGGACCTTCACGCTCGCGACGCCTTGTCGTGCTCCAGGTCGTCCACCGCCCGTAGCCCGCTCATCAGCGCCGGCCATGCATCGCCCACACACGCCACCACCTCGTCCTGCGCTCGTCGCCACGCCTCGGAGGCGGCTGCCAAGCGTGTGCGACCACGCTCCGTGAGGCGCACCCGTCGCTCGCGACGGTCCTCGCCGGGTTCGCGAACCAGCAGGCCATCGCGCTCGAGCGGCGTCAAGGTTCGCGAGAGGGTGGTGCGATCCGACGCCAGGACGCTGGCGAGCTCGCCGACGGTGGCGCCGGCAGGCGCGCTCTCGAGCACGTACACCGCGATCAGCAACGAGAACTGCGTGCCCTTCAGGCCGAAGGGGCGGAGCGCGGCGTCGTACGCGTCCGCCAGGATGCGCGTCGCGCGGCGCGCCCGGAAGTAGGTGCAGGTGAGGCCGATCTCGAGCGCGGCACGGCGGTCGAGCGGCGCCGCCGGTGCCGCGTCGTCGCTACGCGATGGCACCGGACTTACCGAGCAGGCGTCGTAGGAGCCCAAGCTGGCCGGCGTGGTAGGCCTGATGGAACGCCAGGAACGCCAGCGCGGCACCGATCGTGTCCCCGATGCGTGGGTTGCCCTCCGGCAGCGGCGCGTCGAGGAGGTCGCCGGTGGCGCCCTTGAGTCCGACGTTGACGCGTCTCGACGCGTCGTCCCACGCCTCGAGCAGGCGTTCGAGCGCGACGGCGTCGCCGGCGTCGAGGAGCGGATCGCTGCCGCGCCGGTAGCGTCCCAACGCCGCCGGCTCCAGCA
>CAZACZ010000116.1:0-5816 GCA_964483695.1 uncultured bacterium | reverse complement strand
TTGAACCTGTGACCCCTCGCGTGTGAAGCGAGTGCTCTCCCGCTGAGCTAGCCGCCCATGCTGCCAGCGCTCGCGCTAGCGTTACGAAGTCTAGCGTCTGGGCAGAGGGTCGTCAACGTGGTGAGCGCGACGACCCGTTCGCCCACGCCTACCCTGCCAGCTTCACGCGCACGTACAACCTGTGCCCGGGCCCTCCCTCGGCCGTCTCGGACCCGTCCGGCAAAAACCCGATGTCGAGCTTCACGCCGTCATGCGCCCACGTTCGTCCGTCGGGACTAGGCGGCTGCGCGGCGATCCAACGTTCGAGCGCGCCGAACGCCGGCGCGATGCCGGCCAGCGGCCCGTGATGCACGAGCGTCGCGTAGCGCGCCTCGGGCAGCGTCACCTTCTGCATGCCGGCCGGAACCGCCGCATCCGCCTTCGTGCGCACGCCGATGATCTCGGTGTACGCGCCGTCCTTCGCGCCGAGCGAGCAGTCGCAGAAGCCGACGTCAAGCTTCGCGCCGAACTCCCCTTCACGAGCGAACACCGAACGCCACGCGGCAGGGACCTGCTGGAACAGCTCTTGGAACGGCGCCTCGACACGGAGGCCCACGACGGTCGTCTCGGGCAGGGTCACGAACTCCGGTTGGGTGCTCACGGTCGCGATGGTACCGCCGAGCCCGCAACCGCACCCCGCACGAACCCGGGCCGGCGCACCGTGGCGCCGCCCGTCACCCCTCCGCCAGCCCCGCCCGGAACCTCCACGCCGCCAACGCGAACAGCACCACGGCGAACACCACCAGCACGCCAAGCTGCGGCAGCACGTCGACGAGCTTGCCGCCGTGGCGCATCAGCACCGCGTAGCCGTCCACCGCCCACGAGTGCGGCACGAGGCGGGCGATGCGGCGCATGGTGGTGCCGAAGAGCTCGAGCGGCACCATGGCGCCGCCCAACAGCGCGAGGCCGAGGCCCACCATGATCGACACGCCGCCCGCCTGTTGATCGGTCTTGAACACGGCGCCCAGCAGCATCGCCGCGCCGCCGGCCACGGCGCTGAACGCCACCAGCAGCGCCACCGCGCCCCACGGGTCGCCCCAATCCACGCCGAACGCCAGCCACGTCACGGCCATGATGTAGAGCCCCTGGAACAACGAGACGCCGAAGCGACCCAGCGCCTCGCCCGTCACGATGCTCAGGGCCGACGTGGGGGTCGCGAGCATGCGGCGGCTGACGCCCAACCGGCGGCTCTGCACCAGCGACAGTGCGCTCGTGAGTCCCGTCAGGAACACGAACACCACCAACTGCGAGCCGGCGCCGACGTCGAAGGTCTGGACCGTGTCGCCGAACGCGCTCTCGCCCACCCATTCGCGCGCGACGCCCACCGTGGGGCCCGCAGCGGCGATGGCGTCGACCCGTGCCAGCGCCTCCTGCAGCGAACCCGACGAACGCTCCGCCAGGTACGCCGCGGCCCGCACCCGCTCGGACACCTCGCTCATCGCCGTGCGCACCACCGATTCGAGCTGCGCCCCGGAGCCGCTGGCGTTGACGTAGAACGTCAGCTCCGCCCCTTCGCCGGCCTCCAGGCGCGCCCCGAGGTCCTCGGGAACCACCACGCCCGCCGCCAAACCGCCGCGCTCCACGCGTTCGCGCAGCTCGGCCACGTCGTCGATCCGCCGCACGAGCACGCCCGGCCGGGCCTCCAGGCCGGTCAGGAAGCGCTGCGAGAGCGCGTCGCTGCCGGCCACCACGCCGATCGCGGCGCCGCTATCGTTCCCGAACGTCAAGCCGAGCACCAGGATCATGCCGATGGGCAGTAGGAAGGCGAAGAAGTAGTTCGACCGGTCCCGCAGGAACCTCGTGAGGTTCCCTCCGGCGATGGCCAGGATCTTCCCTGCGGCACCGCCCCTCATCGGTTCAACCGCCTTCCCAACACGAACCAGCCCGCGGTGCCCGCCACCACGGCGAACACGGCGATGGCCAGCAGTTCGTTGCCCACCGCTCCCACTCCGCCCCCGCCGGCTAGGTCGCCCATGCCCTGCAAGAACCAGTAGTGCGGCGCGGCGCGCTGCAACCACTGCAGCGCGCCTTCCTGCTGCGGGATCTGGAAGAACGCGCCGCCCAAGCTGCCCAGCAGGATCGCGACGACCGCCTGGAGGTTCCCGGCCGCTTCGGCCGAGCGCGCGAAGCCCGCCACCAGCATCAGGATGCCGGCGGCCGCGCCCACCAACGCCACGATGAGCGCCAGCACCCCGAGCGGATCTCCCCAACTCGCCCCCATCAGCCAGGTGCTGGCCAACCACAAGACCACCATGCTCGCCACACCGATGACCACGCTCGACAGCACCTTGCCCGCCAGGATCGACCAGCGGCTGGTCGGCGCGGCCAGCAGGCGCGTCAGGGTGCCGTCGCGCTCCTCGTCGAGCAGCCCGGACACCCCGAGTTGCACGGTGAAGAACACGAACAACGCCGCCATGCCGACGGCGTAGTAGGTGGTGAAGTCGAGTTGCCGGTTCGAGGTGGGGGCCGCGCGCAGCGTGAGCGCGTCGGGCGTGGCGGCCACCTGCGCGAACACGAGGGCGGGGACGGCGGCTTGACCCGTTGCGCTCAGCGCTTCGGTGGTCCAGACGGCAGAGCGCAGCCGGCTGGCGTACGCCGAGGCGACGCTCTCGGCCACCAGCGCCGAGAAGGATCGGTCGGGGTTGCCGATCACCACGAACTGGGGCACGGCGCGGGCGGGCGCGCCGCCGGCTTGCCCGGCGCCAGCCTGCCCGGCCTCGGCAGGTGCAGCACCAGCCGCCACCGCGGCCGGCTCGCTAGGCGCTGCCGCGACGGCCGTCAGCTCGCTCCCGAACCCCTCCGGCACCACGATGGCCGCGCCGATCTCGCCAGCGTCCACCATCTCGCGCGCCGCGGCCACCGTGTCCACGCTCTCCCACGTGATCACTCCGCCCCCGGCGGCCGCCGTGAGCGCCGTGCGCATGCCGGCCGACATCAGCGACCCGTCCTCGTCGACGAACCCGACACGCACGGCGGCAGGCGTGTCGTCGGTGTACGGCGCGAGCAGCAGGCTGAACGCGAACGCCAGCCCAAGCGGCACGAGGATGCCGAAGATGAACAGGCTGCGGTCGCGGAAGCGCTGGCGCAGGTCGTTGGCGGCCATCAACAGGGCTGCGCGCATGTCAGTCCCGCAGCGCTTTCCCCGTCAGGTGCAGGAACACCGACTCGAGGTCGGGCTCCTTCACCTCGACGTGCGTCAACTCGACGCCTTGCGCGTCGACCACCTGTACCAGGCGCGGCAGCAGGCGCGAGGCGCCGGTGGTGACCACCTGCAGCTCGCCCTTCTGCACGCGTGCCGCCTTGACGCCGTCCAAGGCCCGCGCGGCCTCGGCGGCGGCCTCGAGGTCCCCGCTGGCCTCGATGCGCACCACGTCCTCGCCGCCGATCGATTGCACCAGTTCGCGCCAGGTGCCCTCGGCCACCAGCACGCCCTCGTCGATGATCCCCACCCGGTCGCAGAGGCGCTCGGCTTCCTCCATGTAGTGCGTGGTGTAGAGCACCGCCACGCCCTCGCGCGAGAGCCGCTCGACGCTCTCGAGGATGGCGTTGCGCGATTGCGGGTCCACCCCCACGGTGGGTTCGTCCAGGATGAGCAGCTTGGGCCGGTGAAGTAGGCCGATGGCGATGTTCAGCCGCCGCTTCATGCCGCCCGAGTAGGTGCGCGCCAGGCCACCCGCGCGGTCCGCCAGGCCGACCACCTCCAGCACCTCGTCGATGCGGCCCTTCAGGCCGGCGCCGTGCATGCCGTAGAGGCGGCCGAAGAACGTCAGGTTCTCCTTGGCCGTCAGGTCGGGGTAGAGCGCCAGGTCTTGCGGCACCAGGCCGATGGCGTCGCGCCCGGCCGTGCCGCTGGTGGTGATGGCGACGCCGTCGAGGCGCACCTCGCCCGCATCGCGCCGCAAGACGCCGGTGACCATCGAGATGCACGTCGTCTTGCCTGCTCCGTTGGGGCCGAGCAACCCGTAGGTCTCACCCTCGTGGATGGTGAAGGAGACGTCCTTGACGGCCTGGACGTCGCCGAACCGGCGGCGTAGACCGGAGACTTCGAGTAGCGGTCGAGCCATGACCACCTCCTCGGCCATCCTAGGTTCCACCCGGCGGTTCGCCATCGGCCGAACGATGGAGTGCGCGAGGACCGGACCCCTGGCACCGCACCAACGCATCGTCCGCCGTTCGGGGCGCGCCTACATCAGCAGGTACGCCTCGAAGATCGCGATCGCCCACGACACCACCGCCGTGATCACCACCGCGTTCGCCATCCCGATCGTCATGCCAGCCGGGATCGACACGCACCCGAGCAGCACCACGTACTCGGTGCCTCCGCTGCAGCGGCTGGTGGGCGTGCGGCCGTAGCGGTAGTACTTGCCGTCCTTGATGTGCCCGAGGGTGTTGCCGGTCTCCGGGTCGATGACGTAGCGCGGGCCACCGGGGCTGGAGTTGGTGTAGTTGCCGCCGCCGATGAACCCGATGCGAAGCCCCGGCTCGATCACCGAGCGGGTGGCTCCGGTGGCGGGCTCGATCGCCCAGAACGCACCGCTAGGGCCCGGGGCGCCCACGCTCACGGCTACGTCGCCCGAGCGCAGGGCGTCGCGCAGCTCGGCGGCTGCCGGTGGCGCCGCGTCCGCCTCGCCCGGCCGCAGCACCGTCAGCGCCTCGTTCATGCGCAGGCTCACGCTCGCCAGTTCGGCCGTGGCTGGATCCACCGCGCGCGCCCTGGCCAGCGTCATCTCCGTCTCCAGGGCGCCCTGCAGCACGCCGTACCAGAGCCGTTGGCGCGCCGCTTCGCCGCCGCCGTCCGCGCCCACGAACGCCACCCCGTCGAGCGCGAGGTCGACGATCGACGCGGTGCCGCCCTCCACGCCCGCGAACGGCGAGAGCGACACCAGGTACACCCGCGCGCCGCCCACGTAGGCGCGCATCCCCGGGCGCGACATGCCGTCCACCACGATCCGCTCCGACGCCAGCGGCAGCGTCTGGTCGGCCACCGCCAGCGGGAACAGCAAGTCTTGCAGCGGGTACGCCGCGGCGGCGTCCTCGGCCTGGAGGTCGTTGCCGGCGAAGTTCGCCGCGAAGGCGCGGCCGATGGCCTGCTCGCGCGGGTTCATGCCTCCGGTGGACACCAGCACGTGATGCAACGACGACAACGCCGCCGGCGTGCCCTCGTCCGGCAACGCCGCAAGCGACTCGGCCGTCACCGCACCGGCTTCGCGCAGGGCGGGGTCCACTCGGTCGTACAGCAGCCTCCGGCCGACGCGCTCGGTACCGTCAGGCGCCCGGGCCAGCAGTTCGAGGCGCAGGCGCGTCAGCTGCGCTCCACCGCCGCCTAGGAACCCGCCGAAGAAGTCGTCGCCCCCGCCGCCGCCGAGCGGGAACGCCGTTCCCGTGGTGGTCTCGCCGTTCACCAGCAGCACCGGCAGCCAGTTCGCCTCGCCCATCGCTTGCAGGATGCCGCCGCCGATGCCTTGCACCTCGGGTTGGAAGTAGAGCCAGGTCTCGCTGTGGCCCGCGTCGGCCGCGACCATGGGCGCTTCCAGCACCACCGACTCCTGCAGCGCGTCGTCCTCGAGCGTCTCGGCCAGCACGCGCACGACGACGTGGTGGTAGGCCTCGGCCGGCGGTTCGTCGGCAGTGCCGGTGACGGTGGTGAGCGTGCTGCCCGGCGTGGCGCCCGGTAGCGACGGGTCGAGGTCGAGCCAGGAGCCGTCCAGTTGCTCCACCTGCACCCAGACGTGGGACCGGATGGCGGCGCGTGGGTCGGGCACGACGTCGCCGGATGC
>CAZACZ010000115.1:0-5862 GCA_964483695.1 uncultured bacterium | reverse complement strand
TGGTGCTGTTGACCACCGGGCTGCGGGGGTGGTACGACGCCGTGGTCGAGGGGGCGTGGGCGGCGACGTTGGACGCCGAGATGAGCGGCATGTTGACGGCCTTGGCCGAAGGCCCTGACCCGGATGCCGCCTTCCTGACGGAGATGATCGCGCACCACCAGGGCGCCATCGACATGGCGCAGCTCGCGCTCGAGCGCGCCACGCACGCGGAGCTGCGCGACCTGGCGCGCGACGTCATCGTCACGCAAGCCGGCGAGGTGCACCAATACCAGGCGTGGCTGGCCGACTCCGCCGACTGAAGCCAGGGGCGTGTCCGGTCGCGGCGCGCTAGCGGCCGACCCGCCCCCACTCCTCTAGCCCGCCCGCAGCCCGTACGGCCGCTGCGGCCGCCATCCCACCGAACGAGGTTGAAGACATTGTCCCGAAAGCCCAAGCAACGCCGCCGCCCGCGCCCATCCACCATCGCCCTCGCATCGGGCGTCGTCATCGTGGTGATGTTCGCCGTCTACGCCCGCCTGAGCGGCGGCGACGCCGGTCCGCTCACCTACCCGACCTACACCGCGGAGCAGATCGCCCAGGGCGAGCAGTACTACCAGGCCAACTGCGCCACCTGCCACGGCGCCACCGGCGCCGGCAACTCGCGCGCCGGCATCCCCGCGCTGGACGGCAGCATGCACGCCTGGCACCACCCCGACTCGCAGATCGCCGCCATGATCCGGCAGGGCGGCTTCATGATGCCAGCCGTCGGCCCCGACTGGAGCGACGAGCAGATCACCGCGGTCACGGCCTACATCAAGGAGTGGTGGACGCCCCAACAGCGCGCCGCGCAGGCGCGCCTGGGAGGTACGCCCTAGCCGTCCGTCAGGCACCAGCCGAGCGAGCAGGCGCCACCCGCGGGCGCGCCACTTCATGCGGTCGCTCAGGTGGGGAGGGCGGCCAGCAGCTCCTGGCACGCCTGCTCGCACGCGCGGCACGCGGCGGCGCAGACGCGGCAGTGCTCCATGTGGCCGGCGTGCCGCTCGCACTCCGCGCCACACGCCCTACACGCCTGCACGCAGGCCTGCACCTGCGCGCGCAGGACGCTCCAGTCGGCCTCCGTCACGCGCGAGAGCATCTCGCCCGTCGCCTGGCACGCCGCGCGGCAGTCCTCGTTGAGGCGGATGCAGCGCACCAGGTCAGCCACGCTCGCCTCCCCGAGGCAGGCGTCGGCGCAGGTGGTGCAGGCTTGCGCGCAGGCGTAGCATTCGTCGACGCACTTCGCCAGCACGGAGAACTCGATCTGGGACTGGCGCGGGTGGGTCCGGAACATGTCGGCTGCTTGCGTCATGAGTTGCCTCCCGTCTAAACCTTAGGGGAGCCGTCAAGGAGGCCAGGTACGGCTGCGCGAGACAGAACTGGCGTGGGGAGGGCCACGGGCCCGCGCCCTAACTTAGACGTGCCGGCCCAGCCGGCCTTGGCCGTGAGTCCCGTCCAGGGCGCGGCATGCCCGTGGACCGGTCGCTTTCGATCGTTTCGGTCAGGCACGCAGTACCGAGGTGTTGGCTCGACGCGGGGGCGCGTCAACCGCAGGTGAAGCACGGGTGGTTCGGTGTTTCTTCTTGGTTTGCGCTCAGCGCTAATACCTTATATATTCAGGCATTCTTGGTGTATTTGGTTTGGAGGCGCAGTTGAAGATCGCCATCTCCTTCCTTGATGCCCAACTCCGGCTTCACGAGGCGGTCGCCATCGACGACGTTGCGGGCCGCGACTTCATCGGGTACCACTCCATCCGCAAGATTCCCGCCTACAAGGGGCAGGGCCACCTTCCCGGCTTCTATTGGTTCAGCGGCATCAACCAGCTCGTGCCTTACGAGAGCCGGCTCGAGATGTTCACCCTGATGGGTTTCGATTTCGATGGCGGCGTGATAGGCGTTCTTGCTCAGCCGCTGATGCTTCATTTCGAGCGCGGCGGGCAGGCGTTCAGGCACGTGCCCGACTTCCTGGTGTGGCGAGAGGGTGGTGGTGTCACGGTGGTGGACGTAAAGCGCGCGGAGCAGGCTGGTGCGAGCCGCAACCGGCGGGCTTTCGAGAGCACGGAGGTCGCCTGCCAGCACCTCGGTTGGGGCTTCGAGGTGCGCACTGAGCCGGATGACACTCACCTTGCCAACATGAAGTGGTTGGCCGGGTACCGGCGCCGTCCTCCGCGCTTCGAGGCGGCGGCGCGCGAGCTGATCGGCTGCTGCGCCGATGGAGCGGTGTCCGTCCGCCACCTGCTCGCCGAGATGGAGCGGCCGCTGTTGGCGCGTCCAACGCTATTCCACCTCCTGTGGAAGAAGGTCCTGAGGTTCGACATGACAGCGGTCCTCGACGAGCGCTCGCTGGTCTACCTGTCTACTAGCGATGTGGCGGCATGAGGCAGCGAGCGAGGCTAGAGGCCGGCGTCAAGATCTGGTGGGATGGCCAACCGTGGACCGTCACCGGGTTATTCGCGGGCGAGATCGAGGTGCAGGATCTTCGCGGTAAGCGGGCGCGGATCCTGATGAGCGTGGTCACCGAGGCGCCCGACTTCAAGGTCCTGACGGGCGCAGATCCTGGGGTGGAGGGCGCGAGCCCCGTCTACTTGGATTCGGTGCCGCCGGAGCTTCTGCGGGCAGCCGAGGAGCTGGAACGGCAGCTCATGGAGGCGTTGACGGGGTACCAGCACGGTTCCCGGGCTCTGGCGCTCGAGCATGAGCCGCGTCCGCAGTATGACCCGGAGTTCACCACCGTGCGGCAGCGGACTGCCGCCAAGGCGCGCGAGTTGGGGATCGGGTTCAGCACCCTCTGGCGCTACAAGCAGAAGTACGAGGAGCGCGGCCTGGCGGGCCTCGTGGACGAGCGCAAACTGGGCCCGTACAAGGACTTCCCGCGGGTGGACGACCGCGTCAAGCGGGCAATCGCGGCGGTGCTGGACGAGTTGACTGAGGAGTCGAACATCCCCAAGACGCAGTTGCGGCGGCGCACGAGGCGGAAGCTCAAGGACTTCTTCCCGGACGAGGCCGTCGAGTTGCCGTCCGAGAAGACGTTCAACAAGCTTGTCGACCGGATGGCGGCGGGGCGCGGCACCTTCGGGGCAGCCAAGGCGCGCCGCAGCATCGCCAACCGCCCTAGCAACCTCTACCGCTACTTCCAGGTGGTGCGTCCGGGCGAAGTCGTGCTGATCGACTCGACCCCCTTGGACGCGTTCGCTCTTGATCCGTTGACCTTCAAGTGGGTGCAGGTGCAGTTGACCATCGCCATGGACCTGTACACCAACTCGCTTCTGGCGTGGCGGTTCACGCCCGTCTCCACCAAGGGCGTGGACGCCGCGCTGTTGCTCTACGACGTGGTTAGGCCCAAGTTCATGCGTAACGGGTGGCCCGAGAACGCCCGCTGGTCCTACGTAGGCCTGCCGGAGGCCATCGTGGTCGAGCTGTTGGGCGACGAGGCTCAGGGCCTCGACGGGCAAGAGTTGGGCGGTCTGGCTGGGGTTCCGTTCCTCAACCCGGAAGCCGTGTGGGTGGACCGGGGGCGCGTGTTCATCTCGCGGGCGTTCCGGGACGCGTGCGTGCGGCTCGGGATAGACCTGCAGCTCGCCCGCCCCTACACCCCGACGGACAAGGCGCAGGTGGAGCGGCTGTTCCGCACCATCCGTGACAACTTCGTGGTGAACCTCAAGGGTTACAAGGGTCCGGACGTGTACGCCCGCGGCAAGGACGTCGAGAGCGAAGCGTTCTTCTTCATCGACGAGATCGAAGCCGAGTTCGCCGGCTGGGTCGCCACGTACTGGCAGAACCGCACCCACGACGGTCTCGAGATTCCCGACCTTCCCAAGATGGACCTGAGCCCCAACCGGATGTACGAGGAAGGGCTAATGCGGGCGGGCTTCACGTACGTGCTGCCAGATCCCAACCTCTACTTCGAGCTGCTGCCGACGGAGTGGCGCAAGATCCAGCATTACGGCATCGACCTGCGCGGCCTGCGTTACAACAGCGAGGTCCTTGACGAGTGGCGCGACGCGCCCTCGCCCTACCCGAACATCCGCGACGGCGCCTGGCCGATCCGCTACGACCCCCGCGACCTGTCCGAGGTGTTCTTCCACGATCCTACGCTGGACGAGTGGCATGCCATCCCCCGGCATGGCGCCTCCCCCGTCAACCGCCCCTTCAACGACGCCACCCTCAGCTACGCGAAGTCCTTGGTCATCGCGCGCGGTGGCGCCACGGCGGCGGACCGCCGCAGGGAGCTGAACCAGGCGCTCGACGACCTGCTGGATAGGATCGCGGCGCTGGAGGTCGAGGGTCGCAAGGAGCGCCGCCTTGCCGCCGTGCACGCCATGCGCACCATCGAGGCGCACGCGGAGCGGCGGCGAGCCGCGCCCCAGCCGCAGGTTGACAGCGTGATGGAGCCCGACGCGGAAGCCGACCTCGATGACCTCTTCGGCCCCGACGCACCCCTGCAGCCGGCGGGCTCGCCTGCCCCCGAGGACGCGGCCGTCCAGGGCTCCGGGGCCGCAGGCGAGCTCGATTATGAGCATGAGGAGCCCGCGAGCGAGCCCCGCAAGCGCCTCGCCGTGCTGGACCCCGATGACTTCACCGTGTAGCGGGGCGCGCCGCCCACGGGCGGCGCTGGGAGGGCGATGAACATAGCCGACGTGTTGGACGACATGCTTGCCAACTTCTCCGACCTGTTGGCTGAGGACGTCCCGTTCGCGCGGGAGAACCCCGAGAACTACGTGGCGTGGCGGGAGTTCGTTGCCAGGCCCGACGCGCAGAAGCCGCTCATGCCCTCCATGGGGGATTACCAGGCGATGAGCGACGCGGAGAAGGCCTCGTTCGACCTGGCGCGGAAGATGTATCACAACACCTTTGGGCCGCTCACCTCCCGCACCATGAAGAAGGTTCACGACCAGGTGATCCGCCTCGCGTGGGACAACCTCCGCACCGCTCCCGGGGCACGTCAGGGCGCGATCGTGGACGGGCAGGCCACGCTCGGTAAGACCACTATCGTGCTGCACATGGGCCGCATCTACGAGGGGCTGGCGCAGCGCGCCTACGAGGGCAAGGGCCTGCACGGAACCCACGTCGAGTTCATTCCCGTGGTCTACAGCAGCGTTCCCTCGAGCACCACGCCCAAGAAGCTGCTGCAGTCACTGAACAAGTTCTACGGCAACCCTTTCGCGGATCGCGACTCCGAAGCTAAGCTGAAGAGCCGGCTCCACGACATCGCCGTGCAGTGCGGCACCAGCCTGTTCATCCTCGATGACATTCACAACTTGCACCGCGGCAACAAGAGCGCGGACAGCGTCAACGACCTCATCAAGGAACTCGCGAACCTGATCCCTGCGACGTTCGTTTACGCCGGTATCAACTGTGAGGACTCGGTCCTGCTGATGGACAGCCGCACCGGGGGAAAGGGGCGCTTCACCCAGACCCAGTACCGCTTCGCGCTGCACAAGGTCGAGCCGTTCAGGTACGACGTCCATCTGGCGGGCGAGTCGGAGTGGCTGGAGTTCCTCGCGAGCGTCGAAGAGCACCTGTGCCTGCTCGAGTACAGGCCCGGCTGGCTGGTGCAGCAGGAGCGCTACCTGTACCTCCGTACCGAAGGCGGCATCGGCAGCCTGATCCGGCTGGTGCGCGCCGCTGCCAACGCGGCGATCCGGGACGGCAGTGAGACCCTGTCTCGGGCTGGCCTTGAAAACGTCCGGCTCGCGGAGGGCGCCGAACGCTACTACGCGGAGAAGAAGGCGGCCCTCGCAGCCATCAAGGACTCCCCGGAAGCGGTCGCGCGCCTCCTCAACGCCACATGAACCCACTGCCACCCGCGCCTCCGCGGCACCCCATGCCGTTACCGCGTTCCCTTAGG
>CAZACZ010000114.1:4699-6088 GCA_964483695.1 uncultured bacterium | reverse complement strand
TCACTTCAAGATTTCATGATATTTTGAAGTGGATGTTCCAACGTGCGATCAGCCTCCCGCCTCCGGGAACGGAGACGTTCTTCCTCTGGGGACCACGCCAGACGGGGAAGTCCACTCTCCTGCGGCAGGCGTATCCCGAGGCGATGTGGATCGACCTGTTGCGCTCGGAGGAGTACCGACGCTACCTGCTGAGCCCGGAGCTTCTACGCCAGGAGATCGCCGCGCGTCCCGTCCGGCAGGTCGTCATCGACGAGGTCCAGAAGGTACCGCCGCTGCTCGACGAGGTCCACTGGCTCCTCGAGCACGACGGCGTCCAGTTCGCGCTCTGCGGGTCGAGCGCCCGCAAGGTCCGGCGCGGCGGAGCGAACCTGCTTGGGGGCCGCGCCGTTCGGCGCGAACTTCTCGGGCTCACCGCCCGAGAGGTCGGCGACGACGTCGACCTAGAGCGCCTCCTGAACCACGGCTACCTGCCAAGGGCGTACCTCTCCGAACGGCCGAACCGCGTCCTGAACGCCTACGTGTCCGACTACCTGAAGGAAGAGATCGCGGCCGAGGCGGTGGTGCGCAACGTGCCCGCGTTCGCCGACTTCCTCGCCATCGCCGCCCTGAGCGACACGGAACCGGTGAACTTCTCGAACATCGCGCGGGAAACGGGAGTCTCGAGCCACACCATCAAGTCGTACTTCGAGATCCTCGTCGATACGCTCCTTGGCCGCTGGCTTCCCGCGTACCGGAGGCGCCCGAAGCGACGCGTTGCCGTGGCGCCCAAGTTCTACTTCGCCGACGTCGGCGTCGTGAACCACTTGGCCCGTCGTGGTCCCGTCCGCCAGCGCTCCGAGTTGTTCGGCAAGGCGTTCGAGAACTGGGTTCACCACGAACTCGTGGCCGCCAACGCGTACGCCGAAGCGTACGCCACCATCAGCTACTGGCGGCTCAGCACCGGCACGGAGGTCGACTTCATCCTCAACGACATGGAGGTCGCGATCGAAGCCAAAGCCGCCACGAGGGTGACCGACCATCACCTCAAGGGCCTTCGCGAACTCCACACCGACCATCCTGAGGTCAGCGAGCGCGTGGTGGTGTGCCTCGAACCCAAGGCGCGGCGCACCGCCGACGGGATCATGATCCTCCCTGCTGGCGAGTTCGTGAAGAGGCTCGGAGACGGGGAGTGGATCACACCAGCGAACCAAACCCGGTAGCGCCGCGAAGCGCGCGAGTCGATGCTGTAAGGTGAACCCACTCGACACTCCGACGCGGCCGATCGCTCGCTGCCGTTGCTGGACGCGCGATCCGTCTCGCATCCATGGGGAGGTACGGCCATGACGAGCACCGTCGACCGTGAAGCGCGAGCCCGGCGGACGGGGCGTCGGACGGGGCGTCGGCCGGAGC
>CAZACZ010000114.1:0-4599 GCA_964483695.1 uncultured bacterium | reverse complement strand
GACCGTGAAGCGCGAGCCCGGCGGACGGGGCGTCGGACGGGGCGTCGGCCGGAGCGTCGGACCGGGCGTCGGCCGGAGCGTCGAACCGAGCGCCGGACGGAGCGCTGGATGCGCCGTGGTTCGTGGCCGTTCGCCCTGCTGGCGTTCGCGGCGTGCAGCCCCGGCACCGTCCCGCTCGCCCCGTCGGACGTCGTCGCCACGCCCGGCCCCGGCAGCATCACCGTTACGTGGACCGACAACAGCGACGACGAGACGGGGTTCGCCGTCCAGCGCGCCACCGACGGCGCGTTCGCCCAGGTCACCGTCGTCTCGCCCGACACCACCACCTACCTCGACGCGAACGTGACCGGCGACATGCCCTACACCTACCGGGTCGCTGCCATCGGCACGGCCGGGCGCGCCACGTCAGGGCCCTCGAACCCGGCAAGGCCGGGCGCGGCGGGCGTTCCGATCGTCGACCCGAACGATCCCGTCGGCGTGAGCCTGAACACCCTCGGCATCGACACGACCGCCACGCCGCGCCTGTCCGACAACGGCCTGCCGGTGCCAACCGACTATCTTCCGCTCGGGACCACCGTCACGCTCGGAGTCGGGGGAGAAGCGGCTGCCCGCTACGAGCTGTTCATCGGGGGGGCCGCCACCAGCCGCAGCGGCGTCACCAGCAACCAAGTGATCTGGGAGGCCGCCGATCCGAACGACGACACCGCCGTCGACCCCGTCTACGGCCTGGGCGGCCCGATCTTCGACCTCGCCGCGCTCGAAGCTACCCGCTACGAGGTTGCCGCCGCCGACGTCGACGGGGACGGGCTGGACGAGCTGGTGATGGTGTCGTTGGGCGGCGTCGACGACGCCGAACTGACCCTCAGCGTGCTGGACGACGCGGCCGCTGCGTACGCGCGGCAAGACGTCGCTCTCGGCACGAAGGCGAACGCCGGCAGCCTCGGACTGGTGGCGGGTGACTTCGACGGCGACGGCGTCGAGACGCTGGCGGTCGCGCTCGGATACGCCGGCAGCGCCGAGCTGCTGTTCCTGCAGGGGCCGGGCGCCGGCTTCGCCATCGACCAGGCCGCCACGGTCACGTTCGCCGCCAGCGTCGCCGGCGCCGCGACGAGCCTCGCCGTAGCCAGCGGCAACCTCGACGATGACGCCGGCCACGAGGTCGCGGTGGTGATCAACGAGGCGTTCGACGGTCCCGGTGGGCAGGCAAGCGGTGTAGCGAGCTACGCCATCCTCGACGACGCCAACCATGACCACGCCACCCTGGCAAGCGGACTCGTGCAGGGCCAGGACGGTGCCGTGTACAACGCCCTCGTGGCCGACGTGGGCGTGGGCGACATCGACGGCGACAACCGCGACGAGGTGGTCTTCGGCGGCATCACCGAGTTCCACGACACCTGCAGCACGTACGACCTCCTCTACCTCGCGTTGGACGACGCCCTGAAGGGCAACGACGCGGCCGTGCTCGGCGCCAAGCTGCGCACCGTCTCGATGGGCGGCTCGTGTACCGCGTCCAAGGTGAAGCGCTTGCGCTTCGTCCATGTCGAACTCGGCGACGTGGACGGCGACGGCGTCGACGAGATCGTGGGCGGGCCGATGGTCTTCGACGACTGGTCGGCGCCGTGGTCCGAACTGGCGTTCATCCCGGCCGACCAGATGTACGGACACGGCACGCAAGACGCCGCCGCCACCATCACCCAGGTCAACTCCGCCCTGGCCGTGCTCGACATGGACGGCGACGGCGCGGCCGAGATCCTGTCCTACATGCCGCGCGCAGAGGCCGTCATCCGCTACGTGCTGCCGGCGAACGCCGGCGATCCGCTGCAGGGAAGGACGTGGTGGGGGGTCGATTTCGGCGAGGCGTCGAACGGCAGCCGGTTCCGGCCCATGCTCGTCCCCGCCAACCTCGATCAGGACAGCATGGTGGCCAAGGCCGTGCCGAACACCTACCGCTTCACCATGACCGAGCCGATCGTCGTCGCCGCCCTCGCGGCGGCGCCTTGCTTCGACGCCATCAGCCAGAAGGTGGACGCATGCGGCACGTCGTTCGGGCAAGGCAGCAGCAGCGGCGTGGAGCGCGAGCAGAAGGTCACCATCTCGGCGTCCGTCAGCATCGGCATGAAGGCCATCGGCGGCGCCCTGACGCAGAGCGAACTCGAAGCCAAGGGGAAGTTCTCCCTCGCGGCAAGCTACGCGCACGGCTACAGCTACGAACTCGAGAAGTCGGTCGTCTACGCCACCGGTCCGCTCGAGGACGCGGTCGTGTTCAGCGCCATCCCGTACGACCAGTTCACCTACGAGATCGTCCAGCACTCCGACCCCACCCTGATCGGCCAGGAAGTGACGGTGAACTTGCCGCGCGAGCCGATCACCCTCCTCGTCGAGCGAAGCTACTTCAACTCCGCGCAGACCGACGACGACCTGAAGATCGACGCGAGCATCTTCCCGCACACCGTCGGGGATCCCACCACCTACCGCAACCTCGCTCAACGGAACGCGCTCTTGACCGACCTGAACACCGACCATGGCCGCAGTGCGCTGCTCAACGGCCCCGTGCACGTCGGCCAGGGAGGCGGCTCCACCGAGGTGAGCATCGACGTGTCGGAATCGAGCTCGAACGGCGGCGCGCTCGAGATCGGCTTCGAGTACGAGGTCGAGGCGGTCGGCGCAACGATACTGGCGGGCTTCAGCGTGGGCATCAGCCTCGAAGCGTCGTTCTCGTGGTCGAAAGGGACCTCCACCAGCTACTCGGCCAGCGTGGGCAACATCGCCGACCCCACCGAGTTCGCGGTTCACGGCTACGGATACGGCATGTTCACGTACGTCTACGAGGACGACGTGACGGGGCAGCAGTTCGAGGTCATCGACTTCTGGGTGGAGTAGGGGGAGGTCGCTGCCACGTAGGTTCTTCATCGGCGCCGCGGAGGGACGCACGAGATGTCGATCGACGAACTGCTCGACACCCTCTTCGAGGGTCGGGCCCATGCGTTGGCGCCGACGGTGGCGGCGTGGCTGACATCCTCGCGCCGGTTCGTCCGGTTCGTGCGCGATCACGAGACGAAGATCCGGAAGAAGCTTCGCGCCGCTAAGGACCCGGAGAGTGTCCGCGACCTCCACCTCGAACTCGAGACCGCCTACCAGTTCACGCTGGTCAAGGCGTTCACGCCCATGTACGAACCAGCGACGGGCACGTCGCGCGGCCCCGACTTCGCGGTGAGGTTCACCACCAGCCTGGAGTTCATGGTGGAGGTCACGAGGGTACGCGCCGAGCCCGACGCATCGACGGTGCACGAGCTGGGGCACCCAGGGGTCATCGACGGCGAACCCGGAGGTGGCGCCGGGGACACCCTGTCCGACCGGCGACTTGCCGGTGTCCTGGCCTCGAAGCTCGGCCAGACGGTCGTCGGGCACGCCAACCTGTTGATCGTCGGCGTGGACACTCCCCCGCCGTCGGCCGAGGAACTCGACGCTTCGTTCCGGCGTATCCGGCGGCGCGTGGAAGCGAGCGATGCCGATACGCTTCGGCGACAGGGGTTCGGCGGCCGCGGCGACTACCTGCGCCGTGCCGAGGCGCTCAGTGCCATCCTCGTTCGACCTGCGCCGGATCCGTGGCGAGCGCCACGGCCGACTGTGGCGCCGCCGGTGGTGTTCTGGTCGAACCCGCAGGCGGCGGTTCCGCTTCCCACCAAGGTTCGGTCGGCGGTCCTGCAGGTCATGGCGACGAGCATGGACGCCCATCGGCGGGCGGTGGCGCGGCCTTGATGGGCACGGATGTCTTCGGTGGGCGACGTCCATGGCTGATGCCGGCAGGTGGCGTCGGTGGGTGGCGCCCGTGGGTGGCGCCCGTGGGTGACGTCGGCGGTTGACTTCCGCTCGGTGTCGTCCCTACACTCGCCCCCACACCCGGACGCGCTTGGCCCCCGAGACGAGCACGTCGAAGCGGACCCAGGTTGCCGCGCAGGATGTCGAACAGAACGCCGAGGTAGGAGGTAGCGACGTGCCCCAACCCGCCGCACGCCAGAAGATCGTTCCCCACCTGTGGTTCGACGACCAGGCGGAGGAAGCGACCGCCTTCTACGCCTCACTGTTCGCGGGTAGCAGCATCCGCAACGTGACTCGTTACGTCGAGGCAGGTCAGGAGATCCACCAACGCCCCGCCGGCAGCGTCCAGTCCGTCGACTTCGACCTCGCCGGGTACCGCATGGTGGCCATCAACGGCGGGCCGATGTTCCGCTTCACGCCCGCGATCTCGTTCTACGTGACGGTCGAGGAGAAGGACGAGGTGGACCGGCTCTACCACGCGTTGGTGGACGGCGGTATGGCGATGATGCCGCTCGACACGTACGACTGGAGCCCGCGCTACGCCTGGGTGCAGGACCGCTACGGGCTGACCTGGCAACTCACCCAGGGGCGGGTGGACGAGATCGGCGCGGCCATCGTTCCTTCCCTGATGTACGTGACCGAGCGCCCCGTCGCCGAAGCGGCGATGCAGCGCTACACCTCCACCTTCGAAGACGCTCGCGTGATCGCCGCCCACCACTACCCGCCCGGATCGCCCGGCCCCGAGGGCGGCGTGATGCACGCGCGCTTCCACCTTGCCGG
>CAZACZ010000113.1:0-6225 GCA_964483695.1 uncultured bacterium | reverse complement strand
TCGACATCGTCGACTACACTGCCGACCTCATCGGCAACACCGAACACATCGGTATTGGAACGGACATGAGTTTGGGAACGTACCCTACGCATGCGCACGATCCATGGGGGGAACCAACATCGCTTCGCACCGTCATGCAGCGGTACGAGGAGCACGTCACCGCCGACCTGACTTCCCCCAAGCAAGGCATCGATGGGTTCAGTAGCTACCCCGAGATCGAGAACGTCGCGCATGGGCTGTCGCAGCGCGGGTACCCGGAAGCCAGCATCGAGGCGATCTTGGGGGCGAACTTTCTGCGAGTGTTCGATCAGGTCTGGAAGTGAGCGTACTTCGGTGAAGGAGGATGACCACGTCCTGCGCAGCCACGCGATGGTACGTGAGCGGCGGCAAGAGCGGGCCCCGAGATCTCCGGGCGGCGTTGCCGTAAGCTGAGTGCCTTGGCAAGAGGATGAGTTCAGTGCCGCGTGGGACGTGAACAGCAGCCGATCGCGAGACAATCGCGGTGCGATGTTGGTGCGCCTGCGCGGCGCGCCCCATCGAGACTCCCAGCGAACGGTACACTCCCCCCGATGACTCCGCCCCACCCGAACCGCCCACCGGCCACCGCCAAACATCCCGTCACGGACACCCTCCACGGCCACGAGATCACCGACGACTACCGCTGGCTCGAGGGCGATGTCTCCGACCCCGCGCGCATGGGGCTCGTCACGCCCGAAGTGGCGGCCTGGACGGATGCCCAGAACGCCTACGCCCGCGCCGTGCTCGACCAGCTGCCGGGTCGCGGGACCGTAGAAGATGCCCTCAGGCCGCTGCTGCAGATCGGCACCATCACCGCTCCCGCAGCGCGCGGCGGACGCTACTTCTACTTCCGAAGGGAGGGGAACCAGAACCAGGCCAGGGTCCATGTTCGCGACGGCCTCCGCGGCCAGGAGCGCCTTCTCATCGACCCGGACGCCATCGACGCATCAGGGCTGACCACCGTCACCTGGCTCTCCCCCAGCCCCGACGGTCGGTACCTGGCGTACGGCACCTACGCCTCCGGCGACGAGAACACCCGGTTGCAGCTCCTGGACGTCGACACCGGAGCCAAGCTGCCGCTCGAGATCGACAACAAGGTGCGTCCACCGCAGTGGCTGCCGGACGGCACCGGCTTCGTCTACTGGAACCTCGCCGACCCGAACGACCCGTACACCGGCCGCGTGCTGTTCCACCGCCGCCCCGCCGACCCACGCGCCAACGACGACGCTTCGGGCGACGGCGTCATCTTCCGCCAGTTCACCAAGGAGGAAGACGAGAAGCTCGCCACGACCTGGGGCCCGAACGGCACCCTCTCGGACGACGGCCGCTGGCTGCTCCTCTCGTACGCCGTCGACACGCGCTCGAACGACCTGTGGCTCGTGGACTTCGATGCGTACCGGCGAACCGGCGTCGCGAACCGCGTGGTGGTGAGCACGGGCACACCCGGCACGGCGACGGGAACCGTCCTCCCGGGACCGGACGGCGACGCCCTGGTGCTCCACACCACCAAGGGCGCCCCGAACGGCCGCATCGTGATCGCGCCGGCCTCCGACCCCAGTGAGGCGACCTGGCGCGACCTCGTGCCCGAGCGCGATGACGCCAGCATCCAGGCCGCGAACGTCGCGAACGGCCACGTCGTCGTGACGTACTCCGAGCGGGCGGTGAGCCGCGTGGCGGTGTTCGACCTCGACGGCCGGCCGGTGGGCGAGGTGCCGCTGCCCGCGTTGGGCACCGCCGCGGTGACGGCCCACGCAGGCTCGCACGAGGCGTTCCTGACGTTCACCAGCTTCGCGCACCCACCCGGCGTCTACCGCTTCGACGTGCGCGACCCGCAAGGCACCGTCGAGCTCTGGGAGCGGCCGGACGCCCCGGTGGACCCGGACACCATCGAGACGAAGCAGGTGGAGGTCGTTTCGAAGGACGGCACCATCGTCACGATGTTCGTCGTCCACCGGAAGGGGCTCGAGCCGAACGGGAACGCCCCCACCCTCCTCAGCGGCTACGGCGGCTTCGGGCTCTGCGAGACGCCCGAGTTCGCGCCGACGCTGCTGCAGTGGTTCGCCGCGGGCGGGGTGTACGCGCTGCCCAACCTGCGCGGCGGCGGCGAGTACGGCGACGCCTGGCACGAGGCGGGCATGCTGGAGCGCAAGCAGAACGTGTTCGACGACTTCGTCGCCGCGGCCGAGTGGCTCGTCGAGCACGGCTACACGCGCCCCGAACGCCTGGCCATCGCCGGCGGTTCCAACGGTGGGTTGCTCACCGGCGCGGCCGTCACCCAACGCCCGGAGCTGTTCGCTGCGGTGGTCATCGGCGTGCCGCTGCTGGACATGCTGCGCTACCAGCGCTTCCTGATGGCGCGCTACTGGGTGCCCGAGTACGGCACCGCAGAAGACGCGGAGCCGTTCGCCTGGCTCCACGCCTACTCTCCGTACCACCGCGTGCAGGACGGCGTGCGGTACCCAGCCATCCTGCTCACCGCCGGCGAGAACGACACTCGCGTGCACGCGATGCACGCGCGCAAGATGACCGCGCGGCTGCAGGCCGCCACCGCCAGTCCGGTCGAGGACGACCCGGTGCTGCTCTGGGTGGACCGCTCCGCCGGCCACGGCCAAGGCAAGCCGCTCGACCTGCGCCTGCGCGACGCGGTGGACCAGCGGATCTTCCTCATGTGGCAGCTCGGGATGCTCAGCTGAGCGACATCGCCCGGGTGTAGACTCTGCCTACCCGTCACCCATGTCGGGCACGCAGCATCACTATCGCAACGGAGGCGCCATGAGACTGAAGCGGATGGCAACCGTGGTCGTCGCGCTCTTCCTCGCCTTGACGGCAGCGTTCGGCGCTGCCCAATCGGCGCGGCAGAGCACCCTCGTCATCGGTGGAGACTGGGGTGACCTGCTCACCCTCGACCCCGGGGTCAGTTACGAGTTCTCCGGCACTATCGTCATCGACAACATCTACGAACGGTTGGTGAAGTTCGACGGCGCCGACCTCTCCAAGGTCGTGCCCGGCCTGGCCGAGTCGTGGGAGGTGGCCCCGCGCGACGGTGGCGGCACCAGCATCACCTTCCACCTGCGCGAAGCGAACTTCTCCACCGGGCGGCCGGTGAAGGCGTCGGACGTGGTGTTCTCGTTCGACCGCGCCATCCTGCTCGAGAGCCCATCGTCGTTCCTCTTCACCGACGTGGCCGGCATGCAGGTCGGCTCGACGGTGGCGGTGGACGACAGCACCGTGCGCCTCGACCTGCCCGAGAACATCAACCCCAGCATCGTGCTCAACCTGCTCACCTTCAACATCGGCGGCATCGTCGATCAGGCGGAGGTCGAACCGAACTACCAGGACGGCGACTACGGCCAGACGTGGCTCAACGACCACTCCGCCGGCTCGGGCCCGTACATGCTCGAGCGCTGGGACCGCAGCGCCCAGGTGGTGCTGGTGGCCAACCCCGAGTACCACACGCAACCCGCCATCACGCGCGTGATCATGCGTTACATGCAGGAAGCCAACGCGCAGCGCACCGCACTCGAGTCGGGCGAGATCGACATCGCCTGGGACTACACCCCCGAGGCGTTCCAAGCGGCCGAGGCCGCCGGCACCCTCAAGACCTACAAGACCGATACCTTCCAGATGACGTACCTGGGCATGAACTCCGGCGCGGGCGCGCCCTTCGCCGACAACCGCGTGCGCGACGCGGTGCGCTACGCCGTCGACCAGCAGGCCATCATCGATAGCCTCCTCCTCGGCCTCGGGCGCCGCATGCAGACGATCGTGCCCGCCGGTCTGATGGGCGCCGACACCACCGTCTACTTCGTGCGCGACGTGGAGAAGGCCAAGCAGCTCCTCGCCGACGCCGGGGCGTCCGACCTGAGCGTCGAGTTCCTCATCCCCACCGGCGCCTGCGGCGGCGGCATCCCCTGCGCCGACCTCGCGGCCAAGGTCCAATCCGACCTCGCCGAGGCCGGCATCACCGCCAACATCAAGCAGACGGTCGCATCGGAGCTGTACACCATCTACCGCGCGCAGGAAGCCGAGCTCGTGCTGGCCGCCTGGAGCCCCGACTACCCCGACCCCGACGGCAACGCCACCCCGCTCGGCAACTTCGATGCCGGATCCATCGCCTGGCGCAACGTGTGGGACAACGCCGACGCCTCCGCGTTGGCCACCGAGGCCGCCACCACCGTCGACGTGGCAGCGCGCGAGGCGCTCTACGCTCGCCTCAACCAGCTCGTCGCCACCGAAGGCCCGTACGCCATGCTCTATCAGCCGTACAAGCCCGTCGTCACCTCGGCCCAGGTCGTCGGCTTCGAGCGCAGCGCCGGCGGCGACGTCGAGTTCGACCGGATCAGCAAGCTCCCCTGATCCGGACGTAGGCACGTGACCCGGAACACGCCAAGGGAGGGCTCGGGCAACCGAGCCCTCCCCCTTCGTCCCCGGCGGGAGGCCCGGTGCTAGCGTTCCTGGTTCGCCGCCTCGGCTCCCTCGTCTTCGTGGTGTGGGGCGTGGGCTTCGCGGCGTTCTTCATCTCGCAGGTGGTGCCGGCCGACCCCGCGGCCGCCGCGCTGGGCAACAACGCGCGCCCCGCGCAGGTGCAGGCCTACCGCGAGAAGCGCGGCCTCGACAAGCCACCGTGGCAGCAGTACCTGCTGTACATGCGCGCGCTGGTGCAAGGGGACCTGGGGCGCTCGTTGCGCACCCAGCGCCCGATCTTGAACGACCTGCGCGACTTCTTCCCCGCCACGTTCGAGTTGACCCTGGGCGCCATGCTCTTCGCCCTGGTGGTGGGTGTTCCCGCCGGCATCCTCGCCGCCATCCGGCAGGACCGCGCCCTCGACCTCGGCGTGCGCACGCTGGCGCTCGTGGGCGGCGCGACGCCGGTCTACTGGCTGGCGATCCTGATGCTGCAGCTGTTCCACGCCAAGCTCGGCTGGCTGCCGGGGCCCGGGCGCCTCGACGCCTACCTGATCGCCCCCGAGCGCGTGACGGGCATCCTCACGCTCGACGCGCTCCTCGCCCGCGACGGCGAGGTGCTGGTGGACGCCCTACGCCACCTGCTCCTGCCCGCCATCGTGCTGGGCGCGTTCTCCACCGCCTTGGTGGCGCGCATGGTGCGCAGCGCCATGCTCGAGGTGCTCTCGCAGGACTTCGTGCGAACCGCCAAGGCCAAGGGCCTGCCGGGCCGCAGCGTGGTGCT
Source organism: uncultured bacterium (assembly GCA_964483695.1). Lineage (GTDB taxonomy): Bacteria > Deinococcota > Deinococci > Deinococcales > Trueperaceae > CAZACZ01. Next base: position 1,019 of record CAZACZ010000113.1, on the reverse strand, counting down.
GAAGCACGCGCTGCGCAACGCGGCGCTGCCGGTGCTGACGGTGCTGGGTAGCCTCCTCGGGTCGCTGCTCACCGGCGCGGTGCTCACCGAGACGATCTTCTCCTGGCCCGGCCTCGGCTCGTACGCCACCGCCAGCGCCACCGCGCTCGACTTCCCCGCCGTCATGGGCGTCACGCTCGTCGCCGGCCTCGCCTACAGCCTCATCAACCTGGTGGTGGACGTGCTGTACGCCGTCTTCGACCCTAGGATCGCGTACTCGTGAGCGCGCCCGCCGTGACCACGAGCAGGGTGCGGAACAAGGCGCTCCGCCGCTTCGTACGCAACCCCGGCACCGTGCTCGGCAGCCTGCTCGCGCTGCTGCTGGTGGCGGTGGCGCTCCTCGCGCCCGTCCTAGCTGGCGATCCGTTGGCGCAAGACCTCGGCGCGCGCCTGCAACCGCCGAGCGGCGAGCACCTCCTCGGCACCGACCAACTCGGGCGCGACGTCTGGTCTCGCGTGGTGCACGGCTCGCGCATCTCGCTGCGCATCGGCCTCACGGTCGTGACCGTCGCGCTGGTGATCGGCGGCCTGGTGGGCCTGCTGGCCGGCATGGTCGGCGGGCTCGTCGACGAGATCGCCATGCGCCTCACCGACATCTTCTTCGCCTTCCCCGCCCTGATCCTGGCCATGGCCATCGCCGGAGCGCTCGGTCCCAGCCTCGGCAACCTGATGATCGCCGTCGCTGCCGTGTCGTGGCCGAACTACGCGCGCCTGCTCCGGGCGCAGGTACTGAGCCTGAAGACGCTCGACTTCGTCGACGCCTCGCGCGCGCTCGGCGCCAACCGCTGGCGGCAAGCGCTGCGGCACGTGCTGCCCAACGCCATCACGCCGCTGTTGGTGCAGGCCAGCTTCGACGTCGGTGCCGCCATCCTCACCGCCGCCGGTCTCGGCTTCATCGGCTTCGGTGCGCAACCGCCCACGCCCGAGTGGGGCGCCGTCGTGTCGGAGACGCGCTCGTTCATCGCCGAGGCGCCCTGGGC
>CAZACZ010000112.1:0-6451 GCA_964483695.1 uncultured bacterium | reverse complement strand
CCTTGAAGCGGGCGGCCAGTTTGGCGAGTCGTCCGATGTCCTTCACGTCGGGGAACACGATCACCGGGGCGTTGCCACCGAGCTCCAACGCCAAGCGCGTCATGGTGCGCGAGGCGCCGTCCATCAGCAGCTTCCCGACGCGCGGGCTGCCGGTGAACGCGATCTTGCGCACGCGGGCGTCGTCGAGCATCGCCTGCGCCATGCCGGGCGGGTCGCCGTTGACGACGTTGATGACGCCAGCCGGTGCGCCCGCCTCGTGCAGCGCCTGCGCCAGCAGCATCGCCGAGCGCGGCGTGAACTCGGACGGCCGGCCGACGACGGTGTTGCCCGCCGCCAACGCCGCCCCCCAGGTGCGCACGATGTTGTAGATGGGGAAGTTCCAGGCGGTGATGGTGCCGACCACGCCGAGCGGGTGGTACGTGACCGTGATGCGGCGTCCCGGCGCCCGCGGCGGGACGGTGCGGCCGTAGGCGCGGATCCCCTCGCCGGCGAACCAGGTCAGGTAGGTCATGGCCGACAGCCACTCGCCCTTGGACTCGGACAGCGGCTTGCCGGACTCCTCGGTGGTGAGCCGCGCTAAGTCGTCGACCCGCGGGCCGATCCAGGCGGCCGCACGCTCGAGCACCTCGGCGCGCTCGTACGCCGTCTTGGCGGCCCAGGCCGGGAACGCCGCCGCGGCCGCGTCGATGGCAGCGCGCGCGTCGTCGCCGTCGCCGTAAGCGACCTTCTGCAAGACCTGCTCGGTGCCCGGATCGACGAGGTCCCAGGTGCCGCCGTGCTTGGCGTCGACCCACGCGCCGCCGATCAGTTGCTTCAAGGAGTAGGTGGGAACGGGATCAGGCACGAACGCTGGCCTCCTTCTGGGCCCGCTCGGGCGCGAGCGCACGGGCGGCCGCCGCGACGGCTTCCGCCAGGACCTCCAGCCCCTCGTCGACCTCGTCGTCGGTCAGGTCGAGCGGGGGCAACAACCGGATGCAGTTGGCGTACAGGCCTGCGCGGATCACGATGAGCCCACGCTTCAGCGCCTGCCGCGTGACCTCGAGCACCAGCTCCGGGTACGGCTCCTTGGTGCCCTGGTCCTTGACGAACTCGATGGCCAGCATCGGGCCGAGCCCGCGCACGTCGCCGGCGAACGGCTCCACCCGCCGGATGCGCTCCAGCCCGGCGCGCAGTCGCTCGCCCACCTCGCGCGCACGCGCCAGGAACGCCGGGGCGCGCAAGGCGGCGATGGCTTCGAGCGCCGCGGCGCACGCGAGCGGGTTGCCAGAGTACGTCCCGCCAAGGCCGCCGGGGTGCGGCGCGTCCATCACCTCGGCGCGCCCCACCACCGCCGCCAGCGGCATGCCGGCCGCCAACGACTTGGCGGTGACGACGAGGTCGGGCACCACGCCGTAGTGGTCGACGGCCCACATGCTGCCGCTGCGCCCCATGCCGGATTGCACCTCGTCCGCCACCAGCACGATGCCGTGGGCGTCGGCGATGCTCCGCAGCCGCTCGAGGAAGCGCCGCGGCACGGGTACGAACCCGCCCTCGCCTTGCACCGGCTCGATCACGAACGCGGCGATGGCGCCCGGGTCGACCTGCGCCACCATGGCGTGCTCGAGCTGGCGGATCGCCTCGTCGACGTACGCCTCCTCGCTGGTGCCGGCCGGACGCCGGTAGACGTTGGGGAACGGGAGCCGGTAGATCTCGGAGGGGAACGGGCCGAAGCCCTTCTTGAACAGGCCGTACTTGCTGGTCATGCCGAGCGTGAGGTTGGTGCGGCCATGGTAGCCGCCCTCGAAGACCACGATCGCTTGCCGACCGGTGTAGGCGCGCGAGATCTTCACCGCCGTCTCCACCGCCTCGGCGCCCGAGTTGAGCAGCACCGCCTTCTTGGCGAAGCCGCCGGGAGCGACGTCGACCAACGCCTCGAGCACGGCGACGTACGGCTCGTACGTGCCGACGATGGCGCACAGGTGGACCAGCTCCGCGGCCTGGCGCTGCAACGCAGCCACCACGTTCTCGGGCGTGTGCCCGACCGCGAGCACGCCGATGCCGCCGGCGAAGTCGAGCAAGCGGTTGCCGTCCACGTCCTCCACCACCGCGCCGTGCGCCCGCTGGACGGCGATGTCGGTGAGCCGCGCGGCGCCTCGCGCCCCGGCGGCGTCGCGGCGGGCGGTCATGGCGCGGCTCTTGGGCCCGGGGACTTCGGTAACGAGCGCGATCCGCTTCATGCCAGCGCCCGCTCCTTCGCCACGGCGGCCAACGCCCGCTCGAAGACCGCCAGACCGTCGTCGATCTGCTGCTCGGTGACGATCAACGGCGGGATCCAGCGGATGACGTTCTCGTACGTTCCGCACGTGAGCAGCAGCAGCCGCTCGGCCAGGCAGGCGGCCTGCACCGCCTTGGTGACGCCTTTGCCGTGGTCGTCGTCCGCGCCGTGCGGGGAGCGGAACTCGACGCCCACCATCAGGCCCAGGCCGCGCACGTCGCCCACGACCGGGTACGTCGCCTGCAACGACCGCAGGCCCGCCATCAAGCGCTCCCCCATCGCCGCGGCGTTCCTCGCCAGCTCCTGCTTGCGCAACACCTGCAAGGTGGCGTAGGCCGCCGCCAACGGCACGGTGCTGCCGCCTCCGTAGGTGCCGCCGTGGGTGCCCGGCTCCCAGCGCTCCATGCGCGCGCGCGAGGCCGCGATGGCCGAGATCGGCAAGCCGCTACCAAGGCCCTTCGCCATGATCAGCACGTCCGGCGTCACGCCGGCATGCTCGAAGGCGAACATCTTGCCGGTGCGACCGAAGCCCGTCTGGATCTCGTCGAAGACCAACAGGATGCCGTGCTCGTCGGCCAACCGTCGCAAGCCGCGAAGGAAGCGCGCCGGGGCGGGCACGTAGCCGCCCTCGCCCAGCACCGGCTCGATCAGGAACGCGGCGGTCTCGTCCGGCGCCGTCTGGCTCTTCAGCAGCAGGGCGAGCTCCGACAGGCAGAAGTCGACGGCGGCGTCCTCGTCCCAACCGTAGCGGTAGGCGTACGGGAAGGGGGCCACCATCACGCCGGCGGGCAGCGGTTGGTAGCGGTGACGGTAGACCGTCTTGGAGGTCGTCAGGGCCATCGCCTGGCCGGTGCGGCCGTGGAAGCTGCCTTGGAACACCACCACGTTCGGCCGGCCGGTGGCGTGGCGCGCCAGCTTGACGGCCGCTTCGACCGCTTCCGCGCCGCTGTTGGAGAAGTACAGGCTGTCCAAGCTGCTCGGCAGCACCTGCTGCAGCGCCGACGCCAAGCGTTCGACGGCGGGCGTCTTGACGATGTTGATCTGGCCGAACAGCAACTCGCCCGCCTGCTCGCGGATCGCCTCCACCACCTCGGGGTGGGCGTGTCCCGTGTTGGTGACGCCGATGCCGGAGGTGAAATCGAGGTACGCATGCCCCGCCTCGTCGTAGAGGTAGGCCCCTTCGCCGCGGACCGGGCGCAGCTGGGTGAGGCGGGACCAGACGGGGGACAGCGGCTCGTTCGACATGGGAACCTCGCTCGTTCCGAGAGATCCACCCGAGGCACGGACGCGGGTGCCTCGCGCCTGCGGCGCGGGGGTGGGCAGGGGATTCGGGTGCGCGTCGTCGCCGCGACCATCATAGGCGCTCAGGCGGCCGACGGCGCCTCCGCCTCGCGCTGCGCCAGAGCGTGGCGCACCTCCACGGCAGCGCGTTCGCCGCTCAGCAAGGCGCCATGCACCGTCGCGGCGCGCAGCTCCGGAGCCGTGGCCTCCCCCGCCCACCACAGCGGCGGCGTGGGCGCGGCCAGCAACTCGCGCGCACCGTGGTGCCCGGGGCGGACGTGCGAGTAGCCGCCCATCGCGAACGGGTCCGCCGGCCAGTCCACCAGCAGCGCGTCGAGCGGCCGCAGGCCGGGCCTGCCCACTTCGCGCCGCAACGACTCCAGCCCGCGCTCGAGGGCGTCCTCCTCGCCCAGGCGGAGCAGCTCGACAGCGCCGTCGCCCGACACCAGCGCGGTCCACACCGCCGCCTCGCCTCCGCGCCCGAAGGAGGGCGACCACCACATCGGCGGGTTGCCTGCGGCGTAGACCGCCATGACGTGCTCGGGCGTGATCGGTTCCGCGAAGCGGTACACCAGCTTCACCACCGGGCCCATGCCGATGCCCGCCAGCGCCCGCGCCTTCTCCTCGGGCAAGGGCGGGTCGAAGGTCACCCCGCCGGCCTGCAGCACGCCGACCGGGAGCGTCACGATGGCGCTGCGGCTGCGGTAGACCTGCCCGTCGGTGGTGCGCACGCGAACGCCGTCCTCGCCCCAGGCGACGTGCTCGATCACGGCGTTGGTGCGGATGTCGAGGCCCACGCCGAGCGCTTCGACGATGGCGCCGTACCCCTCGACGATGCGGTAGTCCTCGTCGCCGTCGGCTTCGCCCGCCTTCAACGCGTCGAGCATGGTGGCGGCGTCGAGGAAACGCATGCTCTCACCGATCGCGTTGGCGAACGATCGCCGCACGTAGTCGAGCTGCTGGGCATCGAACCCGATGCGACGCAGGTAGCGGTCGAACGACTCGAGCGGACCGGGAGCGACCGCGGGAAGATCCCATGCACGGGTCCGTTCGAACGCCGGGTCGGTGGCGCGCGCCTCGCGCATGGTGAGCCGTCGCCCGTCGGCCAAGCGCACCCACGAGTCGTCCTGCTTGGCCCACCGGACGGTGGCGAGGCCGAGGCGATCGACCCAGCGCCAGGTCGCCGCGCGCTCCCCGTGGATGAACTCGGCTCCGAGCTCGAGCGGGAACCCCGCGAACGAGCGGTCGGTGTGCGCCCTGCCGCCCAAGCGGTCGCGCCCCTCGAGCACCAGGACCTCGAGGTCGTCGTCCAGCAGCGCGTGCGCCGCCGCCAAACCGGCGATGCCGGCACCCAGCACCAGGACGTCGTAGACGTCGACGTCGTGCTCGCTGACGGCCACGTTGTAGGTCGGTTCGTTGGTCGAGAGGGGCGCGCCACGCCCGTGGGGGTCGTCGCCGCCTCCGTCGCCTTGCCGCGCGGCCGCCGCCGCGCCGGGCCTGAACGGATCGGCGGCGCTCACGGCCGCGCCTCATGCGGCGCAAGACGTGGGCGGACCTCGCGCAGGCCGAGCGCAGGACGCGAGGCCGGGCGGCGTTTCGGGCGCGCGGGCGGCTCGGGTTGGTGCACCAGCAGCACCGCCGCGTCGCCGGCACGCCACTCGGGGTAGTAGTCCTCGATGATGGCGCGCGCTTCCAAGCCGCGATGCAACTGCATCGAGACGGTCGGGTCGCGCAGCTCGCCGCGGATGACGCGCTCGGCGTACTCGCGGGGGCTTAGCTCGTCGGCGTAGCGGTGGTAGCCCATCAGCATGCCGCCGGCGTACCACCCTTCCAGCCCGAGCTTCTCCACCAGCGCGAGGCGCGCCCGGTACAGGCCAGAAGCCACGCCGCGGCGTTGGTACTCGGGGTGGACGGCGATCTCGACGCCGTACAGCCAGTGGCCGTCCGGGTCGTGGTTGCGAAGACCGAAGCTGCCGATGACGTCGTACCAAGGGAGCGGCGGCTCGTCGGGGGACCGGCGGGTGCGCATGGTGGTGGCCATGCCGATCACCTTCTCGGCCCCGTCCTCGTAGGTGACCGCCACGAACTGCCCCTCCGGGAAGCGTTCGAGCTGCTCCGCGACGGCGTCCGGGTTGATGCAGTGGCAGTAGCGGTCGGTGGGGTACCCGTTGGCGAGCCGAACGACGTCGTAGACGCCTTCGGCATGTCGCAACTCGGTCGTCACGACGGCGAAATCCAGGAAATTCGTGCCTCTCATAACGTTGATACGACAACGCCTGTCGAGGGTATGTGAGCCCGTAAAAGGGGGAAACTGAAACGGTTGGGGAAGGGTAGTTGTGCCCCCGAAACCGGAAGAGCTTCTCCACAACCTTTACGCGAGAGCGTTCGCCTCCCGAAACCATCAACGATGGCTCATTCGGTCTCACTCACACTTTAGGGTTGTCTTGAAGTATCTCACGCTCCTTCTTGCCCGTTTGACGGGAGTGTAGCACGAGGGTTCGGAACCCCCCTCGGGCCGGTTCGCACGAACACCGTCCCAGACGCGAACTGTCGGGGGGTTGACATGGCCCGGGATGTGCGCTATTGCGCCCGGTCCGGCGGCGCGTCGTGGTGCGTCGCGGCGCGTCGGAAGTGACGGCGTGGAAGGCGCGTCGAGCTGCGCCGGGAAGGACGACGTGGAGGGTCGCGGTAGCGCGTCGCGGTATGCTTCGGCCCGATGATGCCATGCACGTCCCCTGGCCCCGCGCCCGCCCACGGCGCAGGGTCGGCCGGCGGCCGGCGCCCGCGCCCCGACGCGGCGGGGCGGCGCGCTCGCGGCCGCGGTCTTCGCCGCGTGCCGAGACGACCGTGAGCCGCCGAGGTCGGCTGCTGGGCGACCGGGCGCGCTCGGTCTCGCTGGTCGGCCCGGCGACCGCC
>CAZACZ010000111.1:0-6687 GCA_964483695.1 uncultured bacterium | reverse complement strand
CGGACCGGCCGCGCGAGCCGTGGCGATGCGCCGCGCTCGGTTCGGCGTAGTACGCTCGTTCCATGAGGAAACGCGTGCTGGTACCGGTCGTTCTGGTGGTGACGCTGCTGGCCTCCTGCGCAAGCTTCATGGCGCTTCATGAGTTCGAGGGCGCCGCGTCCATCGACGGCGAGGCGCACACCCTGCTGTTCCGGTTCACTAGCTACGGTCAACTCGTGCGCGGGTCGTACTACCTTGACGGCGCCGAGGATGCCTCGGGCTTGGCCGAAGGCACCATCTCCGGGTCGGACCTGGTGCTGACCCTCACCGAAGGTGACTGCGAGTTCGACTTCGTGGGTAGCGTGACCACGTCGAGCCTCGACGGTACCTACATGCCGCGCACCGATGGCTGCGGCAGTGGGGGTACCTGGAGCCTCCAGGCGACCGGCGGCACGGCCCTACCGGCGCGGACGGCGAACGTGGCTTCGGGCCCTGGACCGCGGTGACGGGTGCGGCGCGGTCTCGGGGTCGACCCGTGCAATCATGAACGCGCACACTTCGGTAGCGCATCGCTCATCAGGAGGTGAAGGGATGGTCCGTCGCAGGAGCAGCTTCGTGGGTAGGCCGTGGATGGTCGCGGCGCTCGCGCTCGCAGTACTGGCTGGGTGCAGGCAGGCGCCGGTGGTGCAGGCAACCGTCATCGCGTCCGATCCGGACGACGTCTACTCCGGCCATACGGTCGCGTTGGAGGTCGCCGTCCAGCGCGGAACGACCCTCGGGAACGACGTGACCCTCGAACTGGTCTCCGGCGAAGCCGGGATCACCGCCGCGGACGTGACCACCAGCGAGTCGATCGTCGCCATGACGGTCGACGTGGATGCCGGCGTCGTAGCGGGCGACTACCAGCTCTCCGTTCGCGCCTCGAGCGGTAGCAGCGAGGTCCAGAGCGACGCCGTCACCTTGACGGTGCTTGGCATCGAGCCGGGCACGGTGCGGGGCGAGATGCGCTCCGACCTGATCCCGACGCCCGGCGCGGTGGGCTTCAACGCCGTCGCCTCGGTCGACCCCTCCACGTTCGGCCAACGCAGCTACGTCCCTGGCGAGGACGTCCCCAGCGAGTTCAGCGATATGCGCGCGGTCCCGGGCGAGCTCCTGGTGCGCTTCCGAGCGGGCGCGGCTCCGGCGTTCACCACCGATGCGGTCGGTAGCGCGCCCGCGCTCACGATCGACGGCGTGACGCTGCGCGCCCCCGCCGGCGGCTTCGCGGCCGGCACGCTGCAGACATGGCGTGCGGTGGAGGCCATCGGCGTCGAGCAGACCATCGCCCTGGCCGAGGCCTTGGCGCAACGCCCCGATGTCGTGTCGGCTTCGCCCAACTGGATCTTCTCGGTGCATCAGGTCACGCCGCCCGGGATCTACGACTTGCAGTGGCACTACCCCGCCATCGCGTTGCAGGACGCCTGGGCGGTGGAGCCGGGCACGTCCAACGCGGTCACGGTGGCGGTGCTCGACACCGGCTACCAGACCCACGCCGACCTAGACGGCATCTGGTTGCCGGGATACGACTTCGTGAACCTCGATGCCGACGCCACCGACGGCGGCGACCCCCTCGACAGCTTCGTCAGCCACGGCACCCACGTGTCGGGCACGATCGCCATGCGCACGGCCAACGCCCCGCTCGTGGCCGGCGTCAGCCGCGGCGCCTCTATCCTGCCGGTGAAGGTGCTGAGCGACGAGGGGTCGGGCTCGTTCGAGTCGATCATCGCTGGCATGGTGTGGGCCAGCGGGCTCAGCGTCCCGGGCTACACCTACCCCGTCGGTTGGGTCATCCCGGACAACCTCAACCCGGCGCGCGTGATGAACATGAGCCTCGGAGGCCGCGTGGGCGCGTGCCCGGAGGAGATGGCCGTCATCACCGAGTACCTCGCCAGCCAAGACGTCATCGTGGTCGTCTCGGCCGGGAACGACAGCCAGCCGACCGACATGTTCGCCCCCGCCAACTGCCCCGGCGTGATCACCGTCGGCGCCACCGGTCCGTACGACGCTCGCGCCTACTACTCGAACTTCGGCTCGCACGTCGACGTCTCCGCGCCAGGCGGTGACTTCGACTACTCCTACATCGGCGAGTGGAGCGGCGGCTACTACCCGACGGGCGTGCTGAGCACCTCGAAGGTCAACGGCGCCGACAACTACCTGTGGTTCCAGGGCACGTCCATGGCGGCGCCGCACGTCACCGGCGTGGCTGCGCTGCTGCTCGCCGACGACCCCAGCCGCAGCTACGACGACGTCTACGACGCCATCACCACCACGGCCGTCCCGATCTCCGCCGAGAAGTGCGACCGCCCCTCCGGCAGCGAGTGCGGCGCCGGCCTGCTCGACGCCAACGCGGCGCTGGGCGGCGCGCCGTCGGCGCCGTGGGCGGACGCCCCGGCGGCGAGCGTCGGCCTCTGGGCATGCACTACCGCGGACTGCAACGACGTCGACCTGCTCGACCCCGCCGACGTCGAGATCGATGTCGACCTCACCCGCGGCTACGTTCCGCTCGATTGGTCGGTGCCGCCCGGCACCTACCTGGTGCACGGCTCGGTGTCGGCGCCGGGCGCCGCCGTCCAGAACCTGATGGGCGATCAGGTCCTCGAGGTGACGTCGGGCGGCACCAGCAGTGCCATGTTCTACGCCGAGCCGGTCGCGCCATGAGCTGACCTGCACAGCACGACGAAGCCTTCGTACCCCGGCCGGAGCCCCGATGCTCCGGCCGGGTGCCGTTGGTGGTGCCACACCCCCCAGAGTTGACACGGCAGCGGCGCGGTGGGCTACACTCACGCCAACCACGTCTGAACAAATGTGAGGAGCAAATGTTCACTGGGACCCCGACGCGCGATACGGCCGAGCATCTTCGCTTCCTGCACGCGGTCGCGAGCCTGTATCACCTGGAAGGGAAGACGCAGGCGGAGATCGCCGACATGCTGCAGGTGTCCCGCAGCAAGGTGCTTCGCGCCCTGCAGGAGGCCCGCGCGGTGGGCATCGTGCAGATCAACGTCGTCGACCCGTCGCGTACCGACGAGGTGCTGGCGGACGACCTCGTCCAGGCCTTCGGGCTCGAGCGGGCGATCGTCGTGGCCGGGCACGCCGAAGACCGCGCGTTCACGCGCCGGCGCGTCGGGCACGCCACGGCGACGCTGCTCGACGAGATCCTGCCGGACGACGCCGCCCTCGGCCTGGGCTGGGGGCGCACGCTGTTCGAGGTCACGCAGGCGATCGAGCCGTCCCGGCGGCGCAACCTCCGGGTGGTGCCGCTGATGGGGGGGCTTGGGCAAGTAGCGCCGAGCTTCCAAGTGCACGACATGGCGCGGGTGTGCAGCGAGCGCTTCGGCGGCAGCTGGATCCCCTTCTTCCTTCCCGCCATCGTCGAGAGCGAGGCCGCGCACGGCGCCCTGATGGCGTCCGCCGACGCCGCCCAGGTGCAGAGCGCCTGGGACGCGCTCGACGTCGCGCTGTTCGGCATCGGCAACGTCGACCTTGGACGCGAGTTGCAGATGCTGTTCGCCCCCTACCTCGACGACACCGCCAAGGAGCGGATGCAGCGGGCGGGGGTGGTGGGCGACATCTGCATGCGCTTCTTCCGCGACGGCGGGGAGAGCGTCGACGACGCCATGCGCTACGTGGTGAGCATCGACCTCGAGCGGCTCCGGCGCGTCCCGCGCAAGATCGCGGCGGCGTGCGGCGCCGAGAAGGCGTCCGCCATCGCGGCAGCCGCGCGCGGTGGGTACGTCGACACGCTGGTCACCGACGCGGGCGCTGCACGCGAGATGCTGCGGCTGCGCGCGGGGCGTTCCCTGGAGGTACTGCGATGAGCAGCGGCGTGACCGTACGCATGAACCGGATCTTCGGCCCGGATGGGAGGTCGGTCGTGGTGGCCATGGACCACGGCCTGCCCGGGATGCACCCGCTGGGGCATCTGCGCGATCCGGGCGCGCTGATCGACGCCATCGTCGAGGGCGGCGCGACCGCCATCCTCACCACGCCGGGCATCGCCAAGGCGTTCGCGTCCCACCTCGGGCGCGTCGGTCTGATCCTGCGCATCGACGGCGGCGCCACCAGCATCGGCGACGTGCCACGCACCAGCAGCCTGATCGCGTCGGTCGAGGACGCCGCGCGTCTGGGCGCGGACGCGGTGGCGGTGATGGGGTTCTGCGGGACACCCGACGAGGGCGCGAGCCTGGCCACGCTCGGCAAGGTCGCCACCGAGTGCCGCGCGCACGGCGTCGCGTTGATGGCGGAGATGCTGCCGCTCGGGTTCGGCGCCGATCCGAGCGTCGAACAGCTCGCCATCGCCGCCCGTATCGGCGCCGAGACGGGCGCCGACATCGTCAAGACGAAGTACCTCGGACCCTCCGAGGCGTACCGCCAGGTGACGCAAGGCTGCTTCGCGCCGGTGCTGGTGCTCGGCGGAAGCGCGCGCGAGCTGCAGGACGTGGTGCGCGAGGTCGATGACGCCATGGCCGGCGGGGCGGCCGGCGTCGCCATCGGCAGGAACGTGTGGCGCTCCGGCGACGTCCGCGCCGCGGTGCGCGCCATCGCCGGCAGCGTGCACGCGGGCGCGGGGCAGCAGGCGGACGTCGGAGGACACGGTTGACCATGCGCCTCGCCTCGCTGGGACTGATCGTGAACCCGCGTGCGGGCCGTGGCGGCGCGCACAACCTGGCGCTGGCGCGGCGCGCCGTCGAGGCACTGCGGCCGGAGCGCGCGATCACCGGAGCCGGCACCCTCGGTGCCGACGCGCTACCCGGCGCCACCGTGCTCGAGGTCGGCCGGCGCAGCAGCGGGCGTGACGCCACCATGACGTTGGCGTGCGATCTGGTAACGCATGGCGTGGACGCGATCGTGGTGGTGGGCGGCGACGGGACCATGGCCGACGTGGCGGTCGCGCTGGACCGCGCCGGCCTGCGCTGCCCCATCCTCGGTGTCGGCGCGGGATCGACGAACGTGGGGGCGTTGGTGACGTGCGTCGGAGGCGACGTCGAAGGCCTGCGCCCCGAGCGCCTGGCGCCCGCCTCGGTCGACGGTCTTGCCGTGCGCACCGACGCCGGCGTGAGCGCGCTGGCGTTCAACGACGTCGTGGTCGCCACCACCATCGTCGGGACGCTCGACGACGCCTTCGTGAACCTCGACGCCGCGCGGTTCGTGCGCGGCGAGAAGGCGCTGGGCACCCCGCGCCCGCTGGCGTGCGGCCGGGCGCAGGTGGCCAAACGCGGCATCGGCCGCGACGTCCTGGTCGAGCGGGGCGCCGCGGTGGGCAGCGTGGTGGTCGGCTTCACCCAATGCGACGGCATGTACGGCAAGGCGCTGGTGGGGGGGATGGCGCTGTCGTCGTCGGTCGGCGTACCCGCCGGCTGCATCGTGGCCAGCTTCCCGCTGGTGTTCGCCGAGCTCACGCCCGAGCAGCACCAGGAGATGGAGCCGCTGCGTTCCGCCTACGTCGGCCTCGCGCCGGGCGAGACCATCGTCGTGAGTGGGATCGAAGGCGGAGCGTACGTGTGCGCCGATGGCAACCCGCTCCAAGCGCTGGCCGCCGACGACGTGGTCGAGATCACCGTGCGCCGGAACGTGGTGGACGTGGTGCGTCTGGCGGAGGTGGCCGCGTGAGCGGCGCCACCCTGCACGAGCGCGCCGCCGGCATGCTGGCCGGGGTGGCCGTGGGCGACACGCTGGGGATGCCCAGCGAGTTCCTCACCCCGGACACCATCCGCGACTGGTACGGCGCCATCACCGCGCCGCGGCGCGCCGACCCCCGCCACCCGCACCACGCGCTGCCGGCCGGTTCCGTCACGGACGACACCGACCACACCCTGATCCTCGGCGAGGTGGTGCTGGCGCACGGCACGGTCGACGCGCGCGCGTGGGCCGAGCGCCTGCTGGCGTGGGGCACCAGCCCGCGGGTGGTGGCCCATCGCTTCGTGGGCCCCTCGACGCTGGCGACGCTCGAGGCACTGCGTTCCGGTGCGCCGCTCGAGAGCGTCCCCCGCGGCGGCACCAGTTGCGGCGCGGCCATGCGCGTGGCGCCGCTGGCGATCGCGTTCGCGGACCGCGACCGGCTGGAGCGCGAAGTGGTGGCCTCGTGCTCGGTGAGCCACTTCACCCGCACCGCCATCTCGGGCGCGATGGCGATGGCGTTCGCCTTGTCGGCTGCGCTCGAGGCGGACGCCGACGTGACCGCCGTGGCGGCCGCCGCCCAGGAAGGCGCCCGCCGCGGCCTGCGGCACGGCGCATGGCACTGGACCCCGCCGATCGATCGCCGCATCGAGCACGCCCTTCGCTGGGCCCGCGAGCTTCCCCGCGACGACATGCTCGCGCGGCTCTTCGACCTGATCGGTGTCGACATGTACGCAGACCAGCTGGTACCCGACGCCATCGCCCTGGCAGCGGCGGCCGACCAGGACCCCACCGCCGCCATGACCATGGCGGCGAACCTCGGCGGCGACAGCGACACCCTGGCCTCGATGACGGGCGCGATCTGCGGAGCGTTGCGCGGCGTCGGCGCCATCGACGCGGACTGGCTGGCGTTGGTGGAGCGCGTGAACGGCATCGACGTGGCGGGCGCCGCCGAGAAGCTGCTGGCGTTCCGAGCGGGGAAGGCCGGCGCATGATCTCGACCGAGCGACCGAACCCGCGCGAAGGGGACGGCGGTGCGGGCGGCCGGCGCTGGCA
>CAZACZ010000110.1:0-6823 GCA_964483695.1 uncultured bacterium | reverse complement strand
GCCGCGGCGGAGCGCGGGTGCGCCGTGCGCAGCCTCCCCGAGGGCGACGCGGTGGCCGCGCTGGAGGCCTGGGCGCACGACCCGAGCGGCGTGGCGCTGGCGCTGCACGACAGCGACGTCGGCGCGCTCGAGCGCGAAGCCACCGGCTTCCCCACCGTCGGCGAGGTCCGGCGCGGCCTGCTGGCGCTGCGCCGCGGCGCGCCGCTGCCGTTCGAGCCGGTGAAGAACGAGCGCGTGCGCGCCATCCTGAACGAGCTCGAGCTGGTCGACGGCCTCGGCCACGCGCGACGGCTGCCTAGCGGCACCAAGCTCTCGCCCTACGCGTCGGCCACCTTGATGGACGGTCTGGTCCGGCGCTACCGGTTGCGCACCTTCGTGCACGCCTACCGCCACCTCGACGACGACGGCTTCGCGCGCACCGCCGCGCGCCTGTTCGGTCCGGAGAGCGGCATGCGGTCGCCGCCGCACCCCGGCCCGGCCGCCGCCGACCTCACGCCCACGCGCTGAACGCGGCCGTCGGGCGCGTACGCGCGCCGCGCGCCGCCGCTCCTTCCTGACGGCAGCGCGGCGTCCCGCGCCGCCACCGAACCGCCGCCCCCGCCAGGGCCCCGGTGCGATACTTGAGCATGTCCGTCGCCAGCGCCCGCTCCATCGATTCCGTCGACCCGCAGCTGCGCGCCACCGTCGAGGCCGACCTGCGCACCCGCGTGCGCGGCGAGGTGCGCTTCGACGCCCGCGCCCGCGCGCTCTACGCCACGGACGCCAGCCCCTACCGCATCCCGCCGGTAGGCGTTGTGGTGCCGCTCGACGACGCCGACGTGCGCGCCGTGGTGGAGGTTGCGGCGAAGCACGGCGTGCCCGTGCTGCCGCGCGGCGGCGGCACCAGCCTCGCCGGCCAGGCGGTGGCGGAAGCGATCGTGCTCGACGTCTCGAAGCACATGAACCGGGTGCTCGAGGTGAACGTGCAGGAGCGCTGGGCGCGCGTGCAGCCGGGCGTGATCCGCGACCAGCTCAACCAGGCGCTAGCCCCCCACGGACTGCAGTTCACCCCGGACGTCGCCACCACCGACCGCGCCAACGTGGGCGGCATGATCGCCAACAACTCCTCCGGCACGCGCTCGATCAAGTACGGCAAGAGCGTCGACCAGGTGATCTCCATGCGCGTGCTGACGATGGACGGCGCCGAGTTGGAGCTGGGACCGCAGGACGCCGCCGGCCTGGCCGCGAAGCTGCAGGACCCCGGCCGCGAGGGCGAGCTCTACCGCACCGTGCACCGCATCGCGCACGACCACGCCGACGAGATCCGCGCGCGCTTCCCCAAGGTGATGCGGCGGGTGGGCGGTTACAACCTCGACGAGTTCGTGGGCGCCGGCCAGGAAGGCAAACCGCCCTTCAACCTCGCCAAGCTGGTGTGCGGCAGCGAGGGCACGCTGGCGATCATCCTCGACGTCACCGTGGCGCTGCACCCCGTCCCGAAGCGCCGGGTGCTGGCGATGCTGCACTTCGACACCCTGGTGAAGGCGCTCGAGGCCGTGCAGTACGTGAACCGCCACGGCCCGTCGGCGGTCGAGATCATGGACAAGGACCTCTTCGACCTCGGCAAGCGCAACCCGCACCTAGCGCCGCTGATCGGCTGGCTGCAAGGCGACCCGGCCGCCGTGCTGATGGTCGAGTTCGACGGCGCCGACGAGGCCGAGTTGGAAGCGGCGCTCGCCAGCCTCGCCGCCGACCCCGACGTCGCGGCGCTGACCTTCGGCAGCTACGTCGCCAAGGACCCCAAGGTGCAGAAGGACATCGCCGAGTTGCGGCGCGCCGGCCTGGGCATCTACGCCACCGTCAAGACGCCCGACAAGCCCACGCCGTTCATCGAGGACGCCGCCATCCCCGTCGAGCACCTGCCGAAGTACATCCCCGAGGTGATCGCGGTGTGCGAGCGCCACCACGCCCACGTGGTGTTCTACGCGCACGCCTCGGTGGGCGTGATCCACGTCCGCCCCCACATCGACCTCAAGACCGCCGCCGGCATCGATACCTTCCAGCAGATCAGCGAAGAGGTGTTCGAGCTGGTGGTGAAGTACGGCGGCTCGTGGTCGGGCGAGCACGGCGACGGCCTCATCCGCTCGTACCAGAACCGTCGCCTGTTCGGCGACGTCCTCTACCAGGACTTCCTGGAGGTCAAGCGCGCCTTCGACCCGCAGGGGCTGCTGAACCCCGGCAAGGTGGTCGAGGCGCCGCGCATGACCGAGAACCTGCGCTACGGCGCCGACTACCCCGTCGCCCCGCTCGCCACCACCTTCGACTTCTCCGCCGACGGCGGGTTCTTAGGCGCGGTCGAGGCCTGCACCGGCGTCGGCGCCTGCCGCAAGGTCGACGTCGGCACCATGTGCCCGAGCTACATGGGCACGCGCGACGAGGACCACTCAACCCGCGGCCGCGCCAACGTGCTGCGCGAGGCGCTCACCGGCGGTTTGCCCGGCGGCCTCACCAGCAAGGACGTCTACGACGTGCTCGACCTCTGCCTCGAGTGCAAGGGCTGCAAGGCCGAGTGCCCCAGCCAGGTCGACATGGCGAAGCTCAAGTACGAGTGGCTGCAGCACTACTACGACGCCCACGGCACGCCGCTGGCGGCGCGCGCCATGGGCAACGTCGGGCGCGTGGCGCCGCTCGGGCAGGCGCTGGCGCCGGTGGCGAACGCCTTGTTGCCCACCCGGCCGGTGCGCTGGCTGCTGGAGAAGACGCTCGGCGTCGACGCCCGGCGGGTGATGCCGCGCTACGGCGCGCGGCGCTTCGATCGTTGGTTGCATGGGCGCGCGGCGGAGGTCCGAGCCGCCGGTCCCGGTGGCGCGGCCAAGGCGCCAAGCGGCGCGGCCGCCGAGGCGACGGCCGACCTCGGCCCGGTGGCGCTCTTCGCCGACACCTGGACGATGTACCACGTGCCGGAGCTGGGGCAGGCGGCGGTGGCGGTGCTCGAGCGCATCGGCTACCGCGTCGAGCTGGTGCCGTACGGCTGCTGCGGCCGCCCGCAGATCAGCAAGGGCCTGGCGCGCGAGGCGCAGCGCATGGCTCGGGCGAACGTCGCGAAGCTGCACGCGTACGTGGAGCGCGGCGTGCCGGTGGTGGGGCTCGAGCCGTCGTGCGTGGCGGCGTTCACCGACGACTACCCGGACCTGGTGCCCGGCGACGCCACCAACGCGGTGGCCAAGCACGTCAGGATGCTCGAGGACTTCCTCGCGAAAGAGTGGACGAGGGGCCGCTTCGACCCCGCCACCGTCTTCCGCAAGGACGCCGGGAAGCTCCAGTTCCACGGCCACTGCCAGCAGAAGGCGGTGCTCGGCACCAGCGCCACGCAGGCGGTGCTGGGCTGGGTGGCCGACGACGTGCGCGTGCTCGACGCCGGTTGCTGCGGCATGGCGGGCTCGTTCGGCTACGGCCACTACGACCTGTCGATGACCATCGGCGAGCAGCGCCTCTTCCCCGCCGTGCGCGCCTTCGAGGGAGCCACCGCCGCGCCGGGGTTCAGCTGCCGCCACCAGGTGGCGGACGGCACCGGCAAGGAAGCGCTGCACCCGGTGCAGGTACTGGCGCAGCATCTACACTGAGGTCGTCCACGCCGCTGCGTTGGGCCGCCTCCCGGCGTGGAGAAGGAGGCCGACGTGCCTTCGACCTTGCGTTCTCCAGCCTTCGGATCCGCGCCGCGTTGGATCGTAGCCCGGTCCCGCCGGGTCGTCGCCGCGGCGGCGTTCGCCTGCGTCCTGGCCGCCGGCGCCTTCGCCGCTCGGGCGCAGAGCGCGTGTGCCGGCCTCGACGCGCCGTTCCCGGCGTACGTCTTGCGGTTCGCCAGCGACAGCTTCGCGATGATGCGCGCCGGCCTCTCCGCGCAGGCGGTGCGCCCTACCGTTCCGGTCGCGGGGTGGCCGTACGCCGTCGGCGGAGCGTGGCAGTTCCAGTACCCGCCCGCGTGGACGCTGCGCGACATCGGCCCGTTCCACGCCTGGGTGAGCGACGCTCGTGACGCAAGCCACATGCTCTTCGTCCAGGTCGAGCAGGTCGGCGGCAACCCCAGCGCCGAGGAGTTGTTCTACGCCGTGCTCTCCGATACCGTCGGCCCACGCGCCTCCTGCCAGCAGGTGAACGTGGCCGCCTCGGACCTCGCCCGGATCGAGGCGGTCGCGGCGCCCGGCAGCGACGTCGGCACCTCGTACGCCTGGGTGTTCCGCTGGCTCGACCGCGGGTACGGCGCGATGGTCGGCTCGCTCCAGGTCACCGTGCTGGCGCGCGGCGTGTACACCTCGTACGGCTGGAACCTGGTCACGGCCCCGGAGGCGGAACTCGAAGCGACGGCGCGGGACGTGTTCGGCCCGATGACGCTCTCGTTCTACGCCGCGCCGCCCGGCGGCACGGAGCGCGACACCGACGACGACGGCGTGCCGGACCCGCAAGACGCCTACCCGGAGGACCCGACCCGGCACTGAACCGACGGTCGACGGCGCAGCGTCACATCTCCCGCGGCGCCGCCACCCCCAGCAGGTCGAGCGACGCCTCGAGCGTCGCGCGCACCCGCTCCACCAGCGCCAGGCGCGCCTCGCGCAGGCCGGGCGCAGACCGCAGGACCTGCGTGTCGGGCCGGCCGTCCTCACCCTTGTGGTTGTAGTAGGCGTTCCAGGCGGTGGCGAGGTCGAGCGCGTACTGCGCCACCAGGTGCGGCGCGAGGTGCTCGGCGGCTTGCTCCACCACCGCAGGGAAGCGCGCCACCACGCGCGCCAGGCGCACCTCGAGCGGCCCGCAAGCGGCGAAATCGGCGGCGCCCGTGGCGCTCGGCCCGGCGCCGGCCACCGCCAGCCCCTCGGCCGCCGCCGCGCGCAGGATGCTGCTGGCGCGCGCGTGGGCGTACTGCACGTAGGGCGCAGAATCGCCTTGTAGCGAGAGCGCTTGGTCCCAGCGGAAGTCGATGATCTTCTTCGACTCGCCCTTGAGCATGCCGAAGCGCAGCGCACCGATGCCCACCATCCGCGCCACCTGGTCGGAGTCGGCGAGCTCGGGGTTCTTCTCCTGCACCACCGCCCTGGCGCGGCGCGCCGCCTCCTCGGTGACCTCGTCGATGGAGAGCGTGATGCCCTTGCGGCCGCTCATCGCCTGGCCCTCGAGCGTGACGACCTCGTACGCCAGGTGGTGCGAGTTCTCGTGCGCCTTGCTGCCCTCGGCCGTACCCGACAGCGCAAGGGCGGTGCGCACGATGGTCTGCGGGTGGCTCTGGCGCACGTCGATGACGTTGATGATCTCCTCGGCGTGGGCGAAGGTGCGGCCGTCGGGGTGCAGCTCGCCGCGAGGGCTGGAGGTGTAGAGCGGCTTGCCGCTCGGTTGCCTGCCGAAGCGCTCGAACGTCAGTCCTTCGAACAGCCCCGCCTTCCAGAACTGGTAGCCGATGTCCTTGGCGACGTACATGGCGTTGCCGTCCGAGCGCACCAGCACCACCTGCGGCTCCTCGAGCCCGGGCAGGAAGGCGCTCACGTCCATCACCATGGCGCCGGCGTACTTGCCTTCGGTGGGGCGCGACACGTACGGGCTGCGCTCCAGCACCTCGAGCCCTCGCGCCAGGAACCCGGCGTGCACCACGTCGGACTCCCACACCAGCAGGTCGTACTCGGCGCCCAGGGCGTGGAACGTCTCGAGCTGGGCGCGAAGCACCCGCTCGACCTCGTCGCGCAGCTCGCCGCGCTCGAGGCGGTGCATCACCTGCGTCACGCCGCGCTCGATGGCGTCGGCGTCGTGCTCCTTGGCTTGGGTGAGGCGCACGTAGAGCTCGCCGAGCCAGTGGTCGTACTTGCGCTTCGGACCGTTGCCGCCGTCGTAGCGCGCCTGGAAGTACGCCACCGCGAAGAGGCTCTCGGCGGCCTGGCGGCCGGTGTCGTCGATGTAGTTGTGCACCTCGACGTCGTGGCCGACGGTGCGCAGGATGCGCGCGCAGGCGTCGCCCAGGACGATGTTGCGCAGGTGCCCGACGTGCGCTTCCTTGTTCGGGTTGACGCTGGTGTGCTCCACCACCACCTTGCGTCGTTCCGCGCGCGGCGCCGGATCGGTGGTGACGACGCCCGCCACGTAGGCTGCCGGGTCCACCTGGAAGTTGATGTACGGCCCCACCGCATCGGCCGACGCCACGCCGTCGGGGAGGCGCAGCGCCGCCACGATCTGGCGCGCGATCTCGGCCGGGTTGCGCCGCAACGCCTTGGCCAGCGAGAACGCCACCGGCGTGCCGAAGTCGCCTGGTTTGTCGTCCGGTACTTCCTGGATGGGAACCGCGATGCCGGCCACGCTCTGCTCCGGGGCCAGCGCGCCTTCCACCCCCATGCTCCCGAGGGCTTCGCGAACGGCCAGCTGCAGGGCGTCGAGCACGTCTCTCATGACGCGGCCACGCTACCACGGCCCTCCCGGAGGGCGTCCCCGCGCGCCGCGGCGATGCCCGACAGCCCGCGACCGGGGTGTAGAATCGCCGGAGTCTTCGCGCGGCGCCCGACCCACGCTGGTCCTGCGCGACGCTCGGCCACCCAGGCGCCTCGCGGGGAACGTGTCGCAGCATCCCCCTGAGTGTCGGTTTAACAGTAAACTTGAGCGATGTTGACTCAAGCCCTCGCCCCGCTCGCCCCTCCCCGCGCGCCGCACGCCTTCGCGTTCCGGGGGCTAGAGCGTCCGTCCCCAGGACGGCATCCCGGCCGCGAACCCCTCGGCAGCGCCCGGCGCATGGCGCGCCACGCCACCGTTCCACCGTCCCGTCTCGGATAGGCTAGGAGAGCATCATGGCCGATACCCCCGTTCCCACCGAACTCCC
>CAZACZ010000109.1:0-6845 GCA_964483695.1 uncultured bacterium | reverse complement strand
CGAACCTGCCGCGCTCCAAGAAGCCGACGTGCGTGGCCACCGCGTCGAGGAACGCGCGGTCGTGCGACACGAACAGGATGGGAACGTCGCTCGTCAGCAGCTGCTGCTCGAGCCACGCGGTGGCGTCTAGGTCGAGGTGATGGGTGGGTTCGTCGAGCAGCAGCACGTCCGGCCGCTCGGCGAACAGCGCCTCGAGACGCCGCCGTTGGCGCTCGCCGCCGGAGCCGGGAACGTCGGTTCCCCCGCGCACGCCGGGAGCGTCGAGCGTGTCGGGAGCACCGGGCGTGTTCGAGGCGTCGGGTGTGTAACGCGCGTCGGGAAGATGCTGCGCCAACCAGCCGGCGCGGCCGTGCAGCCTCACGCTGCCGCGGTCGGCCGGCACCTCGCCGGCGGCGATGCGCATCAGCGTGGTCTTGCCGGCGCCGTTCTCGCCGACCAGCGCCACGCGCATGCCGCGGTCCAGGGTCAGGTCGACGTCGTCGAAGAGGGGGCCGTCGGGCAAGTCGATGCCGACGCCCACGAACTGCAGGATGGACATGAGGACTCCAGCTTGGGAGAGGGTGGTGCGAGCGGGACGTGGTGGCCACGCCGGAACGACCGCGCGCGATGCCGCGCGCCGCGTTCAGGCTGGGGGGTCAGTTCGCTCGTTCCATCGTCTCGACCGCCGTGGAGTCGGGCGGCATCGGCCCCCGGGAACCGGGTCGGGCCGAACCGAGCGTAGCGAAGCAAGCGTGCGGGGTCAAGCGGCTGCACCGTTCGGACGGCGAGTGCCGACATCCTTGCAATTTGAACGTCGCACGTTCGATTTGCAGGGATGGCCGTTCGACCACGCGACCGCCCCGCCACCCCCTACCCGAACAACTCCCCCGCCAGGTACTTCAACCCCGAGTCCACCGCCACCGTCACCACCGCGTGCTCCGGCCCCAGTTCCCGCGCGACGTCGATGGCGGCCGCCACGTTCAGGCCGCTGGAGGTGCCGGCGAAGATGCCCTCGCGCTGGGCCAGTTCGCGCGCGGTGGCGCGGGCAACGTCCTCGTCGATGGCGCGCGCCTCGTCGTAGCCGCCCTCCTCCAGCAGCGGCGGCACGAACCCGACGCCGATCCCCTCGACGGCGTGCGTGCCGGCACGCCCCTTGGTGAGGAGCGGCGCGGACGCAGGCTCGAGCGCCACCACACGGCACGTCGGATGCGTCTCGCGCAAGCCCGCAGCCGTGCCCATCAACATCCCGCCCGAACCCACGCCGGCGCACAGCGCGTGCACCGTACCGGGCACCTGCACCGCGATCTCCCTCCCCATCGCCTCGTAGCCCCTGGCGACGTCCGGGTTGCGGAACTGGTCGGTGAAGTAGACGTCGTCCTTCGCGGCGAGCTCCTTCGCCCGCGCGACCATCGAAGGGATCAGGTCGGGCGTGATGCGCCCGCCGCGGCTGGGGATCACCTCCAGCTCGGCGCCGAACGCGCGCATGGTACGGAGCTTCTCCTGCGCGAAGGCGTCGGACGTGACGACCTTCAGCCGGTACCCCTTCACCGCGCACACGAACGCCAACGACGAGCCCGTGCTGCCACCGCTGTACTCGACCACCGTCATGCCGGGCCGCAACAGGCCGCGCGCCTCGGCGCCCTCGATCATCGCGAGCGCCATGCGGTCTTTGTACGACGCGGTGGGGTTGTACCATTCGAGCTTCAGGTAGATGGCCGCGCCGAGGTCGGCGGTAACCCGGTTCAGGCGAACGATCGGGGTGTTGCCGATGGCCCCTAGGGCAGAGTCGACCGCGGTGGGTGCCGAAACAGGCATACGTACCTCCCGATGCGCACCCGAAGCGTAGCACCCGCGTCGCGGCGTCCCGGTGGGCATGACGGATGTCACCCGCGCGGGCTGACGACCGGCACTGCCACGCCCACCACCCCCTGCCGCATCCTCATGAGCATGAACACGATCCCCCACACCCCAACGTCCGACCAGCGGGCCGCAACCCGCACCTCCATGGACGACGTCCCCGCGGCGTCGCTCGAGAACGTCACCAAGCACTTCGGGGCCGTCACCGCCCTCGACGACGTGACCCTCGAAGCGCGGCGCGGTGAGGTCCTCGCCTTGCTCGGCCCGAACGGAGCCGGCAAGACCACCGCCGTCAGCCTCATGCTCGGCCTGCTGAAGCCGACCCGCGGCGAAGCGCGGCTGTTCGGGCACGATCCCGCTTCGCCGAGCGCCAAGGTCCGCGTCGGCACGATGCTGCAGATCTCGGGCTTGCCCGCCACCCTCACGGTGCGCGAGCACCTGATCTCGTTCGCCGCCTACTACCCGGCGCCGCTCCCCATCGCGCGGGTGCTCGAGATGGCCGACCTCGAAGAGGTAGCCGACCGCCAGTACGGCAGGCTCTCCGGCGGCCAGAAGCAGCGCGTGCACTTCGCCTTGGCGCTGATCGGCGACCCCGACCTGATGTTCCTCGACGAGCCTACCACCGGCCTCGACGTCGGCACGCGGCGCGCCTTCTGGGAGCAGGTGCGGGGCCTTCTGGGCAAGCGACGCACCGTCGTGCTCACGACCCACTACCTCGAGGAAGCCGACGCGCTGGCCGACCGAATCGTGGTGCTGGACGACGGCAGGATCATCGCCGAAGGAACGCCCGCCGCCATCAAGTCCAGGGCGGCCGCCAAGCGTGTGCACGCCGTCACCCGCATCGAACCAGCCACCCTCGAACGCCTGCCCGGCGTGGCCCGCGTGCGGCGCGTCGGAGCCGCCACCGAGATCCTGACCGCCGACGCAGAAGCCACCACGCGCTACCTGATGGAGCACGACGCCACCATGCACGGTCTCGAGGTCACCGGCGCCGGACTCGAAGAAGCCTTCCTCGCGCTCACCGAGCACGGTGGGCAGCAGCCGAACGTGAACGGAGCCCCACGATGACCACCCTCCAGCCTTCCATCCAAGCGGCCACCGCGGCCGCGCAGCCGCGCCGCAACATGGCCCGCATCTTCCTGACCGAGGCGCGCTTCGAGTTCCTCAAGCTGCTTCGCCTGCCGATCTACGCCGTCTCCGTCCTCGCCTTCCCGGTGATGTTCTACGTGATCTTCGGCGCCACCTTCGGGGGGCAGCAGGCGCAAGGCATGCTGGTCTCGAAGTACATGGTGGCGACGTTCGCCGCCGCCGGCATCCTCTCGGCCTCCCTCTTCGCCTTCGGGGCGGGGGTGGCCTCCGAGCGCGGCCAGGGGTGGTTGCGGCTGAAGCGCGTCTCGCCGATGCCACCGGCCGCCTACTTCTTCGCCAAGATCGCGATGGCGACGCTGTTCGGGGCCCTCGTCGTGGTCCTGGTGACGGTAGCCGCCACCGGCCTGCAGGGGGTGCGCATCGGGTTCGGGTCGTGGCTCGGCCTGCTGGCGGTGCTGCTGACCGGCGTGCTCCCGTTCTCCGCGTTGGGGCTCGCGTTCGGCTTCCTGTTCGGGCCGAACTCGGCGCCCATGGTGCTGAACCTGCTGTACATGCCGATGGCGTTCGCGTCCGGCCTGTGGATCCCCATCCATGTCATGCCGGAGCTGGTGCAGCGCGTCGCGGTCTACCTGCCGAGCTACCACTACGCGCAGTTGGCGCTCGGCACCATTGGCGCCGCGCCCCGAGCCGACGCCATGACGCACGCGCTCGTGCTGGCGGCCTTCACCGTCGCCTTCTTCCTCCTCGCGCTGTGGGCGTACCGCCGCGACGAGGGCCGCACCTACGGCTGAGCCGTCGACCCGGGCACCGGCCGCGCCTCCCGACGGACGCGCGGCCGCGGCGCCCGGGCCGCGTATCCTACCTGCGATGGAGGCAAGCGCCGCACCCAGGACGATCCTCGGCATCCCGCGGGCCGCGGCGATCTGGCTGGTCTACCTCGCGTTCCTGGCGTTCCAGCCGCTGTTCGATCCGGACGGCGGCCTGCTCGATTGGGTGCTGGTTGCCGCCATGATCGCCGTCTTCCTGCCGCTCTACGGCTGGACCATGCGCCACCTCGACCGCCGACCGTACCTGTGGCGCGGATCGCCCGGCGCGCTGGCGGGCGTCGCCGCGATCGGAGCGATGGGGGCGCTGCTCAGCCCGCTGAACAGCGGCAGCAGCGTCTTCCTGGTGTACGCGGCGGCCAGCGCAGGGCGCGTGCGGCCGCGCCGCCGCGCCGTCATCGCCCTCGCCTTGCTGGTGGCCGCCACCGTCGTCGCCGCCGTCGTCTCTCCCGTGCCGATGCCGTTCCGCCTGTTCTCGGCCCTGCCCGCCGCGATCATGGTGCCGCTGCTCGGGCTGATGGCCATCTACGAGGTCGAACGCGAGCGCTCGAACGCGAAGCTGCGGATGGCGCAGAACGAGGTCGAGCGCCTCGCGGCGGTCGCCGAGCGCGAACGCATCGCGCGCGACATGCACGACATCCTGGGGCACACCCTGTCGACCATCACCCTCAAGGCCGAGCTTGCGTCGCGGCTGGCGCAACGCGATCCGGAGCGCGCCGAACGCGAGATGCGCGAGGTCGAGAGCATCGCGCGCGGCGCGCTCGGCGAGGTGCGGGCCGCCGTGCGCGGCTACCGCGGCAGCGGCCTGCAGGGCGAGCTGGCTAGCGCCAAGGTGGCGCTCGACGCTGCCGGCATCGAGTTCGACTACTTCGTCGCCGCGCTTCCGCTGACGCCCGCCGCCGAGCAGGTACTGGGGATGGCGTTGCGCGAAGCCGTCACCAACGTCCTGCGCCACGCGCACGCCCAGCGTTGCCTGGTGCGCCTCGAACGCGACGGGAGCACGGTGCTCTTGCGGGTCGAAGACGACGGCACGGGCACGGCCGTGCGCGAAGGCTCGCCGGGGATCCGTGGCGGCACCGGGCTCGACGCCATGCGCGAACGCGTCCGCGCGCTCGGGGGCCACGTGGACCTCGCGCCCACGCGCTCGGCGAGCAGCAGCGGCACGCGCCTCGACGTCGTCCTGCCGCTGTCAGCGGCGGTCCAGCAAGACGCGGAGGCGGGCTCGTGATCCGCGTGGTGGTGGCGGAAGACCAAGCGATGGTGCTGGGCGCGCTGGCCGCGCTGCTCGAGTTGGACGGCGACATCGCCGTGGTAGCGCAGGCGCGGGACGGCGACGAAGCGCTGACGCACGTGCTCGAGCACCGCCCCGACGTGCTGGTGACCGACATCGAGATGCCCGGCCGGAGCGGCCTGGAGGTCGCGGCCGCGGTGCGCGACGAGGCCGGCCTGGCCACGCGCGTGGTGATCCTGACCACCTTCGCGCGCGCCGGCTACCTGCGCCGCGCGCTCGACGCCGGCGCCGCCGGGTACCTGCTCAAGGACGCCCCCTCCACCCGCCTCGCCGACGCCATCCGCCGGGTGCACGGCGGCGGGCGCGCCATCGACCCGGAGTTGGCGGCGGAAGCGTGGGGCGAAGCCGACCCCCTCACCGACCGCGAGCGCCAGGTGCTGCGCATGGCGGGGGACGGCGCCACCAGCGCGGCCATCGCCGAGCGCCTCGGCCTGGGCGAGGGCACCGTCCGCAACTACCTCTCCGAAGCGATCGGCAAGCTCGGCGCCGCCAACCGTGTCGAAGCGGCCCGCATCGCGCGCGAGAAGGGCTGGCTGTAGGAAGGAGCCGTCATGAACCTCCACAAAGTCCGCATCCAGAAACCCGAGCCGATCAACGTGATCCTCGGCCAGACGCACTTCATCAAGTCGGTGGAGGACATCCACGAGGCGCTGGTGAACGCGGTGCCCGGCATCCGCTTCGGCCTGGCGTTCTGCGAGGCGTCGGGCGTGCGGCTGGTGCGCGTGAGCGGCACCGACGACGCGCTGCAGGCGCTAGCGCGCGACAACGCCCTGGCGGTGGGCGCCGGCCACCTGTTCGTGCTGTTCCTGGGCGAGGGCTTCTACCCCGTCAACGTGCTGAACGCGCTGAAGCTGGTGCCCGAGGTGTGCCGCATCTACTGCGCCACCGCCAACGCGCTCGAGGTGATCGTCGCCGAGACGGAGCTGGGCCGCGGCGTGATGGGCGTGATCGACGGCGAACCGCCACTGGGGGTGGAGGGGCCGGACGACGTGGCGTGGCGGAAGGGGCTGCTGCGGCAGATCGGCTACAAGCTCTAGCGCGTACGGGGCGCGGGAACGCCCTCGGCGCAGCGAACCGGCGTCCTGGGTCGCGCGGGGGTCCAGGCTCGCACCGGGGTCCTGGCTCGCGCGGGCGCCTTCGCTCGCGCGTCAGCCCACGACGCCGAACAGCGCCCCGATGCCGGTCGTGGCCGCCATCGCCAGCGCACCCCAGAAGGCCACGCGCGCGGTCGCCCGCAGCACCGGCGCCCCGCCGGCCCGGGCCGCCACGGCGCCTAGCACGGCGAGGAGGACGAGCGAACTGGCCGCCACGACCCACAACAGCGCGGACCTGGGCGCCAACAGCACGACCAGCAGCGGCGACGCCGCACCAACGGCGAAGGTGCCGGCCGAGGCGAAGGCGGCCTGCACCGGCCGAGCGCTCTGCGCGTCGGTGATGCCCAGCTCGTCGCGGGCATGCGCTCCGAGCGCGTCGTGGGCCATGAGCTGCGTGGCCACCTCGGCCGCGAGGTCCTGCGACAACCCGCGGCCGACGTAGATGGCGGTCAACTCCTCGTGTTCGAACTTCGGCGCGGTGGCCAGTTCGTGACGCTCGCGCTTCAAGTCGGCGGCCTCGGTGTCGGCTTGCGAGCTCACCGACACGTACTCGCCGGCCGCCATCGACATGGCGCCGGCGACGAGGCCAGCGACGCCGGCGATCAGCACGTCCTGCTTCACCGCACCCGCCGCCGCCACCCCCAACACCAGGCTGGCGGTGGAGACGATGCCGTCGTTGGCGCCGAGCACGGCGGCGCGCAGCCAACCGAT
>CAZACZ010000108.1:0-6855 GCA_964483695.1 uncultured bacterium | reverse complement strand
GCGGTGGTCGCCTCGATGCTGGCGGCGGTCGGCTTGCTGCTGGCCGCGCAGGGCGTGGCGGTGCTGACGGGATTGGCGTCGAGTGAATCCGAATCGACGGGCTGGCGCCTCACGTTGGTGCTCGGGTTGCTGGGCGGTTTCATCGTGGCGCTGGTGGCGTTGGTGCGGGCGGGCTGGCTGTTGCTCCGGGACCTGATGCGAACACCTTCTCTGGCACGCTGAGGCACGGAGCACCGTACTAGCGAACACGGGATGGGGCGCTCGAAGGCGGGCCCACGGCCCAGCACGACCGGACCGGTGCCGTCGGTTGAGTTGTGTGGCCAGCGCGTGCTAGCATCTCCGGTGCTGCCGACCTACGGGTCGTAGAACGATGTACCCTCCGCGCGCCGGGGTGGAAGCCGAGCGCGCGAGCCAAGCACGACGAGGAGAACCATGGCACGCAACCCGTCCGCGATGAAGTACCATCGCCAGTCCGAGCGGCGCCGGCTCGCGAACCGCGCCAAGAAGAGCACCATCCGCACCTTCACCAAGAAGGCGGTGGCCGCGGCCGAGAGCGGCGATTTCGAGGCGGCTGCCAAGTACCAGAAGGTGGTCCAGGGCCTGGTCGACAAGGCCGCCAAGGGCTCGCTGCTGCACAAGAACACCGCCGCTCGCCGCAAGGGGCGGTTGGCGAAGCGCATCAACGCCATCCAGCAGAGCAAGGCCTGAGCGGGCAGCGCCGGCATGCGCCGGCGCGACTGCCCGACCAGAGTGAACGAAGCCAAGCCGATCGGGGCGCCGCGTAGGAAGCGGCGCCCCGGCTCGTGATGTGCAGCGCGTCCCGATACGCCGAAAGCGCTCGTGCCCGGCCGCGCCTCCTTGTTGGCTGCCGGGCGCGGGAGGCAAGGCCTCACTGCATCTGCAGGCTCCACGTCGTCGTGATGGTGGTGTCGCCGAACGACTGCACCGCGCTACCTTGGTAGAGCCCAGGTTGGCTCGGATCGGTCGTGCCGTCAACTTCCGCGAACCTGTCTTCGGTCCAGGATTGGTGGTACGGGTCGGTGACGTCGACCCTGCAGTCGGTCTCGGATCCGAGGAACTGGTAGCGCGCGGTCCACACGCCGTTGGTCTCGACGTCGAGCACTAGTGCGGACGAACCCACTTCGTACGAATCAACGCCGTCCAAGCCAAGGACCACGCTACCCGTCGCGGTACCGGTGCCGTTGGTGGACGCGTGGTCTTCGATCCTCTCGTCGTAGGTACACTCGCCGAAGCCCGCGCCGAGGTTCTCTTCGACGTAATCGTACGTTCCGGACACGCTCAACGTCCCACCCACGACCTCGAACTCCGTGATCTGAGGAGAGCTGCTCAGAACACGAAGCTGCATGAAGACGCTGAACGTCTCCGTCTCGTCCTCCGTGACCGTCGAGTCACCGTTGACTTCCTGCCGATGCATGACCGTCTCTTCGGTGAACGAGTACGTCGCGAAACCGGGCTCCGTCGCGGTGATGGCGCCCAACTCGAGGCGTGGCGACGAGAACAGGTTGGTCATCACGAACGCCACGAAGTTGCCCGTGACGGTCCCGTCCACCGTAGCGACCCACGGGATCTCGATGTCGGTCTGTCCCGTGCTGGCCACGACCTCGTTCGCAAGCACCAGGCTGCCTGCGTCCTTCCGGTAGATGCGCACGGCGGCGACGTTGTAGCCGACGATCGGGAAGGCGATCGTCGCCGGGTTCAGCGCCACCGTGAAGGTGACCGTCTCACCGGTCGAGAACGCCTCCTGATCTGCGGTGACGGTGATGGAGGCAGGCGATCTGGCGATGCTCTGCACGAGCTTGAGCTCGAGCCTCGCGACCGTGACACGCACCAGGTTCAAGAAGCGCTGGAAGCCGGAACCCGCAGCGACCGAGGCCTCGAACGACAGCTCGTACTCGCTGGCGTACCCAGCGTCATCAGCCTGTGTCTCCTCGGTCGCGAGCTTCGCGTCGAACTTCAGGCCCGCCGCGCTCTCGATCGCTTCGACGCGCAGCGTGCTCGAGAACCGCGCCCCGCCTTCGAGGTCAGCGAACAAGAAGGCGTAGGCGCTGGCCTCGACCTTGACACCCGTGAGCGTGGCAGGCAGTACGGGCTTGGCGTTGCCGTCGAGGATGGGAGTGAGCGACTGGACCGGGACACAGTTCGGGTTGCAGTCGAAGCCCATCTGGACGTTGGCGCCGACTTCGCTCTTGAACTGCATCCCGATCTGACCGACGGGGAGCTTGCCGCCGATCTCGAAGCCTGCGCCGATCGGTACGACGGCGCCGATGAACAGGCCGAGCGGACCAGGCACGGGGACGTGGATCTCGCGGAAGGTGAGCTTGCACGTGACCTTGCCGTCGATCGCGACGCTCACGACGGGCGTCACCTCGAGTGAGACCCTCGGCGAGCCGTTCACCACGATCTTGCGTTGGGTGTCGTTCCACACGATGTCGAACGAAAGGCCGGGGTTGAACGTCAGGTCCGACTTGAGGAGTTGGATCTGTACCGCGCTGAGCTGCGTCTCACAGCGGAAGGCTCCGGCTCCGAACTCGGCCTGCGGATCGAGGGCACCCGGACTCGACAACGTGTGGCCGTCGCGGAGGTGCATGGTCACGGCCCCGTCTTCCGCCTGCCGGATCTCGAACGCCTGTGCGACGGCGTCGGGAGTGGTGAACCGCGCCTCGGCGAGATCGAAGCTCTCCTCGATGTCGAGGCCGGCGAAGACCTCGTCGATCGGCACCAACTCGAGCGTCACGTCCGGCCCGTCCACCTGCACGACGCGCCCGGCGACCGGCTTCTCCCCACTGCCGAGAAGGATCGATCCGACGGTCGGAGCGTCGGCGCCGGTGAGCGTTACGACGTACTGCATGCCGACGTCGAACGGGGCGCTGGGGTCGACGGCGACCGGCTCTCCCACGATCTGAGCGTCGGAGACGACGGTGGCGCCAGGAACCGGCTGGGCGAGGACCACGATCACGGTGCCGTGCACGGCGCCGGCCCTGGCAGTGACTTGGGCAGACCCGAGGTCGGCTTGGGCCGTCACGGCGCCGTCCGCGTCGACGGTGACGACCGATGGATCGCTCGACGTCCAGGCAACGGCAACGTCCATCGGCTGGCCGAACTGGTCGAACACCGCCGCCGTTAGTGCCCCGATGGGAGCGTCGGGCGTGAGCAACAACCCGCCCGGCGTGATCTCGACGCGTGACGGCGCGGGTGTGGGCGGTGTAGTGCAACCCGCGAGTACGAGCAGCGCGGCGGTACAGACGACCATGCGAACACCAATACCGAACGGCATCGACGTACCTCCTGGCCTACTGCGAGTTGCGAACACCCGATGATAGCGCGTTCCGACCCCCGCGTCCCGCACGCGTCACGTCCGCTGGTAAGCTCGCACCCATGCCTGGCCCCCGCATCGTGCTCGTGCGCACCAAGGACGCCGCCAACGTCGGCGCAGCAGCGCGGGCGATGAAGAACTTCGGGCTCGACGAGTTGGTGCTGGTGGCGCCGCGTTGCCGCATCGACCACCGGGCCGAGGCGTTGGCGTCGCACGCCGAAGACGTGCTGCACGCCGCGCGCGTGGTGGAGACGCTGGACGAGGCGATCGCGGGCACGAGGCTGGTGATGGGCACCAGCGCGCGCACAAGGGCCGCGGCGAACTACCCGGTGCTGGAGCCGCGCCAGGCCGCGCCCCACTTGACCGAGGGCACCGCGGTGCTCTTCGGGCCCGAGGATCACGGTCTGGCGAACGAGGAACTCACCCGCTGCCAGGCGCACGTGGTGATCCCCACGGCGGGGTACGCCTCGCTGAACCTGGCGCAGGCGGTGGTGGTGCTGGCGTACGAGGTGGCGTTGGCGACGCGCGCAGGCGACGGCGCAACCGAGGCGGCGAACGAGAGGGCCGAGGAGGCGGCGGCAGGCGCCCGAACGCCGTCCGGGACGGTGCAGGCACCCGCACGGCCCGTCGCGCCGCCCGAAGACGCGCCGACACGCGACCAGATGGAGCGTTTCTACGCCCAACTCGAGGGCGCCATGCTGCACATCGGCTACACCGACTCGCCGCGCGCTCCGAGTGTGCTGCGCATGTACCGTGGCGTCTTCGACCGCGCAGGCCTCACGGCGCACGAGCTGGCCGCGCTGCGTGGGCTGGTGAGCCAAGCACGGTGGGCGGCCGATCAAGCGCCTGACCGAGTGCCCGGGAACCGCTTCCCCCGACTAGAGGCCGACGAGACCGACTAAGCGCGTCGGCGCGGCCGGCCCTGCCGTCGCGCCTGTGGAAGCGGTGCGGCGGCGTGCGTGGTCAAGGGATACCGGCAAGTTCCATCGCCGTCCGCAAGACGGCGTCGAACATGGCGGGGGTCAGGCGCCCCGTGTTGGTGTTCTGGAAGCTCACGTGGTACGCGTCCACCAGCGGAAGCGCACGCGCGTCGGCCGCCCCCGGCAGACCATCGAAGCGATGCACCGCCCCATGCCGGAACGGATGCGCGGAGAGCGTGGTGCGCAGACCGCGTTCCCCGAGCAGCTTCAGGACGCCGTCGTGCGCGATGCGGCCGAGCGCCAAGACGACCTTCGCACGAGGCAGCCCGAGGACGTCGTGAGCGAACCAGGGCCGGCAGGAGTCGAGTTCCTCCCGCGTGGGCTTGTTGCCCGGCGGGGCGCAGCGCGCCACGGCGGTGATCCAGACGTCACGAAGCTCGAGCCCGTCGTCCCGCGCCCGGCTGTCGGGTCGGTTCGCCAGCCCGGCACGGTGCAGGGCGGGGTAGAGGAAGTTACCCGAGGCGTCTCCGGTGAACATGCGGCCGGTGCGGTTGCTGCCGTGAGCGCCGGGCGCCAGGCCGACCAGCAGCAGCTGGGCATTCGGGTCTCCGAAACCCGGCACGGGCGCGCCCCAGTACGTCTCGCTGCGGTAGGCGCGGCGCTTCTCGCGCGCCACCTGCTCCCGATGCGCCACCAACCGGGGACAGCGACGGCAGGTGCGGAGCGCGTCCGGGTACGGGTCGAACGGTTCCGGTACGCGGGCCGCACCCGCCCCGCCGGTGCCGGGGTCATCGGAGGGGCGGCGGACAGGCATGGTTCGCAATGTACGCCGTTGCGCTCCGGGAGTCTGCGCGCCCGGCACGAGGGGCGTGCGCATCGGCCGCGCTCAGCGCCGCACGTACGCGTTGTACTCCTCGTCGCACACCATGAACTGCCACTCCGCCCTGGGCCAGGGGCATTGCAGCGTCAGGCCCTCCGGGATGTGCACGAGGTAGTTGGTCTCGGGCCGGTAGCGCCACGTGTAGTAACTCGTCTGCGGGATCAGGTCGTAGCGCAACGTCTGGTCGTAGCCCTCGCAGTCGTGGATGTCGACGATCAGCTTCGCTTCGGCGGCCCGCAATCGCAGGTGGCCGAGGATGTCGCCGCCCTCGGTCTGCGGCGCCTCCGTGACGGCCATGGTGGGCGTGCCCCGCTCGTAGTAGACGTAGCTCTTCTTGCACACGCCTTCGAGGTTGTAGTCGCGCCATGCGCGGGCCAGTTCGTAGTCGGTCTCGCCGAAGCGGAGCCACTCGTGGCCCGTGCCGTCGAACTCGGGCAGGTAGTACGCGCCGGTGCGCGGGTCGTAGAAGTCGAGTCGCGAGCCTTCCGAGTACGCCCAGGTACCGACGAACTCGCGGTACACGGCCACGTCGCCGAGCACGAAGTCGGCCGGCTGCTCGGGTTGGTAGCCGGGCATGAGCGGTTCGTGGTGCAGCAGGTCGAGTTCCAACGGGTGCGGTCCGCCGTCGAGCGTCAAGGTGTAGCTGCGAAGCCCGGAGTAGTCGAATCCCTCGGTGAAGGTGGCGCCGTAGACGATGGGGTCGGTCCCCAGATCGTGCGTGCCGGGGTTGGTGCAGCCGTTCACGTCGAGGCGGTGCTCGACCGGCTGCAGCACCAGCCTGGCGCCCTCCCACCGCGCCGCGCCGCGGGACTGCTCGAAGTAGCTGACCGGGACGGCGCACCCCGTCTGGTACCCCGACGAGTAGTACGCCATGTAGTACCCGGCGTCGGCCCCGATGACGAGCTGCGCGCTGAACCCGGACGTGGCGGTGAACTCGTAACCGGTCACGAGGTTGCGGTAGTCGCCTGCCGAAGCGCGCGTCTGCTGCCAGACGCCCACCAGGTCGGCCGGTACGGCGCCTTGGGTCGCCGGCGGACTGGGTTGGGGGGCGGCGGGCTGCGACGCCGTACCGGCGTTCAAGCGGAACTCGACCCCCTGCATGGGTGGGCGCAGCAACACCGGCTGGCCATCCGCACCCAGCAGGACGCTGAGTTCGCTCTCTTCGCTGTCGCCGTTGCCGTTCGCGTCGCGCCAAGCGACCAACATGTAGGCGCCCTCGGCCAGGCCGTCGATGCGGAACGCCTGGCGCCGGCCGCTCCCAGCGAGCTGCGTGACGCCGCTCAGCACCTCGTCGCAACCGGCGTCGGCACTTGGGTAGCAGGCGATCACCACGTACCCTTGGGTGTCGGGAGCGAAGAGCGTGCCGCTGATGCTTCCCTGCGCCAGGGCGGCACCCAGGAGCAGGACCGAGATCAACGCCAGAACGCGCACGAAGTCCTCCAACCGCTCCCGTACGGGCAGCGCTTCGGCACCATGCTGCCACGGGCCGCCCAAGGCGTGTAGAGGCGGAATGCGCAAGCGATGGACGTGGTGTAGCCTGCTCCTCGCGAGCCCGCCGCCAGCCGAGCGATCCCGAACGCATGCACCGCGTTGACACCCCGAAAGAGCCGCGGGTATACTTCTGGGCGCTGACCGGACGGCCGGTCGTGGGATCGGTTTTGCCCGCTCCCAGCGGGTTCGAACGGTGCTGCCGCAGGCGGAACGCAGGCACGGAGGTTGAC